>DATKEY010000458.1:0-15205 GCA_035544475.1 Candidatus Dormiibacterota bacterium | reverse complement strand
TCGAGCTGGTCGGCGGCCGCGCCTTTCGGACGGCGCGGCGCCACCCCGGCGGCGCGTGGCCACGGCTCGGACGGCTGGTGCGATCGCACCCCGTCGCGGTGAGCCTGGCGACGGTGGCGGCGCTGCTCCTCTGCGCGAGCGGGCTCGTGGGCTTCCTCCAGTCCTTCGACCTCTCCCGCGAGCTTCCCGGCTCGGCGGACTCGCGGCTTGGCACCGACACGATCGCGGGCCATCTCCCCACCGGCGAGCTCGCCCCGATCGTGCTCGTGGTCAGCGGCAACCGGCCGCTGCACGGCGCCGTCGCGCTCCAGTCCGTCGACCGCCTGACCGACGCGCTGCGGGCGCTGCCCGGGGTCGCCGAGGTGCGCTCGGTGACCCAGCCCGCGGGCGCGCCGCTGACCCTGCGCACCGCGCCGGGGCTCGACGGGATGGCCGGGCTGCGCGCGCTCGGCATCGATCCCAACCGCGTCGACGTCACCCCGCTCTTCTCGGCGATGACGTCGCCCGGCGGCCTGCGCCTCACCGAGCCGGTCCTCCGCGCCTATCCCCAGCTCGCGGCGCCGCTCGGCTACTTCGCCGGTGCCGACGGCGCCTCGACCCGGCTGATGGTCATCTCCCGCGGCGACCCCTACGGACCGTCGGCGCGGGCGCTTCTTTCCCGGGTCGGCTCGACCGCGGCGGCGACGCTCGCCGGGGGGCCGCTCTCGGGCGCCCGTCTCGCGGTCGGTGGGCCGCCGGCGATCTTCGCCGACATCGAGACGCTCGGCGCCGCCGACTTCCACCGCGTCGCGGCGGTGCTGCTCGTCGCCATCCTCGTCGTGCTCGTCGTGCTCCTGCGCTCGCCGGTCACCCCGCTCTACCTGCTCGCCACCGTGGTGCTCTCCTACGCCGCCGCCCTCGGGCTCACGGCGACGCTGTTCTCGCGACTGCTCGGCCAGGGCGACATCTCGTTCTGGGTCCCGCCCGTCCTCTTCGTCCTCCTCGTCGCGCTCGGCGCCGACTACAACATCTTCATCACCAGCCGGATGCGCGAGGCCCTCGACGGCGGCGCGACCGTCCCCGAGGCGGCGGTGCGCGGGCTCGTCGAGACCGGCCCGGTGATCTCCTCGGCAGGGCTGATCCTCGCCGGCACCTTCCTCGCGATGGTGACCGTCCCGCTGCACATGCTCGCCCAGATGGGGTTCGCGGTCTGCACCGGCGTGCTCATCGACACCTTCGTGGTGCGTCCGCTGCTCGTCCCCGCACTCACCGTCTGGCTCGGCGGCCTCGCGTTCTGGCCGAGCTCGGCACGAACGCGGCCGCGCCGGTCGCTGCGGACGGCGGCGGTGACCGGCGAGCTCGGCCTCGCCGCCGCCGCCCTGGCGGCGGTCCTCGTCGCCACCCAGCTCGGCGAGAGCCTCACCTCCGGACGTGTCCCGGGTTCGCCGCCCGGCGGGGCCGCCCTCGCCGGCGTCCCCGCGACCGCCGCCGCGCCCGCGACCGCGACACCTCGTCTCCCGGTCACCGCTGCGGCGGCGCCGTCGATCCCGGCGCCGGCGCACCGCGCCGCGCCGGTCGCCGCACCGGCGACGCGTGCGACTCCGCCACCGGCGCCCGTGCTCCCCGCGACCGCTCCCACACGCATCGCCATCCCGACGACCGGAGGCTGGCTCTTCCACCTCGACGGCACCCGCCGGATCGGCGTCGTCGGCTCCGAGCAGCCGTTCAGCGAGGAGGTGACGACCCAGGTGACCCGCGCAGGCGGCAGCGACCCCTCGCCGGTGATGCGCCTCAGCACCTCGTCGAACTCGGGCACCGAGGAGGACCAGCGCCGGTACGCACCGAGCGGCGTCGAGCTGCTGTCGACCCAGGGCTCGACGACCGGTCTCGCCTTCGGCGGCACCTTCCAGCCGCCGCTGCTCCTCCTCGCCTCACCCGTGCGCCAGGGCGCGACCTACTCCGCCGACTGGTCGACCGGCGCCACCCACGGGCACACGACCACGACGGTGACCGGCACCCGCGCGGTGAGCGTCGCCGGCCATCCGTATCAGTGCACGGTCACGGAGTCGGACTCGACCTTCGGCGGCGACGTCAGCGGCTCGCGTCACGTCACCTCGTGCTGGGTCGCCGATCTGGGGATGTCCTCCACCGATACCGAGCACGACAGGGGGACCTATCAGGGCGTGCCCTTCGACGTCACCCTGACCCGCGTCCTGGAGGCGCCGCCCCGGTAGTCAGTGGACGCGGCCGAGGATCTCCGGCAGCCGGGCGACCACCCGGGCGTCGATCAGACCCTGGAAGAGGTAGGTGACGATGTCGGGCTCGGCGAAGATGTTGAGATCGGGGGCGACCATCCGCGAGTAGCCCTCGAAGAGGACGAGCTGGCGGCCGATGAGGATGAACTCGCGGGGCAGCGTCAGCCGGTGGTGGAGCGCGACCGAGAAGACGTCGATGAGCAGCCGCGGGTAGGAGATGTCCTTGAGCGAGCGGTCGAGGTGCTGCTGGACGATCGCCGCCACGTCGCGGGCGAGCTCCTCCTCGTCGACCGGCTCGCGGGCCAGCCCGGCCTCGAGGAGCACCTTGCCGACGCCGCGCGGATCGCCGCGGAGGACGGCGTTGCGGATGGCGCGCGGCAGGGTCTGGCAGAGCACATGACGGAGCGCCGGGTCGAGGGTGCCCATGATCCCGAAGTCGAGCACGGCGATGTCGCCCGAGGTCGTGTAGAAGATGTTCGCGGCGTGGACGTCGCCGTGGAAGAGACCGTGGCGCAGCGCCGACTCGAGCCAGGCGCGCATCGCGTTCATCGCCACCTCGAAGACCGCGTCGCCGCCGAGGCGCCGGGCGGCGACGTCGATGGGATCACCGTCGACGTAACTCATCACCAGCACCCCCTCGCTCACCATGCCGTCGATCGCCTCGGGCACGTGGATGCGCGGGTTGGCGCCACCGGCGTGGAGGTTGCGGCCGAACTCCGTCATCCGCCGAGCCTCGATCCGCAGGTCCATCTCGATGCGCAGGCGGGTCGCGAAGTCCTCTGCGATCGCGACCGGGCTGATCGCCCGCCCCAGCGAGCCCGCCCGCTCGAGGGGGAGGGCGAAGAGCTTCAGCAGGCGCAGGTCGCGCTCGACCCGGCCCTGCAGGCCGGGACGGCGGACTTTGACCGCCACGGCGCGGCCGTCGTGGAGGCGGGCGCGGTGCACCTGGGCGATCGACGCGGCGGCGCGCGGCCGCTCCTCGAAGGACGCGAAGAGCCGGCTCATCGGAGCGCCCAGACCCTCCTCGACCACCTTGCGGACCGTCGAGGGCTTCTCCGGGGGGACGTCGTCGAGGAGCTGCCGGAACTCGTCACACATCGCTGCGGGGAAGAGGCCCGGGCTCGAGGCGACGAGCTGGCCGAGCTTCACGAACGTCGGACCGAGCTCGACGAAGCTCTTGCGCAATGCGCGCGCCATCGCCACCATCCCCTGGTCGCGAGGGCGCAGCACCAGGAACGGCCCGCGCCGGGCGGTGCTGAGCACGCCGTTGCGGGTCAGGGTGAGCCCGATCCTCCCCAGCCGTACCGCGTCGAGCGGCGACAGCCGGCGAAGATCGATGGCGACGTCGTCCGAGCTCGTGGCTCCTCCTCCCCCTGAGACGGCGGTCAGCGCGCGCGCAGACCGCGGTTGAGCAGGCCGACGACGAGGTCGCCGACGCGACGCGCGTCGAGCGACTCGTGGTTGACCAGGTAGTGCAGGCCGGTGACCGTCACCGCGCCGTAGATGAGAGCGCTCGTGGCCTCCTCGTCGACCGAGTCGTCGATCGAGCCGTCGGCGCGTCCCTCGGCGAGCAGGCGCGCGACGGGCTGGAGGAATGCCTCGCCGATGGCGGCGGCGAGCTCGGGGATCCGCCCCGCGCGGCTGATGTCGGCGAGCAGAACCCGGCAGGCGTGGGGCCGGGCGGCCATCACCTCGAGCTGGGCACGCACGATCGCGTCCAGCCGGTCGAGCGCGGTCCCCGAGGCGGCGATCGGCCCCTGCACCGCATCGGCGACGTCGCGAAGCAGGCTGGCGAGCAGCCAGGAGAGGATCTGCTCCTTGCCCTGGAAGTGGTAGTAGAGGGTCGCCTTGGGGATCCCGGTGACCTCGGCGACGTCCTCCATCCGGGTCCCCTCGAAGCCCTTCGCGGCGAAGGCGGAGACGGCCAGCTCGAGCCGCTCGCGCAGCGGAGCGGGGAGGGGGCGCAGTGTCACATCCCTAGTTTAGACCGCCAGTCCAGCCCCGGGCCCCGCCGCCAGCGGACTGTTACGGCCCCGCCGGATCCCTGGGGTCGTGCCAGTTCATGTAGCTGTGGCCGGCGAGGTGGTTGTTCCAGTCCTTCGCCTTGATCACCACCGGGGTACCCTTGCACCCCGCCTGCGGATACACGCGCAGCTCCTGCAGGGTGTCGGGATCGTTGTTGAGCGCCGAGCCCACCGGCGCGTCGTCGCAGGTTTCGTCCTGAATCGTCGTAAACGCGCCGCTGTAGCCCGAGCCGCTCCAGACGCACACCTCCTCGGTGGGGCATTGGGACGCGTCGGCGTGCGCGACACGCGCTGTGGTGGGGATCCCGCCGGCGAGCAGAGCGGCGACGGCGATGAGAATCGGTACACGAGACGCGGTGCGGTGTTGCATGGCACCGCGACCCTATCAACCGTCGAAAATCGCAGTCAACTCCTGTCGCACCGTGCGCGGCGCGGTCCCCGGCTGCGATCGTGACCGCACCTCGGTCGCCGACACCTCGACGATCCGGCCGTCGCGAACCACGACCACCTGGTCGGCGAGGTCGAGCAGCGCCGGGCGATGGGTCGCCATCACGACCGTCCGTCCCGTCATCAGGGTGCAGAGTGCGCGCACCACCACCCGCTCCGCATCGGGGTCGAGGTCCGACGTGGGCTCGTCGAGCAGCACGACCGGCGCGTCGCGCAGCAGCGCGCGGGCGATCGAGATCCGCTGACGCTGCCCGCCGGAGAGCCCCACTCCGCGATCGCCGAGCCGGGAGTCGAGCCCCTCGGGCAGGGCGAGCGCGAACTCGAGGACGAGCGCGCGCACCGCCGCCTCGAGCACCTCCCCTTCGGACGCCTCGACGCGCCCATAGCGGATGTTCTCGCGCAGCGTCCCGGAGAAGAGGAAGGTCTCCTGGGGGACGACCGCGAGCTGGTCGCGCAGCCATCCCGCGGGCAGCCCGTCGAGCCGTTGCCCGTCGAGGAGCACCTCACCCTTCGTGGCCGGGTACAGCCCGGCGATCAGCGAGAGGACGGACGACTTCCCGGCGCCGTTGGTCCCGACGAGCGCCACCCGACGCCCCGCGGGGACGACCAGCGACGCGCCCTGGAGGACCGGACCGCGGCCGTAGTCGACGGTGACGTCGCGCAGCTCCACCGCGCCCCGCGCCGTCCCGGCCGGTCCGGGCCGGGGGTCGCGGGTCCCCGGCATCTCCGGAGCGAGCACGCTGCGCCGCTCGCCGAGCACCGCGGTGACGCGCTCCGCGGCGGCCCCCCCCTGGGCGAGGGTGAGCGAGAGCCGGGACAGCGACCGGAGCGGCTTGAGCATGGTGCGCACGTAGGCCATCACGACGAGGAGGACGCCGAGGCTCCAGCTGTGGTGGAGAACGCCCCAGGCGCCGACCCACAGCAGCGCCGCGGTCCCCACCTGGGTGCAGATCTCCACCAGCGGGGTGAAGCGCGCGCCGAGGTCGACGGAGCGCAGACCGGCCGACAGCGTCGCCTGGTTGCCCTCGGCGAAGGCGCGGTCGTGAACCTCCTGCCCGCCGAGCGCGAGGACGGTGCGGATGCCGGCGAGCACCTCCGCCGCCTGGGCGCTCAGCGCGCCCCGCGAGGCGCGGCGGGCACGCGCGGCGGCGCGGGTCAGTCGCGAGTACCGGGTGATCACCACGAGGAGCACCGGGACGGTGGCGAGGGTGAGGAGCCCGAGCCGCCAGTCGACGAGCATCGTGACCGTGAGCAGGCCGCCGACGGTGAGGAGAGCCGGGAGCAGGGTCGAGAAGACGTCGACGAGGGCGTCGTCGATCCGGTCGGTGTCCATCGTGAGCCGGCTGGTCAGCTCGCCGAGCGAGACCCGGTCGTGGAAGCTCATCGGCAGGCGCTGGAGGTGGGCGAAGAGGTCGGCGCGGATCGCGGCGGTGATCCGCTCGCCGGCGCTGTTCATGACCCGGTCGCCGAGGTAGTCGAAGAGCCCGCTCGCGGCGCCGAGCAGCAGCGTCGCGACCACTGCGGCGCTGAGCAGGAGCGTCGGCCGGTGGACGAGCGGGGTGATCAGCGGGGCCATCACCCCGCGCGCCCTGTGGTGCCCGATGACGTAGTCGACGATGACCACCAACGGCCACGGCTGCGCGAGGTCGGCGAGCATCTCGGCGACCCGCAGCGCGAACCCGGCGCCGAGGATGCGCAGGTGGGGGCGGCCGTAGGGGTGGAACCTCCACAGGCTGTGGATCGCGGTCTCGTCCCGGGCGGCGCGCGGCATCACGCGGGAGCCTCGGCGACGCGCGGCAGGTACCCGCGGAGGCGGCGTCGGGCGACGTTGTTCGCGGTCCCCGCCTCGATCCCGCGGGCCGCGAAGACGGTCTCGACGATGCCGCCGAGGTCGCCGCCGCTCGCGTGGTCCTCGGCGAGGATCGCCTCGAGGACGGCCGCGAAGCGGCGGCGGCGCCGCTGCACGAGCTCGACCGGCAGGTCCGGGTCGCCCCGCCCGATGCGGTCGAGCGAGCGCAGCACCACGGCATCGAACCGCCCGGGGTCCACGCCCCCCCGCTCGAGCTCGCAGCGAGCCGCCCAGAGGGCGGCCGACCAGATCGCCCCGTCGGCGTGCGGGTCGCTGCGATGCCCGCCGACGAAGTGGGCCATCGTCCGCGGGGCGTCGAGCCGGCGCCGCCGCGCCGAGTAGGAGGGGACGCCCGCGCGATGCCACCCGTAGATGTCCGGCGTGCCCATGAGAATGGCCGCGATGTAGTCGCAGGTGCCCTCGTCGACCGGGATCTTGCGGTTGGTCTGCGCGTCCGGGGCACGGCGCCGGTTGCAGCGCAGGTCGGCGGTGTGGTTGGTCACGTGGTGGCCGAACTCGTGGTAGACGATCGCCGGATCGTGGCTGGCGGTGTGGAGGTACGCCATGCCGTCGAGCGGCACGAGCCGTCCCCCGATACCCAGGTGGATCTCTCCGGTCACCGCCGGCGGCTCGTCCTCCGGCAGGGTGCTGTAGGCCTGTGCGGGCAGCCGGTAGTGACCTCCGCCCCAGCCCGGGTTGCGGGTCGCGTGGGCGCCGACCCTGGCGATGAGCGGCGGCAGCGGCCGGCCGAGCAGCGCGGTCACACGCTCCACCGCACGGCCGAGGTGGTAGGCGGTGTTCACGACGCCGAACGCGAGCGCGTCACGACGGTGCTCGGGGATGGCGGTGGGGCCGCCCCCGCGGCGGTGGTCGAAGCGGAGGTCGCCACGCTCGAAGAGCTCCTCCTCGCCGGCATAGGACACGGTGAGGCCGGGCAGCACCAGCGCCCGTCCCTCCAGCCGCTCGACGGCGAGCCCGACCTCCTCGAGCCGGCCGGGGGGCGGGTGACCGCGCCCCGACCAGACCCGGGCGGCGAGGATCACCGTGCCGCGGCGTCGGCGGCGGGGAGCAGGTCGAGGGCGTCGCCCGCGGCCAGCTCGGCGATCGTGCGCACCGGCAGCCCGGTGGCGCGCAGGGCCTCCCGCGCGGCGAGCGGGCTACGGCTGACCAGTCCGCTGAGGCAGCGCACCGGAAGGTCGAGGTCGTTGAGGATGTCGACCCCCGCCCGCGCCGAGAGCGCATCGCCGGTGGCGAGGACGACGACGTCGACCTCGGCACGAAGCACCTTGAGAAGGCGCGCCGTCTCCGGCATCAGCAGGCCGTCGGCGATCTCGAGGACGACCGCCTCGCAGCCGTCGACGGCGAGCCGGTCGCGGATGGCGAACATCGTCGCCGCGAGCCGGTCGCCGGGATAGCCGAAGGTCGAGGGCATCCCGAAATCGAGGAAGTCGAGGACCGAGGCGGCGCCCGCGTCGACGTACTCCCAGCGGTCCTTGCCGCTCCCCGACCCGGTCACCTTGCCGGCGCCGGCTCGCAGTCCGGCACGCGTCCATCCCCGGACGATCGCGGCGGCGACCGTGGTCTTGCCCGCGTTCATCCCCGAGCCGACGACGACGACGGTCGGCGGACGGCGGATCGGGGTCGCCGGGGCCGGCATCGCGAAGTCCTCGGTCGAGAGCGCCTGGCCCTCGGAACCGACGAGCGATCCGACGATCTCGAGCCTCGTCGGCTCGCCGTGCGCGTCGTGGCTGGACACCACCGTCCCGATCAGGCCACCCGCGGTGAGCAGGTGCGCGCTCGGGCTGTCGATGACGTAGCCCTCGTAGAAGTCGGTCGCATAGCGATTGCCGAGCGCACCGATGACGAGGTCGCCGCTGTGCAGCCGCATGCGCCGGCCGTTGCGATTCTCCGCGTGGTCGTGCACGCCGATCTCGGTGACACGCCCCACGACCAGGTCGCCGGCCCGCGGTGGCCGGCGCCACTCGCCGACCGCCATGGGAGTACCATGGGGCAGCGTTCTGGTCACGTATGTCCACTTCATGGCCGCCGTGGCGGTCGTGTTCATCGTCCCTTCCTCATCCCGGCGACAGCCGTCACCGGCCCATCCATCTCACCTCATCCCGCCGGACACCCCATATCCGTCACCTGAAATCATGCACAGCCGTCGACGGATGAACGGCACGACGCGTGCGTCTGTCCAGCACCCCTCCCTGACGTACGAGCACTCCATGTGAGCGCCGCCACGCGTCGACCACGACGGTACTAGCAGCGACGCGTTGTGTCAAATTACACATCGCGATCTTGTCGTTGGTGGCGTTCGTGGAGGTCGGAGATGACGGAGCCCGAGCTTCAGGTCGAGGTCGATGCCGCCGGGGTGGGCTTCGACGCCGCCCGGCTGGGGCGCATTCCCACCCACTTCGACGGCTACGTCGAGGACGGCCGGCTGCCCGGATGGCTGGCGGTGGTCAGCCGCTTCGGACGCGTCGTCCACCTCTCCTTCGGTGGGCGGCGCGACCTCGAGGCCGGCCTCCCGGTCGAGACCGACACCCGGTGGCGGATCTACTCGATGACCAAGCCGGTGACCTCGGTGGCGGCGCTGATGCTCTACGAGGAGGGACGGCTCCAGCTGACCGACCCGGTCGCGCGCTACATCCCGTCCTTTCGCGACACCCGCGTCTATTCCAAGGGCTCGGCGCTGAAGCCGCTGACCGTCCCGATGGCGGAGCCGATGCGGGTCTGGCACCTGCTCACCCACACCGCCGGGCTCACCTATGGCTTTCACCATGCCCACCCCGTCGACGCGATGTACCGCGCCGCAGGGTTCGAGTGGGGGTCGCCGAAGGGGATGGACCTGGCCGCCTGCTGTGACGCCTGGGCGGCGCTGCCCCTGGTCTTCCAGCCGGGGGCCGAGTGGAACTACTCGGTGGCCACCGACGTCCTCGGCCGGGTCGTCGAGGTCGTCTCCGGTCGAACTCTCGAGGAGTTCCTCGCCGAGCGCGTCCTCGGCCCCCTGGGGATGACCGGGACCGCCTTCTGGTCCGACGATCCCCGCCTCGCCGCGCTCTACAGCCCGGACCCGAGGACGGGCAGGGCACTGCGCAACGAGCAGATGGACCACGCCGCGCGACGACCGCCCGCGTTCCTCTCCGGCGGCGGCGGGCTGGTGTCGACCGCCGCCGACTACCACCGCTTCACCCAGATGCTCCTCAACGGCGGGGTCCTCGACGGAGCGCGGCTGCTCGGATCCCGCACGGTCGACTACATGGCCCGCAACCACCTCCCCGGCGATGCCGACCTCGAGGCGTTCGGCCGGCCGCTCTTCGCGGAGATGCCCTTCAGCGGCGTGGGATTCGGCCTCGGGTTCTCCGTGGTCGTCGACTCGCGCAAGGGGAAGTCACTGTGCAGCGACGGCGAGCTCGCGTGGGGCGGGGCGGCGAGCACGGCGTTCTGGGTCGACCCCGCCGAGCAGATCACCGCGCTCTTCTTCACCCAGCTGCTTCCGTCGAGCACCCATCCCATCCGCTCCCAGTTCCGCACCCTCGTCTACCAGGCGCTCGTGGACCGTCCCCGGCCCGCGGCCGAGGGCACCCGGCGGTGACCCAGCTCGTCTTCGACGAGGCGCTGTCGCGCCGGATCGAGTCGATGTACGCCCGGCGCGACTTCCACCGGCGCCGCCGGCTCGTCCAGGACGCCGTCGGCGCACGGCCCGGGGAGGACATCCTCGACGTCGGCTGCGGGCCCGGGTTCTACGTCGCCGAGCTGCTCGATCGCGTCGGCCCCGAGGGCACGGTGGTCGGTGTCGACAGCAGCCCCCAGATGCTCGGGCTCGCGGCGCACCGCTGCGAGGGACACGCCAACGTCGCGTTCCACGAGGCGCCGGCGACCTCCCTGCCCGTCGACGACGCGGGCTTCGACGCCGCGCTCAGCGTCCAGGTGCTCGAGTATGTCGGCGACGTCGACACCGCACTCGCCGAGATGCGTCGCGCCCTGCGCCCCGGCGGCCGCGTCGTGCTCTGGGACATCGACTGGTCGACGGTCACCTGGCACTCCTCGGACGCCGCGCGCATGGACCGCGTGCTGCGGGCCTTCGAGGCCCACCTCACCCACCCGACGTTGCCGCGCACCCTCGCCGCACGGCTGCGGTCGCTGGGCTTCGACGGCGTCACCGCCGAGGGCCACGCCTTCACCGCGACCGAGCTCGACGAGGAGGCCTACGGCCCGGCGCTCCTGCCGATGATCCGGCGCTTCGTGGCCGGGGTCGACGGCATCGACGAGGCGGAGGCGAGAGCATGGGAGGCCGAGCAGCGCGAGCTCGGCGAACGCGGGGAGTTCTTCTTCAGCTGCGTCCAGTTCTGCTTCCGGGGCGTGCGCTGATCCGCTTCTCGAACCAGTGGTGCGCGTAGGCCTCGTCGTTGAACGGCGCGACCTCGACATAGCCGGAGGAGCGGTAGAGCGCGATCGCCTCGATGAGCGCCGCGTTGGTGTCGAGCCGGACCGTGCGCGCGCCGTGGCTCGCGGCGTGGGCCTCGAGCTCGCCGAGCAGCCGGCGGCCGACGCCGAGCCCTCGCGCCGCCTCCCCGACCCACATGCGCTTGATCTCCGCGACCCCCTTGCCGCGGAAGCGCAGGCTCCCGCACCCGATCGGGTCCCCGTGCAGGGTCGCGAGCAGCACCCGCCCGGCCGGCGGGCGCACCTCGTCCTCGGGAACAGCGGCGCTGCGCGCCGGATCGAAGCCGGTCGCGAACCGGCGGTTCAGCTCCGCGAAGTACGCACGCCAGCTCGCCTGCGCCCTCGGGTCACCGGGATCCACCGGCGCTACCTCGACCATCGCCGCGGTGAGGAGCCGTTCGACATCCGCCATCGCCGCGACCAGTCGGGTGCGCCGGCCCGCGCTCAGCGGGGCGAGCATCGAGGCGGCGAGGTCGTCGCTGCGGCGGTCGAGGACGGCCCGTTCGGCGACCCCCGACGCGGTCAGTCGCGCGGTGCGGATCCGGCGGTCGGTGTCCTTGGATCCGACGGTGATCATCCCCGCCTCCTCGAGGGAGCGCAGCAGCCGGCTGAGGTATCCGGAGTCGAGCCCGAGCCGGGTGCGCAGCGCGCGCAGGTCGCAACCCTCCGGGCCGATCTCCCAGAGCAGCCGTGCCGCGCCGAGCGGCCGGTCGCGGGCGAGGTAGCGGTCGTTGAGCGCTCCCACGCGCTGGGTGACGATCCGGTTGAACCGGCGCACCTGCTCGACCATCGCCGCGTCCATTCTCTGACCTTAGTCAGAGGATCATCATGTCGTCAAGCGCCCGTGGGCCGTTCGGCGGCAAGCGCCCTCACCGTGCTCAGAGCGCGTGATGCCAGCTGGAGGTTGAAGCAGGTGTCCGGATCGGCGAGGTCGTGGCCCGAGACCTCGCGGATTCGCTGCAGCCGGTACTTCAACGTGCTGCGGTGCACCCCCAGCGCCGCTGCGGTCGCATCGTAGTGCCCGCCCCGCTCGAGGTAGCAGCCGAGGGTGTGGACCAGATCCCCTCCCCTCCTGTCGTCATGGTCGATCAGGGTGCCGAGCCACTCCTGGACGAAGCGGTCGACGCTCACATGCTCGGTCCCCTGGGCGAGGATCCGGTAGACCCCGAGGTGGTCGTAGACCGTCGCCTGCTCGGGCCCGCCGGAGCTTCGCTGGAGGCGCAGCGCCAGGCGCGCCTCGCGATATGACCGTGGGAGGTCGGAGGGATGGTCGCAGCTCCCCCCGACGCCGATGCGGCATCGACCCGGGGAGAGCTCCGCGAGGACCGCTCCGCGCAATCCCTCCCAGTCGTCCTCCGCCCTCGCCACCACGACCACCGCCCCTCCGCGAGCCACCATCAGCGATCCGTGCTCGCCCTCGCATGTCGCCTGCCGGACCGCGTGGAGCAGGGTGTCGTCGTCGTCGTCCCGGTCGCTCCCGCCCACGATCACCACCACGCGGCGGGGGATGCGGAGATCGTGCCCGAGCGCCTCGGCCCGAGCCAGTGCGCTCTTGTCGTCGGTGCCGGTGAGCAGCTCCTCGACCAGGTCGTGGCGCAGCCGAAGCTCGGTCTCCACAAGGCTGCGCAGACGGGCCAGCTCCATGCCGAGAACGGTGGCGCCCTGCTCCAGCGCCATTCGTTCCACCGCCCCCGCGGTACCGGCCGGGTCGACGATCGACAGCACTCCGAGGAGGTCGCGGCGCGGGCTGACCACGGACAGCAGGCGGTCGCCCTCGCGGATGGGGCCGGCGTTGGCGAGCGCCCGGCGAAGCATCTGCTCGCGACCCTCCCCGGCGATCGCCCGATAGGGCTCGGGACGGCCCGGTCCCGCCCAGGCGCGCAGGTGACCTCGCCGATCCTCGACCGCCGCCGGGTAGCCGGTGAGCTCGTGGACCGCCTCCGCGATGCCCGCCTCACCCTCGACACCCATCGCCACGCGGGTGAGGCGCCGGTGGATCGCCGTGCTCTGCTCGAGAGCGTGGACCGTGCCCGCCAGGGCGCTGTTGGCCGCCCTCAGCTCCGAGGCGGTGTCGCGTTCGCGAGCGTACCGGCGGGCGTTGGCGAGCGCGACCCCGGCCTGCTGGGACAGCGCCCGCAACAGGAATTGCTCCGACGGTGGCGGCTCCTCGGCGGCGCCCACGAGGAGAAAGCCGACGTGTCCCTCGATGCTGCGCAGGCTGAACGCCCAGGCCCAGGCGTCGTTGAGGATCGCCACCGCCCCGCCGGCGCTGCTGAGCACCACGAACTGCGCCTCGAGGTCGGCGCGCACCTCGGCTCCGTCGCAGGGACCGTCGGTGACCCTCCATCCCCCCTCGGTCAGGTAGACGCCGTGCAGGCGGCAGCGGCTCACCGAGGGGACGGCGGTGGTCGCGAGGTGGAGGATGGTGTGCTCGTCGCCCGTCTCCGTCATTCGCATCGAGAGCACGAGGAGGCCCTGCAGGCTGGAGAGCTGTCCTCGTAACGAGGCACTCGCCTCCTGTTCCTCTCCGGAGGAGGGCGCGACCGTCAACTCCGCTGCGCGAGGAACTCGTCAGGGGTGAGGTAGTGCGGGTTGTCGAGCACCATGCCGCCGAGCATGACCTTCGGATGGGTCTTGAGAACGTCGACGAGGATGCCACCGCCGAAGCGCTCGAGGTCGTAGAGGCAGAGGCCGCACTGAGGGTGACGCCGTACGTACCGGTTGAACTCGGATTCGTAGAGCCACAGCTCGTCGAAGCCGGGCATGTCGCTGAGCGCCCAGGTCATCTCGCCGACGATGCGCGCGAAGCGGAATGTGCTCATGGCCCTGGAGATCGTCTCGTCGAGGAAACGGATCATGTCCCCGGCGGTGAACCGCCCCGCCGGGAGCCCCAGCTCGGTCGCCGGCGACCTGTGGATCTCGAGCTGCCCGGACTCGATGCACGCACTGATGTCGACGCCGTTGGACAGGCCCGTCGCCACCGCCTGGCTGTCGTCGTCGACCATGGCGATGCACTTGTCGCCCGAACGCAGGCCGGCCCGTACGAAGGGGAAGAGCATCGCATCCCGCTCGGCCGTGCCCATGTACAGGGCGCAGACGTGATCCCCCGGGGCCATGTTCAGCAGCCCCGGTATACCGAAGTCGAGAGACTCACCCATTCGATCGCCTCCTGGGGGGCTGCGATCGTAGAAGGTTGCCAAACTCGCCTGCAAGTCCTGGCAGGTCTACGCACCGCGTCCTGACTGTCCTGTCGGGACAGGGCGAGCCCGCACTGTCGCCCCAAACGGAGGCGCACCGGGCGACAGCAGTTCGCGCATTCCCCCCACTGGGTCGTGGTGGCGGGCCGGTCTCGATCGGCACGCTGTAGTCATGCTGGGTTTGGTCGTCGATCGGAGTGGTCGGCGTTGTTGCCATCTGCGTGCCAATCGATGCGATCCGAGTGCGCGGGTGGCGAGATGGTGAGTCCGAGCCCGCGAGGATGTGTCCACGATCTGGTTCCCACGGGGACCGACCGCGCCGACGTCGAGAGGGAGCGCCGGTCGCGGGCTCGTGCCGGAATCGCCGCGATCGACCGGCTGTTGGAGATCCTCGACCACCGCCATGTGATGCGCCAGGACCCCAACATCGGGCTCCTCCCACGATGGAGACGAGGCCTCGAGGCGGCCGGGCTGGTCGTCCCGCCGACGGTGTCCGGTGCGGCGACCACGCCGCTGCTGCACGAGCGTCTCCTCGACTGGCAGGTGGATCTCCTCGCCGTTGCGTATCCTGCCCGCACATTGTCCCGGCACGCTCTGGCCGGCGCATCGTCGATTCTGACGATGCCCCGCAGGACGCACCCTGTTCGCCGGCGCTCGCGGCGGTGGGTGCTCCGCTCCTCGTTCCACGAGCCGAGGGACGTCGACGCCGCGCCCTCGATGCCACCCGTGCCGCCTGCCGCGGGGTCGCGCCGGAGCGAGAATCCGCACGGGCTCACGGATCGGGAGGTCACCGTGCTGCGCGTCATGGCGGAGGGGCTCAGCAATGCGCAGATCGCCGCGCGGCTCTGTGTGAGCGAGCACACCGTCGCCGCGCACCTGCGATCGATCTTCCGGAAGATCGGCGCGGCCAGCAGGAGTGCGGCGACGAGGTACGCGTTCGAGCACGGGCTCATGTGAGCCCGATCCCTCGCCGCCATCGCCGCCGGGCGAAGCCCGGCCTTCGGT
>DATKEY010000457.1:0-3022 GCA_035544475.1 Candidatus Dormiibacterota bacterium | reverse complement strand
CCTCGACGATGACCACGTCGCCCGCCGCAGGAGCGGGCAGAAGGGGGACCCGAGATGAGCACCGCGACGCGAGGGACGACCGCGATGCGCCTCTGCTTCATCGTCGAGGAGCGCTACCGCGCCGACGGCATGCCGATGGCGGTGGTCGACCAGCTCACCGCATGGGGGCACGAGGTCGAGGTGCTCGAGCCCCAGTCCTCCGCCACCTGCCTGAGCAAGTTCGCCGGTGGCGAGGGCGCCGCCTACGACGCCGTCGTCCTCAAGACCGTCTCCGACGGCCCCGGCATCAGCCTCCTCGAGGTGGCGAACGCGCTCGGGATGGCGACGATCAACGATCCGCAGGCGATCCGCATGGTCCGCGACAAGGCGGTCGCCGCCGCCGTCGCCCAGGCTCACGGGCTGCCCTTCCCGCGCACCTGGTTCATCAGCGACCTGCGGCTGCTCGAGCAGATCCCCGTCGAGGACTACCCGCTGGTGGTCAAGCCGAGCAACGGGAGCGCCTGCCGCTCGGTGCACCTGCTCCACAGCCCCGCCGACCTGCGGGCGCTGCAGGACGCCGCCGACGCCGAGGACCGCTTCTACCTGGCGCAGCAGTACATGGCGAACCCCGGCCACGACGTCAAGCTCTACAACACCGGCCGGGAGATCTACGCGACCGTGCGGCGCTCGCCGCTCCACCCCGACGAGCCGGTGAGCGAACGGCTGGTCCCGCTGACCCCCGAGCTGCGGCGGATCGCCGAGCAGGTCGGCCGCGTCTTCGGCCTCGACATCTACGGCGTCGACGTCGTCGAGAGCGCCGAGGGCTGGACCATCCTCGACGTCAACGACTTCCCGAGCTTCGGGTTGGTCCCGGGAGCGGTCCGCTCGATCGCCCGGGCGGTGCTCGAGATCGCCGCTCGCGCCGCCGGGCTGCCCGCGCCCGTGGTCCCGCGCGACACCGTCGCCGGGGCGCTGCGCATCGTCGAGCCCGGCCCCGCGCCGGAGAGGAGCGAGGACATGGAGATCTGCCTGCTCACCGACCGTCCCGACCATCCCGTGCTCGCCGCGGCGATGGAGCGGCTGCGACTCCGGCACCGGGTCCGGGTCGTCGACCCGCAGCGTCTCGACGCCGCATCGATCGAGCGCGAGCTGCGCGACCCCGCCGACCTGTATCTCCTGAAGTCGCACACCCCCGCCGCGCTCGCGGTGGCGCACCGGCTCGAGGAGCGCGGCGTCTCGGTCGTCAACGGCGCCCTCGCCACCGCGCGCTGCCTCGACCGGGTCGCGCTCGGGCGGCTGCTCGAAGGCTCGGGCCTTCCCGCGCCGCGCACCTGGAATCCGGGTCGCCTCCGTCACCTGGCGGCCGAGCGCGGCCTCGTATTCCCCCTCATCGTGAAGAGCCGGCACAGCCGGCGTGGCGACCTCGTGGCGCGGGTCGACAGCGCCGCCGAGCTGGCCTCGCTTCTCGGGGAATGGGGCGACGAGCCGGTCGTGGCGCAGGAGTTCCTGCCCGGCGACGGCTGGGACATCAAGCTGTGGGTGACCGGCGACCGGGTCTTCGGCGCCCGCCGTCGCACGCCGCTCGAGCCGGGCGCCTCGCGCGAGACCCACCCCGTCGACGAGCTTCCCGCCGAGTGGGTGCGGATCCTCGAGCGGATCGGGTCGGTGTTCGACCTCGCGCTCTTCGGCGTCGACCTGCTCGTCACCGAGCGTGGTCCGATGATCATCGACGTCAACGCCTTCCCCGGCTTCCGCGGCGTGCCCGGCGCGAGCGAGGCCCTGGTGGGGCTCGTGGAGCGGGCCGCGGTCCGTGTCCCGGCGGCCTGAGGCGCACGGCGATGTCGTTCCCGCGCTTCCTCTTCGTGAACCTCGGCGGCCAGCGTCGGCGGGTCACGGTGGCCATCCTCATGACCTTCGGGCTGGTGTCCACCGACATCCTGTCGGCGTTCCCCCTCAAGTTCATCCTCGACAAGGTCGCCCACCACCAGGATCCGGCGATCCCCTTCGCCAGTGTCCTTCTCACCCCGTTCGACGCCCTCGGCGGCCACGACGAGCTCACCGCCACCGAGGTGCACACCCAGCTCGGTGTCATCGCATTCGCCGGGATCATGTTCCTCGTCCTCAGCCTGCTCAACGCGCTGATGACCCATCTGCAGCTGCGCATCGCCGCGTCCACCGCCCAGAACCTGGGACGTCACCTGCGGACCAGGGTCTTCGCCCACCTCGCGCGGCTCCCCCTCGACTGGCACGGGCGGCAGCGCACCGGCGACCTCGTGCAGCGGATCACCGGCAACGTCGCCGACATCGAGAAGCTCGTCACCGACGGCCTCGTCGACCTGCTGAGTGGTGTCCTCACCCTGCTCGGGATCGTCGTCGTGATGGCCATGCTCAGCTGGCAGTTCACCGTCGTCTCGATGGTGATCGCCCCGCCGCTCTTCGTCATCGTCCTGCGCTACACCCTCGCGATCAAGGCGGCGGCGAAGCGCACCTCGAAGGCGGCCGGCCATGTCGCCGAGGCCGCGTCCGAGGACCTCGCCGCGATCGCCGAGGTCAAGGGCTTCGCCCTCGAGGCGCGCGAGGAGGAGAACTTCGCCGAGCTCGCCGACCGCCAGCGCACGGCGGGCTCGCACGGCGGGAGGCTCCAGGCCGAGTTCTCGCCGATCGTCCTCGTGCTCCTCGCGCTCGGCAACGCGACCCTGATCACCATCGGCGGGTGGATCGCCGCGGGCCACGGCCACCGCTTCGGGCTCGGCGTCCTGACCGTCCCCGAGGGAGCGGTGACGGTGGGCTCGCTCACCGTGTACCTCGCCTACTCGAAGCTGCTCTACCAGCCGATGAAGAACCTCTCCAAGCTCATGAATCTCACCTCGAGCGCAGCCTCCGGCGCCGAGCGCCTCCAGGCGATCCTCGACGAGATCCCGGAGATGGTCGAACCGGTGCGGACCTATCGCGGCGGCGAGCGGCTGCGGGGCGAGGTGACGTTCCGCGACGTGGTCTTCGGCTACGAGGGCGCCGAGCAGGTGCTCAAGGGTGTGGACCTCCA
>DATKEY010000456.1:0-15639 GCA_035544475.1 Candidatus Dormiibacterota bacterium | reverse complement strand
TCGCCGGCGCCGGCACCCTGGCCCTCGGACACAACCACCCGGTGGTGCTGGGGGCGATCCGCGCGGTGCTCGACAGCGGCCTGCCGCTCCACACCCTCGACTTCGCCACCCCGGTGAAGGACGGCTTCGTCGAGGAGCTCCTCGCCCACGTCCCCGGCGGCCTCGATGGGGACATGCGTGTCCATTTCTGCAGCCCCGCGGGCACCGACGCCGTCGAGGCGGCGCTCAAGCTGGTGCGCATCGCCACCGGCCGGCGGAGCGTCCTCGCCTTCAGCGGCGGATACCACGGCATGACCGCGGGGGCGCTGGCGGCGAGCGGTCCGGTGGCGGTGCGCGCGCCGCTCGGCGGCACCGCGAGCGAGGTGCACTTCCTCCCCTTCCCCTCGTCGTACCGCTGCCCGTTCGGGGTCGGCGGAGCGGAGGGCTCGCGGATCGCGGTGCGCTATGTCGAGCGCCTCCTCGACGACCCCAACAGCGGGATCCCGCCGGTCGCCGGGATGATCCTCGAGTGCGTTCAGGGCGAGGGTGGCAGCAACCCGGCGCCGGACGAGTGGCTGCGGGCGATGCGCCGCCTCACCGCGGAGCGGGGGATCCCGCTGATCGTCGACGAGGTGCAGACCGGCGTCGGGCGTACCGGCCGGCTCTTCGCCTTCGAGCACGCGGGCATCGAGCCCGACGTCGTCGTCCTCTCCAAGGCGATCGGCGGCGGCCTGCCGCTCGCCCTCATCCTCTACCGCGCCGAGCTCGACGTCTGGGAGCCGGGAGCCCACACCGGGACCTTCCGCGGCAACCAGCTCGCGATGGCCGCGGGGGCCGCGACCCTCCGCGAGGTCGTCGACGCGCGGCTCGACCTCCACGCCGCCGCGGCCGGCCGTCACCTCCTCGAGGGGCTGCGCGCCGCGACCGCCGGCAGCGCCTGCGCCGGCGACGTCCGCGGGCGCGGGCTGATGGTCGGCGTCGAGATCGTCGATCCCGCGGGTGAGCCCGACGCCACCGGCGCGCTCCCCGCCGACGGGCGCCTGGCGCGCGCGGTCCAGCTCGAGTGCCTCGAGCGCGGGCTGCTCGTCGAGCGCGGCGGCCGCCACGGCGCGGTGATCCGGCTGCTCCCGCCACTGATCGTCACCGCCGAGCAGGTGGGCACGGTCGTCGAGCGGCTCGCCGCCGCGGTGCACGCCGCCGAGCGCACCCGGGGCGCGCGATGACCGTCACGGCGCCCGCGTCTCACTGGGCGGCCGGGACCGAGGCCGGCCTCGCGGCGCTCGAGCGCGCCCTCGACGCCGTCGCCGAGTGCTGGCGGACGGCGGCCGTCCCCCGCCGTGGCCCCTACAGCGGAGCGTCGCCGGAGCAGCTCGAGGCGCTCGCGGCCGCGGTCGAGGTGCTCCCCGAGGAGGGCCGGGACCTCGGCGAGGTCCTCTCCGAGCTCGGTGGGCTCGCCGTCGCCCATGCCGTCGACCTCGCCCATCCGCGCTGTGCCGCCCACCTCCAGTGCGCGCCGCTCGCCGCCGCGGTCGCCGCCGACGCACTGGTGAGCGCGACCAACGCCTCCCTCGACTCCTGGGACCAGTCACCGGTCGCCGGCCACCTCGAGCAGCGCATGGTCCGGGCGCTCGCCGGCCTCGCCGGCCTCGACCCCGGGCGTGCCGACGGCGTCTTCACCTCCGGCGGTACCCAGTCGAACCTGATGGCGCTGCTGCTCGCCCGCGACGCGGCGGCCGCGGTCTCCGGGCGCCTGGTCGCCGCCGACGGCCTCGGTCCGGAGGCGGCGAGATACCGGATCCTGTGCTCCGAGGCGGCCCACTTCACGGTGCAGCGCTCGGCCTCGGTGCTCGGCCTCGGCAGCTCCGCGGTCGAGACCATCCCCGTCGACGCGAGCAGGCGGATGCGGTGCGACGCCCTCGACGAGCGCCTCGCGCAGCTCACCGCCGCCGGCCTGCGCCCGATCGCCCTGGTCGCGACCGCCGGCACCACCGACTTCGGGAGCATCGACCCGCTCGGGGAGATCGCCGCACGGGCACGCCGTCACCGTCTCTGGCTCCACGTCGACGCCTCGTACGGCGGCGCGCTCCTGCTCAGCGACCGCCACCGCCCCCTGCTCGCCGGCCTCGACGCCGCCGACTCCGTCGCCGTCGACTTCCACAAGCTGCTCTGGCAGCCGATCGCCTGCGGCGCGCTGCTCGTCGCCGAGCGCGCCCACCTCGCCCCGCTCGCGGTCGACGTCCCCTACCTCAACGGCGGTGCGGAGGACGGCGGGGACGAGGGCTGGCGGATGCCGCACCTGCTCTCGCGGTCGCTGTCGACGAGCCGCCGCTTCGACGCCCTCAAGCTCCTCGTCAGCCTCCACACCCTCGGCCGCCGCCGCCTCGGCGAGCTCGTCGACCGGACCCTCGCGCTCACCGTGCACGCCGCGCGCCGGGTCGACGCGGATCCGCGGCTCGAGCCCTCCCACGAGCCGGCGCTCGCCTCGCTCGTCCTCCGCTACGTCCCACAGACGGACACGCCGCAGAACTCGGACCGCCTCAACGCAGCGATCCGCGACCGGCTGCTCGCCGCCGGCAGCGCCGTCGTGGGACGCACCCTCGTCGCCGGCCGCGTGCACCTCAAGCTCACCCTGCTGAACCCGACCGCCACCGAGTCGGACGTCGCCGAGCTCGTGGACCTCATCGCCCGCACCGGCGGCGAGCTCGACCGCGAGGGCCACGCGTGACCGCGGTCGTCGCGCCCCGCCTCGCCGAGGAGCGCGCCGCCGACGTCGCCGTCACCTGCCTGCTCACCTGCTTCCTCCGCGAGGCGGGGCCGTCCGCGGTGGCCACCGGCGACCGGTTGCGGATCCGGCTCGAGAACCTCGGCGTCGACCTCGAGGTCGGCCTCCGCCACCGCTCGGCGACCGGCCATCACCTCCTCGACCCGCCGGTGCAGGTGGTCGCCGCCCCACAGGCGCCGTCGGTCGCGCTCGGCCCGGCGTCGCTCGCCGCGCTGCTCGCGCGCGAGCTCGCCGCCGACGACCCGCGGGCCGACCCGGAGGGCCTGATCGCCGCGGTGACCGAGAGCCACCGCAACCTCACGCGCTTCCTCGCCCGCGGCGCCGCTCCGAGCGACGGCCTCACGCCCTTCCTGCGCGCCGAGCAGTCGCTGCTCCGCGGCCATCCCCTCCATCCGACCCCGAAGAGCCGCGAGCCGATGACCCCCGCCGAGGTCGAGGAGTTCTCCCCCGAGCTCGGCGCGGCCTTCGCGCTCCACTGGATCAGCGCCGAGAGCGGGCTGGTGCTCGAGGACTCCGCGCTCGACCGCACTGCGACCGAGGTGCTCGCCGGCCTGGTCGCGGACGACGACCGTGCCGAACCGGAGCTGCGGCGCCTGGCCGGACGCGGGTCCGGCCGGGCGCTGCTTCCCCTCCATCCCTGGCAGGCGCGGCGGCTGCTCGCCCGGCCCGACGTCGCCGGTCTGCTCGACGCCGGCCGGCTTCGGGACCACGGGCTGCAGGGGGCCCCCTGGTCGCCGACCTCGTCGGTCCGGACGGTGGGCCGGCCCGGGGACGCGGTCATGCTCAAGCTCTCCCTCGGGGTGCGGATCACCAACTCGGTCCGGGTCAACCTGCGCAAGGAGCTCGCCCGCGGCGTCGAGGTCCACCGCCTCCTCGAGGCCGGGCTGGGCGCCGAGCTCGCCGAGCGCTTCCCGCGGTTCGGGATCCTTCGCGACCCCGCCTGGGCGACGCTCGCCGGTCCCGCCCCGGGCACCGAGTCCGGCTTCGAGGTCGTGATCCGCGAGAACCCCTACGGCGACTGCGACGACGCGGCCGCGGTCGCGGCGCTCTGCGAGCCCTCGCCCGACGGCGGGCCGCCACCGCTCGCCGTCCACGTCCACGCCCTCGCCGCGGCGGAGCGGTGCACCGTCCCCGCCGCCGCCCGCCGCTGGTTCGAGCTCTACCTCGAGGTCGCGATCGACCCGATCCTCTGGCTCTACGGCGCCGAGGGCATCGCCCTCGAGGCCCACCAGCAGAACGGGGTCGTGCTCCTCCACAACGGTCTCCCCGCCGGCTTTCGCTACCGCGACAACCAGGGCTACTACTTCAAGCGGTCGCACGAGGACCGGCTGCGGTGGCTGCTCCCCGGCCTCAACGCGCAGAGCGACACCGTCTGCGACGACGCGGTCGCCGACGAGCGGCTCGGCTACTACCTCGGGATCAACCACGTCCTCGGCCTGGTCGGGTGCATGGGACGCGCCGGCCTCGCCGACGAGACCGACCTGCTCATCGACCTCGCCCGCCACCTCGCCGCCCCGGAGCGCGCCTTCCCCGGCTCGCCGCTCGTCG
This sequence comes from Candidatus Dormiibacterota bacterium, assembly GCA_035544475.1. GTDB lineage: Bacteria > Chloroflexota > Dormibacteria > Aeolococcales > Aeolococcaceae > CF-96. Next base: position 11,330 of record DATKEY010000456.1, on the reverse strand, counting down.
ACACCCTGCTCGGCAGCCCGACGCTGCGGTGCAAGGCCAACCTCCGGACCCGGCTCGACGGGATGGACGAGCTCGTCGGGCCGATGGCGAGCCAGTCGATCTACGTCGACATCCCCAACCCGCTGCGCGCGCCGGTGACGGCGGGGGCGTGGGGATGACGGCGACCGTGTTCGAGGCGTGCCTTCCCGAGGGCGGCCGCGCGAGCTTCCGCCGGCTCGACCCCGCCGCCGACCTCGACCTCGTCCACGGCTGGATGCACCAGCCCCACGTGGTCCCCTTCTGGCAGCTCGACCGCCCCCGCGACGAGGTCGGCGCCCACCTGGAGACCGTGGCCGCCGACGAGCACGTGGAGCCCTTGATCGGCTGCGTCGACTCCGTCCCGGTCTCCTACTGGGAGGTGTACTGGGCGGCGCGCGATCCGCTCGCCGCGCACTACCTCGCGTCGGAGCACGACCAGGGCGTCCACCTGCTCATCGGACCGCGGGAGCGGACCGGCCGCGGACTCGGGCTGCGGCTCCTCGACGCGGTGGTGCGCTGGCAGCTCGACCGCGAGCCCCGCACCGCGCGGATCGTCGCCGAGCCCGACGTGCGCAACGGCCGGATGATCCACGTCTTCGAGCGCTGCGGCTTCGTCCGCGAGGCCGACGTCGACCTCCCCGAGAAGCGGGCGGCGCTGATGGTGCGACCGCGGTGACGCCCGACCCCGTCCACGACCTCCTCGGCGTCGGGATCGGGCCCTTCAACCTCGGGCTCGCCGCGCTGCTCGACCGGGTCGACGGCGTCGACGCCGTCTTCCTCGACGAGCGTCCCGCCTTCTCCTGGCACCCGGGGCTGCTCCTCGAGGGCACCACCACCCAGGTCCCCTTCCTCGCCGACCTCGTCACCCTCGTCGACCCGACCAGCCCGCACAGCTTCCTCAACTACCTGAGCGCCCACGGCCGGCTGCTCCGCTTCTACCTCCGTGAGCGCTTCCACCTCCCCCGGCGCGAGTACGACCACTACTGCCGCTGGGTGGCGGAACGCCTTCCCTCCTGCCGCTTCGGCGCCCGGGTCGAGGCGCTCCGCTGGCTCGCCGCCGAGCGCGTCTTCGAGGCGGACGTGCACCTCTCCGGCGCCGGCCGTGTCGGGCTGCTGCGGGCGCGCGACGTGGTGCTCGGGGTCGGCACCGTGCCCGAGGTCCCCGAGGCGCTCGCCCCGATGCTCGGACCCGACGTCCTCCACGCCGCCGACTTCCTCGGCCACCGCGAGCGGCTGCTGCGCGCCGCCTCGATCGCGGTCGTCGGCTCCGGGCAGAGCGGCGCGGAGGTCTTCCTCGACCTCCTCCGCGAGCAGCCGCGCCACCGCTACCGGCTCGTCTGGATCACCCGCAGCCCCGGGTTCCTCCCCATGGAGTACACGCGTCTCGCCCTCGAGCACTTCTCGCCCGAGTACACCCGCTACTTCCACGGCCTGCCCGTCGAGGTCCGCGACCGGCTGCTTCCCACCCAGGACCTCCTCTACAGGGGCATCGACGCCCAGACCGTCGAGGAGATCTATGCGCTGCTCTACGAGCGCAGCGCCGCCGGCGCCGAGCCGCCCGTCGAGCTGCGCCCGCACATCGCCGTCGAGGCGGTCGAGCGCACCGGCGAGGGGCTGCGGCTCCACTGCCGTCAGTGGGAGCAGGGCAGGCGCCTCGACGTGGACGCCGAGTGCGCGGTGCTCGCGACCGGGTTCGTCGCCCGCAGGCCGGCCTGTGTCGAGGAGCTCGCGCCGCTGATCCGCTGGGACGAGGCGGGTCGCTACCGGGTCGGGCTCGACTACCGCGTCGCGATGGACCCCTCGGTGACCGGCAGCCTCTTCGTCCAGAACGCCGAGCTCCACACCCACGGCGTGGGCGCGCCGGACCTCGGACTGGGGGCCCACCGCGGCGCCTCCATCGTCAACGCGATCTGCGGCCGGGAGGTCTACCGCCTGCCCCGCCGCACCATCGTCACCGAGTTCGGAGTCGCCTGATGGACACCGTCGCCACCGCCCTCGACGCCCTCGACGCGGGGCGCTGGGACGCCGCCGGCGCGCGGATGGTCGCCAAGATGCTCTCCGAGCTGCTCTACGAGCGGCTCCTCTCCGCCGAGCCGGCGGGGTCCGGGACCGGGCGCTGGACGGCCGCCGCCGGCGCGGCGGTCTACGACTTCGCGGCGCGTCCCCGCCTCTACGAGCGGCTTCGCGTCGAGCCCGGATCGGTGCGCCGGGGCGGCGCCGCCGCCTCCGACCCGGTCCGCCTCCTCCTCGACCTCGCCCCGGCGGCGGGGATGGACCCGGCGACGACCGCCCACCTCGCCCGCGAGCTCCGTGCCACCCAGCTCGCCGACTGCCACATCGCCGCCGCGCCGCGGCGGACCGCCGCCGAGATCGTCGACCTCTCCTGGGCGGAGGTCGAGGGGGAGATGGACGGCCATCCCTGGCTGGTGCCGAACAAGGGGAGGATCGGCTTCGGGCACGCCGACCACCTCCTCCACGCTCCCGAGCGGCGCCGGCCCCAGCGGCTGCTCTGGCTGGCGGTGCGCGAGGGGCGCGGCGAGTACCGGGCCGTCGCGGGCCTCGACCACCGGCGGCTGCGCGCGCTCCAGCTCGATCCGGACACGGCAACCCGCTTCGAGGCCGGGCTTCGCCGGCGCGGCGAGGACCCGGACCGCTTCCTCTGGTTCCCCGCCCACCCCTGGCAGTGGGACCACGTCGTGCTGCCCCTCTTCGCCGCCGATCTCGCGTCGGGCGATCTCGTCGTGCTCGGCGAGGGCGACGACGCCCACCTGCCCCAGCAGTCGATCCGGACGCTGACGAACGTGGGGACGCCGGGCCGGCACTCGGTGAAGTTGCCGGTCAGCATCCTCAACACCCTCGTCTACCGCGGGCTCCCGACCGAACGCACCCTCGCGGCGCCCGCGGTCACGGCGTTCCTCCAGGGGATCGCCGCCGCCGACCCCTTCCTCCGTGACCGCTGCCGGGTCGTCCTCCTCGGCGAGGTCGCCGCCGTCGCCGTCCCCCATCCCGCCTACGAGGAGCTCGACGGGGCGCCGTACCAGTACCGCGAGCTGCTCGGCTGCATCTGGCGCGAGGGGCTCGAGGGGAGGCTCGACCCGGAGGAGCGGGCGATGACCATGGCCGCCCTCCTCCACGTCGACGCCGGGGGCCGCGCGGTGGTCGCCGACCTGGTCCGGCGCTCCGGCCTCACCCCGGCCGCCTGGCTCGACGCCCTGCTCCTGGCGGTGCTGCCCCCGCTGCTCCACTTCCTCTACCGCCACGGGGTGGTGTTCTCCCCCCACGGCGAGAACGCGATCCTCCTGCACCGCGGCGGCGTCCCCACCCGGCTGGCGATGAAGGACTTCGTCGACGACGTCAACCTCAGTGACCAGCCGCTGCCCGAGCTGGCCGGTGTCGACCCCGGGCTGCGTGCGGTCCTCCTCGCCGAGCCCCCGGAGTGGCTCTGCCAGTTCCTCTGGGCGGGGCTCCTCATCGGCCACTTCCGGTACCTCTCCGACCTCATGGAGGACCACCTCGGCCTCGCGGAGCGCGACTTCTGGGCGGCGGTGCGCCGGGCCGTCCTCGACCACCAGGCCCGCTTCCCCGAGCTCGCCGAGCGCTTCGTGCTCTTCGACCTTCTCGCCCCGCGGTTCGCCCGGATCTGCCTCAACCGCAACCGCATGCTCCTCGACGGCTACGCCGACCGCCCCGAGCGACCCCACGCCGCGACCCACGGCACCGTCGCCAATGCGCTCGCCGAGGTGGCGGGGGTCGCGATCTCGTGAGCGCCGCGGCCGCGCCCGGCACCACGCTCCTCTGGGACGTCGCGGCGCTGCGCTGGGAGCCGGCGCCTCCGGGGCCGCCCGGCCGGGGCTGGATCCGCTGCACCGACCTCGTCGACCCCGGGTCGGCGGAGCTCGACCGTCACCTCGCCGTCGTCGCCGAACGCCAGGGGACGGCGCGGCCGTCGGTGACCGCGTCGCTCCTCCTCGAGCGCCACGCCTGGGCGCTCGCGACCGCCGCGTTCGGGAGCCTGCTCGGCGAGGGCCTGCTGCCCGACCTCGCCGCCGCCAACGTCGCCGTCCGCCTCGACGGCGACGGCTTCGCCGGCGCGCTCCTCCTCGGGGACCCGCGCCTCGAGCCGGTCGCCCCCACGGCGGCGCTCGAACCGCTCGCCCGCGGCCTGCTCGCCGGCCACCTGCTCCCCCTCGTCGAGCGCCTCGCCGAGCGCGGCGTCCACCGCGGGCGCCGGGCGCTGCGCTGCCTGGTCGTCGACGCCCTCGCCGCGGGGATCGCCGGCGCCGCCGCGCCCACCTGGACCGGGGCCGTGGAGGCGTCGGCGCTCGCCGTCGCCCTCGCGGCCATCCTCGGCACCCCGCCCCGGCTCCACCCCCGGCTGCTCCCCGCCGGCGGCGGGCTGGTCCGCAAGCGCGCCGTCTGCTGCCTGCTCCACACCGAGCGCGGCGTCCACTGCGCCACCTGCCCGCACCTCTCCGACGCCGAGACGGTGCGCCGCTGCGGTCCAACCGCCCCGGACTGATCGCCCGGGTGGGGCGGCGGCCTCCACCTCGGGCCGTGGAAGAATGGGGCTCGTGAGCAGCCCGCGCCCGGTCCTCCCCTTCACCGCGCTCGTCGGCCAGGAGTCGATGAAGGAGTCGCTGCTGCTCAACGCCATCAACCCCGGGATCGGCGGGGTGCTCATCCGCGGCGAGAAGGGAACGGCGAAGTCGACCGCGGTGCGTGCCCTGGCGCGGCTGCTCCCCGACATCGAGGTGGTCGCCGACTGCCGCTACGGATGCGACCCCGGCCAGCCCGACACCCACTGCGCCGAGTGCCGCGCGCGGGTGGCGGCGGGGGAGGAGCTGCCCCGGGCCATGCGGCAGATGCGGGTGGTGGAGCTCCCGATCAACTCCTCCGAGGACCGGGTCGTCGGGACCATCGACATCGAGGCGGCGATCAAGCAGGGCGAGCGCCGGTTCGAGTGCGGGGTGCTCGCCGAGGCGAACCGCAACATCCTCTACGTCGACGAGGTGAACCTCCTCGACGACCACCTCGTCGACGTCCTCCTCGACGCCGCCGCGATGGGCGTGAACGTCGTCGAGCGCGAGGGGATCTCGATGTGGCACCCCTCGCGCTTCATCCTCGTCGGCACCATGAACCCCGAGGAGGGCGAGCTGCGCCCGCAGCTCCTCGACCGCTTCGGGCTGTGCGTCGACGTCCGCGGGCTGCGCAAGCTGCGCGACCGGGTCACGATCCTCGAGCAGGACCAGCGGATCCAGCAAGGGGAGGGATGGGAGGAGTCCGCCGAGGCCGAGCGCCGGCTGGGGTCGGTGATCGACCGCGCCGAGGACCTGCTCCCGCTCGTCGACATCCCCGAGGCGATGCGCCAGTTCGTCTCGCTCATCTGCCTCGACGCCGGCGCCGTCGGGCACCGCGCGGACATCGTCGTCAGCCGCACCGCGCGCACCCTCTGCGCCGCCCGCGAGGCGACCGCGGCCGTCGTCCACGAGCTCGGCGAGCAGGAGCGCGATCGTCCCGCCGACGCCCTGCTCGTGACCCCGCAGGACGTCATCCGCGCCGCCGAGCTCGCGCTCGCCCACCGGCGTCGCGACGCCGGCCAGCCGTCGTCCGAGCAGAGCGGCGACGGGATCGCCGACAGCGCTCGCGAGCGGCTCAAGCAGATGGAGGCCGACGCCCAGAGCACGAGCGTCGAGGCGGGATCCGAGCAGGTCCAGGCGAGCCCCGCGGGCAGCGGCGGCGACCGCGGCGACGGCACCGCGGTGCAGTCGCCTGAGCGCACCGAGGCGCAGGAGCCGGCTCCCGGCCAGGCCGAGACGACCTTCAGCGGCGACGTCTTCCAGGTCCGCCGCCTCCAGCTGCCCCGCGACCGGCGCACCCGCCGCACCGCCGGCAAGCGCAACCTCACCCGCAGCGGTGACAAGCGCGGCCGCTACGTGCGCAGCACCCAGGTGGAGCGCACCACCGACCTCGCCTTCGACGCCACCCTGCGTGCCGCGGCGCCGTACCAGCGCACCCGCCGGATCGACGAGGCCGTCCCCGAGGAGGACCCGGGACTGCGCCTCGAGCGTCACGACCTCCGCCAGAAGGTGCGTCAGCGCAAGATGGGGACGCTCATCGTCTTCGTCGTCGACGCCAGCGCGTCGATGGACGCCGAGCAGCGCATGCAGGCGACCAAGGGCGCGGTGCTCTCGCTCCTCCGCGACGCGTACGTGCGCCGCGACAAGGTCGCGCTCGTCGTCTTCAGCGGGCGCACCGCCCGGGTGGTGCTGCGTCCCACCTCGTCGGTCGACCTCGCCGAGGACCGCCTCCAGCGTCTCACCGTCGGCGGCACGACTCCGCTCACCCACGGCCTCGTCGCCGGGCTCAAGCTGATCCGCACCGAGCGGCTGCGTGACCCCACCGTGTACCCGCTCATGGTGCTCATCAGCGACGGCCGCGGGAACATCTCCCTCTTCGGCGAGGAGCCCATCGTCGAGGCGCAGCGGGTCGCTGCGCAGATCAAGACCGAGAACGTGCGGTCGCTCGTCATCGACTCGGCGCGCGACTACACCCAGCATTCGCAACTGCCGCGCATCGGCGGCCGCGGCGCCCAGCCGTTGTTCGGCGGGTACGCCTTCAACGCCTGCCTCGACCTCGCCGGGCGCCTGGGAGGGCGCTACTTCGGCCTCTACGACCTCTCCCAGGGGGCGATCCTGCAGTCCGTGCAGCAGGAGCTCCGCGCCGGATGACCGGGCCTGCTCTGAGAGAATCCCCACCATGAAGCTCAACTCCGGACCGGCGCGCACCATCTTCCCGTTCACCGCACTCGTCGGCCAGGAGTCGATGAAGCAGTCGCTCGTGCTCAACGCGATCAACCCGGCGATCGGTGGGGTGCTCATCCGCGGCGAGAAGGGAACGGCGAAGTCGACCGCGGTGCGCGCCCTGGCGCGGCTGCTCCCCGAGCTCGAGGTGGTCGCCGACTGCCGCTACGGCTGTCCCCCCGACCAGTCCGAGGTGCAGTGCGCCGACTGCCGCACCCGGGTGGCGGCGGGGGAGGAGCTGCCCCGGACCCGGCGCCAGATGCGGGTCGTCGAGCTGCCGATCAACGCCTCCGAGGACCGGGTCGTCGGGACGATCGACATCGAGGCGGCGATCAAGCAGGGGGAGCGCCGCTTCGAGCCCGGGGTGCTCGCCGAGGCGAACCGGAACATCCTCTACGTCGACGAGGTGAATCTCCTCGACGACCACCTCGTCGACGTCCTCCTCGACGCGGCGGCGATGGGGGTGAACGTCGTCGAGCGTGAGGGGATCTCGGTCTGGCACCCGTCGCGCTTCATCCTCGTCGGGACGATGAACCCCGAGGAGGGGGAGCTGCGCCCGCAGCTGCTCGACCGCTTCGGGCTCTGCGTCGACGTCCGCGGTCTGCGCTCGGTCGAGGAGCGCGTCGAGATCGTCCATCGGCGCGAGTTGTTCGAGGAGGATCCCGACGCCTTCGTCGACACGTACGAGGAGGCCGAGCAGGCCGAGGCGGAGCGGATCGCCTCCGCGATCGCCAACCTCCCGGGGGTGGAGGTCGACCGCCAGGTGCTCGTCGCCATCGCCGCGCTCGGCATCGAGCTCGACGTCGACGGCCACCGCGCCGACCTCGTCACCCGCAAGGCCGCCCAGGCGCTCACCGCCTACGAGGGCCGGCCGCGGGTCGGCCTCAAGGAGGTCGAGCTCGTGGCGCCGACGGTGCTCGCCCACCGGGTGAAGCCCTCGGCGCACGGTGGGCAGCGCACCGTCAACATCGGCGAGATCCTCCGCAACGCCGTCGGCGGCGACTAGCCCGCCGCGATCATCGCGTCGTCGTCGTCGTCGTCGCGGCGGGGACGGCGGTCGAAGACGGTCTGGCGCAGCAGCCGCTGGAGCACGCCGCTGCTGACCTCGACCGGGACCTCGGTGGGCTTGCGGTCGAGCACCCGGCGGGTGATGTGCACGCCGTGGCGCGGAAGGATGCGGCGCAGGTAGCCCCAGGTGTCGTAGAGGCCCGTGGACACCGACTCGTAGCCGTGCTGCAGGACCATCAGCCGCGCCGAGTACGACATGATCTCGTGGAAGAACATCTTCTCGTCGTCGGGGCGCGGCTCGATGAGCAGGATGTCGACCTCGGGATGGCGCGCGCGCACCGCCCGGATGTGGTCGCGCAGGCCGTCGTGGAGCATGCCGCGGAGCACCTGGTTGTAGATGCCGCGCAGTCCGAGGTCGCTGAGCCGGGCGCCCACCTGCTCGCGCATCCGCTCGGGCACGCGCATCGAGCGCGCGTCGAGGGGCACGATGGGGTTGACCACGACGATCAGGCTCGCGCCGCGCTCGACGGCGACGTCGATCGAGGCGTTGCCCTTGATCCCGCCGTCGAGGTAGTCGACGCCGTCGATGCGGATCGGGCGGAAGAGCACCGGGAGCGCCGAGCTCGCCGCGGCCGCGCGGCTGATCGGGACGTGCGCGTTGTGGTCGCGGCTGAAGACCACCCGGTCGTCGGAGTCGACGGCGCAGGTGACGATGTGGAGCTCGGGGTCGAGCTCGCGGAAGTCGTCGGTGAGCCCGGGGAGGCTGAAGATCCTGTGGAGGTAGTCGGCGATGCCGCTGTGGTCGAAGAGGCCGGTGGGGAGCAGCGGGCTGAGCATCCCGAGGACCTCGAGCCCGCCGAACTTTCCAGGGTGGCGGGCGAGCTCCCAGGCCATCTCCTGCAGGAGCCGGGGGAGGCGGAGCAGCCGGGCCACGAGCTCGCCCACGTTCGGCCGGTAGAGGGAGAGCTGGGTGGGCGGTCGCAGATCGCGGTTGGTCCCGGCCAGGCCCATCGCCATCGCCGCCGGGCTGACCCCGTTGGCGAGCAGGGCGCCGACGATCGAGCCCGCGCTCGTCCCCACGTAGAGGTCGAAGTCGTTGACGGTGAGGTCGACGAGGAGGTCGTCGAGGGCGCGCAGCGCTCCGATCTCGTAGGCGAGCCCGGTTACCCCTCCTCCGCACAGCACCAGGGCACGACGGCCACCGGTGGGGTCGGGTCGAGGGCCGCCGTTGGGCTGCATACCGGCGACTGCCCGCATGCGTCGATCATACGGGCAGTAGATTCTCCCGAGATACCCTCCGAAACGGGGGTTGTGCCGGGGATCGGAGGGTGCAAGGGACCTATACGGATGGAGCTGGTGCCCGGCTTCCACGTCGGGGAGCAGACCCGCGGTGGGCGTGTCTACCTGCTCGCCGACGCCGGGACGTGCGTCCTCGTCGACACCGGGGCGGCGGACGGCGGCCTCGGCGCCGGCCAGCTCATCGAGGCGGCGGGCCGCCGCCCCTACGAGGTGCGGCTCATCCTCCTCACCCACGACCACGCCGGGCACGCCGGCAACGCCGCCGCCCTCCGCGAGCTCACCGGCGCTCCCCTGGCGGCGAGCGAGGCCGCCGCCCGGGTGCTCGCCCATCCGCCTCCGCCGCGGCGGGGGCCGCTCGACCGCCTGCTCGGTCGGGTCGAGCCACCGCTGCCGGTCGGGGTCGACCGCATCGTCGAGCCCGGAGAGCGGATCGACCTCGCCGGGGGGATCACCGTCGTGGGGAGCTGGGGCCACGCCGCCGGCCACCTCTCCTTCCACCTCCACGGCCCCGACGCGATCTGCCTCGGGGACGCCGCCTCGGTCGGGCGCGACGGCCTCGGCCCTCCGCCGGTGCGGCCCTGCGCCGACCTCGTCGCCGCGGCGGTCAGCCTGCGGCGGCTGCGCGACATCGAGGCCCGGGTGCTCGCACCCGGCCACGGCCACGCGTCGGTCGACGGCCGCCTCCCGGTGCGCCGCACCCGCTGACCGGTCCGTCAGCGCCCGGCCGGTAGACTTGCCGCCGTGACAGACCAGGCGATGCGGCGGATCCGCAACTTCTCGATCATCGCCCACATCGACCACGGGAAGTCGACGCTCGCCGACCGCCTGCTCGAGTTCACCGACACCGTCTCGGCGCGGGACATGCAGGACCAGCTGCTCGACCAGCTCGACCTCGAGCGCGAGCGCGGCATCACCATCAAGGCGCAGGCGGTGCGCCTCCGCTACACCGCGAGCGACGGCGAGACCTACGAGCTCAACCTCATCGACACCCCGGGACACGTCGACTTCGCGTACGAGGTGTCGCGCTCGCTGGCGGCGTGCGAGGGCGCGATCCTCGTCGTCGACGCCGCCCAGGGGATCCAGGCGCAGACCCTCGCCAACGTCTACCAGGCGCTCGAGAACGACCTCACCATCGTCCCGGTCATCAACAAGATCGACCTCCCCGCCGCCGATCCGGAGCTGGTGCGCAAGGAGATCCAGGAGGTCATCGGACTCCCCGGCGACGAGGCGATCCTCGCGAGCGCGCGCGAGGGCATCGGCACCCGCGACATCCTCGAGGCGGTGGTGCAGCGGGTGCCTCCCCCGAAGGGCGATCCCGACGCGCCGCTCAAGGCGCTGATCTTCGACAGCAAGTACGACATCTACCGCGGCGTCGTGATCTACGTCCGCATCGTCGACGGCGCCATCAAGCCGGGGATGCGCATGCGGATGATGCACAGCGGCCGCGACTTCGTCGTCGACGAGGTCGGCGTGTTCCGGCCGGTGATGACCCCAATCGAGCAGCTGCGCACCGGCGAGGTCGGCTACGTCATCGCCTCGATCAAGAACGTGGGCGACAGCCGGGTCGGCGACACCGTCACCAACGCCGAGCGGCCCGCCACCTCGGCGCTGCCCGGCTACCGGAAGGCGACGCCGATGGTCTTCGCCGGCATCTTCCCGGTCGACAGCGAGGACGTGCAGGAGCTCAAGGAGGCGCTCGAGAAGCTCAACCTCAACGACGCCTCGCTGGTGTGGGAGGCGGAGTCCTCGGCGGCGCTCGGCTTCGGCTTCCGCTGCGGCTTCCTCGGCCTGCTCCACATGGAGATCGTCCAGGAGCGGCTGGAGCGCGAGTTCGGGCTCTCGCTGATCACCACCGCGCCGACCGTCGAGTACCGGGTGCGGCTGCGCAACGGCACCGTGCTCGCCGTCGACAACCCGGAGATGCTCCCCGACCCCACCTACATCGAGGCGATCGAGGAGCCGCGCACCAAGGCGTCGATCATGGTGCCCCAGATTTACGTCGGGGCGATGATGGAGCTCTGTCAGGAGCGCCGCGGGGAGTTCGGCGACATGCAGTACCAGCCCGGCGACCGGGTGGTGCTGAGCTACGACCTGCCCCTCGGCGAGATCATCCACGACTTCTACGACCAGCTGAAGTCGCGGAGCAAGGGCTACGCGTCGCTCGACTACGAGCTCGACGGCTTCCGCGAGGAGAAGCTGGTGAAG
>DATKEY010000455.1:0-5745 GCA_035544475.1 Candidatus Dormiibacterota bacterium | reverse complement strand
TATGAGGTCGCGTCCGCGCTGCCCGGCATCGACGACATCGAGATCCTCCAGCCGCGGCGTCTCTACGAGCGCCAGGAGCGGATGGACGAGTACAACGCCATCGTCGAGAAGCTCCGCCGCGAGCGCCGCGAGTACCTCGCGAAGTTCGCCGGGCTGAGGCAGGAGATCCTCGACGCCGTCTCCTGAGCAGGAGCTCCGCGCGCAGGTCGACGCCGTCTTCGACACGGCCGTCGACCTGCGCCGGGTCCTCCACGCCGGACCCGAGCTGTCCGGCGAGGAGGTCGGCACCACCGCGCTGATCCGTGAGCGGCTGCGCGGCCTCGGGCTCGAGGAGCTGGCGTGCCCCACGCCGACCGGGGCGGTCTTCCGCCTCGAGGGCGGCCGCCCGGGCCGCACCGTCCTGCTCCGCGCCGACATCGACGCCCTCCCCGTGGAGGAGGAGACCGGCCTCCCCTTCCGCTCGCGCGTCCCCGGGGTGATGCACGCCTGCGGGCACGACGGCCACACCGCGGCGCTCCTCGGTGCCGCCGCGGTCCTCGCCGGGCGCGCCCCGGAGCTCCGCGGCCGGGTCGTCCTCCTCTTCCAGCCCGCCGAGGAGACCGGTGAGGGGGCCCGCGCGATGCTCGACGGCGGGGTCCTCGACGGGCTCGGGGTCGAGCGGGTGGCCGGCCTCCACCTCTCCTCCAACCTGCCGACCGGCCTGGTCATGGCCCGCCCCGGGATCGCGATGGCCACCTTCCAGCGCTTCACCATCCGCCTTCGCGGGACCGGCGGGCACGCCGCCCTCGCCGCCGGGGAGGGCAACGTCGTCCTCGCCGCCGCCGAGACCGCACGCCGGCTGCCCGCGCTCCTCGACGGCCTCGAGCTCGCCGAGACCCCCTGCGTCTGCGGCACCGGGGTGCTGCGCGCCGGGACCGTCCACAACGTCGTCCCCCGCGACGCCGAGCTCGGCGGCAGCCTGCGCACCTTCACCGACGACCAGCACGCCGACGCCGTGGGCCGGCTCCGAGCGCTCTGCGAGGCGATCGCCGCCGAGTTCGGGGTGACCGCGACCGTCGACCTGCCGCGGCCGGTCCCGGCGGTCGTGAACGACCCCGGCGCGACCGCGGTCACCGGCGACGCCCTCGCCGCCGTGCTCGGCGCGCCGGCGGTCCTCGAGGCGCCGCCGATGACCCCCAGCGACGACGTCAGCGAGTTCCTTCTCCGCGCCCCCGGGTGCTACTTCTTCGCCGGCTGCCGGCCCGGTCCGCGCCGCCCGCCCCAGCACCACGCCCCCGACTTCGACATCGACGAGCAGGCGCTCCGGGTGGCGATGCTCGCCCTGGTCGCGTCCGCCGAGGCGCTCGCCGCGCCCTGAAACGAGCCGGCCGCCCGCATCCCTGTGGATGGGGCGGCCGGAGGAGGGGGAATGAGACGGGGTGGGAGTTACGCGCGGCCCCAGAGCTGGCCGAGCCAGACCAGGCTGTCGTGCGCCTCGGCGGTCCACGCCTCCCAGCTGTGGGGACCGGGGACGACCTCCTCCTTGAGCGGAGCGGTCCAGCCGAGGCCGTTGACCGTGCTGACGAACCGGGTGGTCTGGGGACCGAACTCGCTGTCCTGCGCGCCCTGGCCGAGGAAGAGCGGGAAGCGATCGCCCGTCGGGAGAGCGGAGATCGTCTGCTGCGGGCTGTTGGCCGCGCTGGCGGCTCCGAAGAGGTTCTCCGGGGCGGTGAAGACGCCGCTGTAGCTCGCCACCCAGCTGAAGACACCGGGGTTCTGGATGGCCAGGTTCACCGCGCCGAACCCGCCGGCGCTGAGGCCCGCGATGCCCCGGTACTGGGCGCCGAGGGTGCGGTAGGTGGTGTCGATGGTCGGGACCAGGGTGGTGAGGAGCCAGGTCTCGACGGTGTCGCCGAGCGGGGTGTTGCCCCAGTACGAGTCGTCCGAGATGACGCCCTGGTCGTCGGGGAAGACCGCGATGATCGGCGGCAGCTGGCCGCTCGCGATCAGGCTGTCGAGGAGGCTCCGCATGTTGCCGCCCGTCATCCAGCCCTCGGCGGTGCCGGGGGAGCCGTGGAGGAAGTACACGACCGGGAAGTGACTGGTGGGGAGCGCCGCGTACGCGCCGGGGAGGTAGACCAGCACGGTGTGGCCGTCGAGGGTCGAGGTCACGACCTGGCCGGGGAGCGAGTCCGCCGAGGTCGGGATCCCGCCGGGGGTCGCGACCGCGGGAGCGGCGGTGGCGGTCGCCGCCGCGGTGGCCTGCGTGACGACCGAGGTGACCTCGCCGGCGTCCGGCACGCTGTCGTGCGCCTTCACCGCGATGGTGGACGCCCCGGCTCCGATGATGGCCGAGAACACCGCTCCCGCCATCGCGATCCGCTTCCGATCGACCCGCCGCATCTCATTCACCTCCCGTCCGCATTCCCTTCGGACGAGGTCAGGCTATGAGCGGGTGTCTTTCAAAACCCTTTCAGGGCGCTGAGTTTTCCCTGAGAGTTCTGCAATCGTGACCGGCCGTGTCGGGCGCGTTACGGCGCCGTCACAACCCGCCCGCGAGTGCCCGTGAGCGGGGCGGTGGCGACCGGCATCCCGAGGTCGGCGAGCATCGCGAGGTCGACCTCGGCGCTGCGTCCCAGGGTGGTCAGGTAGTTGCCGACGATGAGCCCGTTCGCGCCTGCGAGCATGCCGTACGCCTGGAGGTCGCGGAGCACCACCTCACGACCTCCGGCGTAGCGGAGCACCGCGTCGGGGTTGACGCAGCGGAACACCGCGACGCAGCGGAGCGCGTCGAGGGGGCGCAGCAGCCCCGCGCCGCCGAGCGGGGTGCCCGGCCGGGGGTTGAGGAAGTTGCAGGGGATCTCCCGCGTCCCCAGCTCCTGGAGGGTGAAGGCGAGATCGAGCCGGTCCTCCCACGTCTCGCCCATTCCGAAGATGCCGCCGCTGCAGAGCTCCATTCCGGCGTCGACGACGGCGCGGCAGGTGCGCAGCCGGTCGTCGAAGGTGTGGGTGGTGCAGATCCTCGGGAAGAAGCGCGGGCCCGCCTCGAGGTTGTGGTTGTAGCGGTGGATGCCCGCCTCGGCGAGGCGCTCGGCCTGGCCCGGCTTGAGGATGCCGAGCGAGGCGGCGACCTCGATGTCGACCGCGGCGCGGATCGCCCCGGCGGCCTCGATCACCGCCCGCATCATCCGCTCGTCGGGCCCGCGGACGGCGACGACGATGCAGAACTCGGTGCCGCCGAGGTCGCGGGTCTGGCGGGCGAGCTCGACGAGCCTCCCGGCGGGGAGCATCGGCTCGCGCGCCACCTCGGTCGTGTACCGCGCCGACTGGGAGCAGAAGGTGCAGTCCTCGGGGCAGCCGCCGGTCTTGGCGCTGATGATCGACTCGACCTCGACCGCGGGGCCCATCCAGGCGAGGCGGACGCGGTGGGCGAGGGCGATGAGCTCGGGGAGGTCGTCGTCGGGGAGGGCGGCGAGCGCCTCGGCGAGGGGGCGATCGACCGGCTCCCGGGCGTCGAGGAGACGGTCGGCGGCGGCGCGCAGCGCGACAGGGGTGGAGGGCATCGGCGGCTGAGGATACCGGGCACGCTACCGTGGACGTCGTGAACGCCCCGAACAGGGGGCGAGGGGGCGTGGGGATCCTTCGCGGCCTCGCCGTCGACATCACCCCGCTGCGCACCTCGCACGACTTCCGGCTTCTCTGGGCGGGGCAGCTCGTCTCGACGATGGGACGCCAGATCACCGCGGTGGCGGTCCCGTACCAGGTCTACCGGCTCACCGGCTCGACCCTCGACGTCGGCCTGCTCGGGCTCGCCCAGGTGGTGCCCCTGGTGCTCTGCTCGCTGATCGGCGGAGCGGTCGCCGACGCCGTCGACCGGCGCCGGCTGCTCCTCGTCACCACCGCCCTGCTCGCCGGCTGCTCCGGCCTCTACGCCGCGGGCGCGATCCACGGGAATCCACCGCTCGGCGCCCTCTACGTGATCGCGGCGATCGCTGCCGGGCTGGGCGCCTTCGACCAGCCGGCGCGGTCGGCGACCGTCCCCAACCTCGTCCCCCGCGACCAGATCGCCGCGGCGGTCGCGCTGATGTTCGGGCTCTTCCAGGTGTCGCTCGTCGCCGGCCCGGCGGTCGGCGGCCTCGTCATCGGCCGCTACGGGCTCGGCGCCGCCTACCTCGTCGACGTCGTGAGCTTCGGAGCGGCCCTCGCCGGCACCGCGCTCATCGCCCCCCAGCCGCCGCGACACGAGCGGTCCGAGCCGCCGCTGCGCTCGATCCGGACGGGGCTCGCCTTCGCCCGCCGGCAGCCGGCGATCCTCGCCGGCTTCGCCATCGACCTCGACGCGATGATCTTCGGGATGCCCCGGGCGCTCTTCCCGGCGCTCGCCGCGGGCGTCTACCACACCGGGCCCTCCGGCCTCGGCCTCCTCTACGCGGCGCCCGGCGTCGGCGCCGTGGTCGCCGTGCTCGGCACCGGCTGGCTGGGCCGGGCCCGGCGCCTCGGGAGGGTGGTGATCGGCGCCGTCGCCGTGTGGGGCGTGGCGATCGCCGGCTTCGGGCTGGTGGGCTCCCTGCCCGTGGGCGTCGCCCTCCTCGCCGTCGCCGGGGCCGCCGACAGCGTCAGCGCCGTCTGCCGCTCGACGATGCTCCAGACCCTCACCCCCGACCACCTCCGGGGACGGATGTCGGCGACGTACTCGATGGTGGTCATGGGGGGCCCGTACGCCGGGGACGTCGAGGCCGGGGCGGTCGCGGCGGTGTGGGGCCCGCGGGTCTCGGTCGTCTCCGGCGGCCTGCTCTGCGTCCTCGGGGCCGGGCTCGTCGCGATCGCCGTCCCCGCCCTCCACCGCTTCGACGCCCGGGCCGCGGCGGCACCCGACGCCACGGCGGCCGCCGCCCTCGACATCCCCTCATGACCCGATCGAACTTCGCGAACGCCGGTTAACTCCCGTCCGGCGGGGCGCCCCGTGTATCGTGCACCTACCGCCCGCGCGGACTACCAAGCAAGCCGCGACGTGACCCAGTGGAGGTTGACCACCTTGGCGCTGAACAGGTCGGTGGAGATCACCCCGCTCGGCGAGATGCCGGCCCTCGGCGTCGTCCCCGAACGCATGCTCGCCCAGGCCATCCGGCCGGAGCGCTTCGGCGAGCCGATCCAGGCCTTCCAGTGCGAGGAGGTGGCCACCCCACGGGCCCGCAAGGGCGAGGTGCTCGTGTACGTGATGGCCGCCGGGGTCAACTACAACAACGTCTGGGCCGCCCTCGGCCGCCCGGTCGACGTGATCAAGGCGCGCAATCGCGCCGGGGAGCCCGAACCCTTCCACATCGGCGGCAGCGACGCCTCCGGGATCGTCTGGGAGGTCGGCGAGGGGGTGGAGAACGTCAAGGTCGGCGACGAGGTCGTGATCCACTGCGGCGTCTGGGACGTCGAGGACCCCTGGATCAAGGCGGGCGGCGACCCGATCACCGCCCCGAGCAACCGGATCTGGGGCTACGAGACGAACTGGGGCTCCTTCGCCCAGTTCACCCGGGTCCAGGCCCACCAGGTCCTCCCCAAGCCGCCCCACCTCCCGTGGGCGTCGGCCGCGGCCTACATGCTCGTCGGCGCCACCGCCTACCGGATGCTCGCCGGCTGGGCGCCGCACACCGTCCGCGAGGGTGACGTCGTCCTCGTCTGGGGCGCGTCGGGCGGCCTCGGCTGCCAGGCGATCCAGATCGCCAGGGCGATGGGCGGCATCCCCGTCGCGGTCACCTCGAAGCAGCACCGCGG
>DATKEY010000454.1:0-8535 GCA_035544475.1 Candidatus Dormiibacterota bacterium | reverse complement strand
CACCTCGCCCTACGCGTTCCAGGGGCTCGGCTGGTCCGGGCTCGACCTGCTCGTCGCCGCCGGGCGCGAGACCGGGCTGCCGATCGTCACCGAGGTGATGGCGGTCGAGCAGGTGCAGCGCCTCGCCCACGCGGCCGACATTCTCCAGGTGGGCGCTCGCAACATGCAGAACTTCGACCTGCTGCGCGAGCTCGGCAAGGTCGACCGCCCGGTGCTCCTCAAGCGCGGGCTCTCGAGCACCATCGAGGAGTGGCTCGGCGCCGCCGAGTACGTCCTCGCCCACGGCAACCAGCAGGTGATCCTCTGCGAGCGCGGGATCCGCACCTTCGAGAGCGCGACGCGCAACACCCTCGACCTCTCCGCCGTCGTCGTGCTGCGCGAGCGCACCCACCTTCCCGTCATCGTCGATCCCAGCCACGGCACGGGCTTCCGGTCGTATGTCGCGCCGATGGCGTGGGCCGCGCGAGCGGCGGGCGCGCACGGCCTGCTCATCGAGGTGCACCCGACCCCGGAGAAGGCGCTGTCGGACGCCGACCAGAGCCTGACCTTCAGCGAGTTCGCCGCGCTGATGCGGCACCTCGCCGCCGTCCCGGCGCTGCCCACGACCCCGCCGCCGTCGGGATGACCACCGTCGAGCAACGGCTCGCCGAGAGCCTCGCCCGAGGCGAGGAGGTCGTCGCCGCCACCGTGGTGCGCACCGGCGGCGAACCCCCGTCGCGAGCCGGAGCGAAGCTGCTCATGAGCCGCACCGGGCCGCTCGAGGGAACCCTCGGCTGCTCCGAGTTCGACGCCGCCGCGCTCGCCGACGCCGCCCCCGCCCTCGACGAGGGCGGGCCGCGGCTGCGCACCTACACCCACGAGCTGGGCACCGTGGAGGTCCACCTCGAGCCCTACCCTGCGCGTCCGACCCTCGTCGTCGCGGGGGCGACGCCGGTCGCCGCGGCGCTGCTCGGATGGGCCGGCGCGGTCGGCTTCCGCACCGTCCTCGTGGAGAGCCGCCCCGAGCGGCTCCGCGGCAGCCTCTGGGAGGCCGAGGCGGTGGTCGACAGCGTCGCCGCCCTCGACGACGCGCTCGCCGGCGGCGAGGTCTACGCGGTGCTCACCGACCACGACGCCCCCGACGTCGTCGACCTCTGTGCGCTCCTGCTTCGCCGCGAGCCGCGCTACCTCGGGCTCATGGGGAGCCGCCGCCACACCTCCCACCACCTCGAGGCCCTCCGTGCCGGTGGCGCCTCGGAGGCGGCGGTCGGGTCGATCCGCACCCCGGTCGGCCTCGACCTCGGCGGCCGCACCGCGCCGGAGATCGCGCTGTCGATCGTCGCGGGGCTGGTCGCGGTGCGGCGCGGAGGCACCGGCGGCTGGAAGGACGTCACCGCCTGAGGGTCACCCTATCGGCAGTGCGTGATCCACCAGAGCCGGTCGTGCCGGTACGCCCACCGGCACTGGCGCTCCCAGTCCCACCCGTAGCCGCGGTGATCCCAGCCCCGACCCCGCCAGGCGCCGTGGTCCGGACCGTGACGGTCGGGGCGGCGGTCCGAGCCCAGTGGCGAGCCGGGATGCGGCCCGGACCGCGGAGCCACGGCGGTCACCGCCGCGGTGCGGGCGTCGACGCTCACCCCGAAGTGCCCACCACCTCCGCCGTGGTCCCCGGGATGGTGGGCGGGCGGGGCACCGATGTTCGCCGGCGGGACGGTGGCGGCGACCGCCGTCCCCACGCTCCACGCCATCCCCAGCGACAGCGTCGCGACCAGTGTGAGAAGTCCACATCGAGCACGCATGTCGTTCCCGCCTCGTGACTGCCGGTCTGCAGTCCCAGGGTAGGCGAGAGGACACGGAAAAGCTACGGCATCCATGGGATGATTTGTGCGTATTGCATTAACGTCTAAATCCCCTGGCCGTATGTCGGTGCATTCCTCAGAGCCGGGTCCGCACCTCCCACAGCTCGGGGAAGAAGCGGCGGTCGACGGTGGAGCGCAGGTACTCGACACCGGCGGAGCCCCCGGTTCCGGGGCGGGCACCGATGGTGCGGGCGGCCATGAGCGCGTGACGGAACCGCCAGGTGCCGACCGCCTCGTCGTGGTCGCAGAGCAGCTCGGCGACGGAGTGGAGCACGCTGCGCTCCGCGCTCGCGGTGTGGTCGCGGTAGAGGGCGGCGAGTGCCGCGAGCCGCCGCTCCCGCCCGGCCGCACCCTCGGGCAGGTCGAACCCCCGGGCCCGGCCGCAGGCGCAGAACGCCTCCCACAGTGACGGGCCGCCGGGGTCGCCGCCCGCCCCCGGGGTGATGCCCGATCCGCCCGCCTCGCCGCCGCTCAGCCGCTCGATGGCGCGGAACTGCGCCGACTGGAACCCGGACGCGGGGGCGAGGGGGTCGCGGAAGGCGAGGAAGTCCTCCGGGCCCATGGTCTCCAGGACGCCGAGCTGGTCGTAGAGCAGCCCCTCGACCGCGAGCACCCTGCGAAGGGGCTTGACCGCGGCGTGGGCGCTCCTCTCGAGGAGGGCGTCCCGGGCGTGGATCAGCTCGTCGACGACGATCCGGAACCAGAGCTCGTAGACCTGGTGGACGACGATGAAGAGGAGCTCGTCGCGCGCGCCGGCGGTGAGCGGCCGCTGCAGGCGCAGCAGGTCGTCGATGAGGAGGTAGGAGTGGTACTCGGTGTCGCTCACGCCACTCGCCGCCCTCCGACCACCACCGCCGACGGGCTGGCGAGCACCTCGGGGTCGTCGCGCGGATCGGCCGGGTAGGAGACCAGGTCGGCGGGCGCGCCGGGCTCGACGCCGGGGAGACCGAGGTAGCGACGGGCGGCGGTCGACGCCGCGGCGAGCGCGTCCGCGGGCGCCATCCCGCAGCGCTGGAGGAGCGCGACCTCGACGGGGAGCGATCCCGGCGGCCGGGTGTCGGTGCCCGCGAGCACGGTGACGCCCGCCGCCTCCGCCCGCGCCAGCAGCGGGGAGAACCGCTCCACGAGGCGCTCGAACTTCTCCTCGCCGAGCATCTCGATGGTCATCCCGAGAGTCGGCGTCCAGGCTCCGCCGCGGCGGCCGAGAGTGGTCAGCGCGTCCTCGTCCATGCGCAGCCCGTGCTCGACGGAGTCGACGCCGGCGGCGACGACGTCGGCGAGCGCCGCGCCGGTGACGTGGGCGGCGACCCGCGCCCCGGCGGCGTGGGCCGCCTCGACGAGGCGGGTCAGGGTCTCGAGGTCGTAGTTGGGCTCGGCTCGCCCGCGGGGGAAGTTCGGCGGGAAGTCGGCGATCACCTTCACCCACGTCGCTCCGGCGGCGACCTCGACGAGCGCCGCGTCGACGAGGTCGGCCGGCTCGACGCCCTCGTAGAGGCCTGGGACGTAGCAGCCCGCCGGCGCGAGGTAGCGGCCGGCGCGGAGCAGCCGGGGACCCTGGGGATCCCCGTCGGGCAGGACCGCGCCCGGGACCGCGCCGACGTCGCGCACGAGCAGCACCCCGCCGAGGAGCTGGGCGCGGCAGTTCGACTCGATGAGCCCGGGGTCGCCGAGGTCGCGGCCGCCACCGGCGGTGTCGATGCTGAGGTGGGCGTGGGCGTCGACGAGCCCCGGGAGCACCCAGCCGCCGGGGAGTGTCTCGGCGCCGTCCTGGGGTTCGAGGGTGAGACGTCCGCCGGCGACCCAGAGGTCGACCGGGTCGCTCCCGTCGGGGAGGAGCACGGCGTGGAGGTGCATGGAGCGCGAGGGTATCGCGCTATACCATCGAGGCTCCATGGACGCCGGGGTGCTCGACGGGCTTCGCGCCGCGGTGGGCGCCTCGGCGGTGCTCACCGAGCCGGCGGCGGTCCGCGCCTACGAGTGCGACGGGCTCACCGGCCACCGCGCCGTCCCCGCCGCGGTCGTGCTGCCGCTGACGACCGAGCAGACCGCGGCGGCGGTGCGCGTCCTGCACCGGGCGCGCGTCCCCTTCGTCGCGCGCGGCAGCGGCACCGGGCTGAGCGGCGGCGCCGTGGCGATCACCGAGGGGGTGGTGGTCTGCCTGGCACGGATGCGCTCGGTGCTCGCCGTCGACATCGCGAACGAGCGCGCCACCGTCCAGCCGGGGGTGACCAATCTCGCCGTCAGCGAGGCGGTGGCGAGCCAGGGCTACTTCTACGCCCCCGACCCGAGCAGCGGCGCGGTCTGCAGCATCGGTGGCAATGTCGCCGAGAACAGCGGCGGCGCGCACTGTCTCAAGTACGGCTTCACCCTTCACCACGTGTGCGGGGTGACGATGGTGACGGCCGGCGGCGACGTCGTCCGGCTCGGCGGCGCGGTGCCCGACACTCCCGGATACGACCTGCTCGGCGTGGTGGTCGGCAGCGAGGGGACACTGGGGATCGTCACCGAGGTGATCCTGCGGCTGGTCCCCCGCCCACCCACATGCATCACCACCCTGGCCGCGTTCGACTCCATGGAGTCGGCGGGCAACGCGGTGTCGGCGATCGTCGCCGAGGGGATCCTCCCGGCCGCGGTGGAGATGATGGACCGTCTCACCCTCGAGGCCGCGGAGGCCGCCGTCCACGCGGGGTATCCCGACTGTGAGGCGCTGCTCCTCGTCGAGGTCGACGGTCCCGACGCCGAGTGCCGGACGGTTCTGGCCGCGGTCGACCGGATCTGCCGGGACGCGGGCGGCACCGAGACCCGGGTCGCCAGCAGCGCCGGGGAACGGGCCCTGCTCTGGAAGGGACGTCGGGCCGCCTTCGCCGCGATGGGACGGGTCAGCCCCGACTACTACGTCCAGGACGGGGTGATCCCCCGAACCCGGCTCGGGCCGGTGCTCAACGGGATCCGGGAGCTCGAGCGTGAGTACGGGCTTCGGGTCGGCAACGTCTTCCACGCGGGTGACGGCAACCTCCATCCGCTCGTGTGCTACGACGGCCACGTCCCCGGCGAGTCCGAGAAGGCCCTCGAGCTCGCCGGGCGCATCCTCGACCTCTGCCTCGCCGAGGGGGGATCGATCACCGGCGAGCACGGGGTCGGCCTCGACAAGGCCTGCCACATGCCGAAGATGTTCAGCCCCGCTGCGCTCGCGGTGATGGAGCGGGTGCGCCACGCCTTCGACCCCGACGGGCTGTGCAATCCGGCGAAGCTGCTGCCCACCCCGCGGCTCTGCGGCGAGGTCCCCGGCCCCTACCGTCCGCATCCGATCGAGACCGCCGGGCTGGCGGACCGGCTGTGAGCACCGCCGCGCCGGCGGTGCTCGCGCTGCTCGTCCACGAGCTCGGCGACGGCGTGGTGCGCGAGGGCACGGCGGGCGACGCGGTCGGCGGGATCGTCCCCGCCGCGGTCGTCCGCCCCGACGGCGAGGACGGGGTGGCCGCGGTCTGCGCACTCGCTCACCGCGAGCGCCTGGCCCTGGTGGTGCGCGGTGCCGGGACCAAGGAGCGGTGGGGCCGGCCGCCGCGGCGGTGCGACGCGGTGCTCGAGACGGCGCGCCTGCACGGGGTGGTCGAGCACGCCCCCGGCGACCTCGTGTGCACGGTGCGGGCGGGGACCACCCTCGACGAGCTGCGCGGGGCGCTCGACGCCGCCCCCGGGCACCGTCAGTGGCTGCCGCTCGACCCGCCCCAGGGTGGGGCCCAGACCCTCGGCGGCGCCGTCGCGACGGGCGCGTCCGGGTCGCTGCGCGCCCGGTACGGCACCCCGCGAGATCTGGTCATCGGTGCCCGATACGTCCTCGGCGACGGGACCGTCGGCCACAGCGGCGGGAAGGTGGTGAAGAACGTCGCCGGGTACGACGTCACCCGGCTGCTGGTCGGCTCTCTGGGGACGCTGGCGGTGATCACCGAGATCACGGTGCGCCTGCATCCCCGGCCGGCTGCGACCCGCAGCCTTCTCGTCGAGCGGGCCTCGCCCAGCCGCCTGGCCGCGCTCTCCGACGCCCTGCGCACCGCCCCGGTGGTGCTGAGCGCCGCCGACGTCTGCTGGCCGGACGCGACCGCGCGGCTCCGCGTCGAGGGCACCGGCGAGGGCGTCGTCGAGCAGGCGGCCGCGCTGTCGGAGATCGCCGGCGCGCGCGTGCTCGACGCGGCGGAGGCCGAGGCGCTCGACTCCGCGCTCGCGGCGCGGCCGTGGCGCGGCGACGGTGCGGTGGCGGGACTGTCCTTCCCCCGCACCCGGCTCGCCGAGGTGCTCGAGGTCGCCTCGGCGTACGCGAACGAGATGGTCGTGCGCGCAACGCTCGGCGTCGCCGAGGCGCGCGTGCCGGAGTCGCCCGAGGTGGTCGCGCAGCTGCGCACGGCGGTCGCGCGGCTCGGCGGGCACGTCACCCTCCACCGTGGGGGTGCCGCGCTCGGCGGCGCCGCCTGGCCGGCGGAGACGGGTCCCGAGGTCGCGCTGATGCGCGCGCTGAAGCGCTCCCTCGACCCCGCCGGCGTGCTCGCCCCCGGGCGGGCCCTCGGCGACGGCGAGGACGGCGGATGACGCTCACGGGCGCCTTCGACGCGCATCACCCACCGGCCCGTGCGCTCCTCGACGACTGCGTGCACTGCGGGTTCTGCCTCCAGGCCTGTCCCACCTACCAGCTCTGGGGCGAGGAGCCGGACTCGCCGCGGGGACGCATCCTGCTCATGGACTCCGCGCTCCGCGGTGCGGTCGACCTCTCCGCGGACCTGGTGCGGCACTGGGATCGCTGCCTGGGATGCATGGCGTGCGTCCCCGCGTGTCCGTCCGGAGTCCGCTACGACCGTCTCATCGAGCAGACCCGCCAGCAGGTGGAACGGCGCTGGCGCCGGCCCGCCGCCGATCGCGTGTTCCGCGACGCGATCTTCGCGCTCCTGCCCCACCCGCGGCGGATGCGCGCGCTCGCCCGCGGCCTCCTCCTCTACGAGCGCAGCGGCGCGCGCACGCTGCTGCGGCGCAGCGGGGTCCTCGCCCGGCTCCCCGAGCGGCTGCGACTGCTCGAGTCGCTGGCACCGCCGCTCGACGCCGCGGCGCTGCGGGCCGGCACCCCGGAGTGGCTGCCCCCGCGTGGACCGCGGCGGATGCGCGTGGCGCTGCTGAGCGGCTGCGTGCAGCACGCCTTCTTCTCGGAGGTGAACACCGCCGCCGCGCGGGTGCTCGCCGCCTTCGGATGCGAGGTGATGGTCCCGCCCGGACAGCCGTGCTGCGGCGCGCTCGAGCTGCACTCGGGCCGCGAGGCGGCGGCGCTCCGGCGCGCGCGCGCGCTCGTCGAGTGCCTGGAGCGCACCGGCGCCGACCGCCTCGCGGTCACCTCCGCGGGGTGCGGCTCGACGCTCAAGGAGTACGGCGACCTGCTCGCCGACGACCCGGCGTGGGCGGCACGCGCCCGCCGCCTTGCGGCGACCGTCCGCGATGTCAACGAGCTGCTCGCCGACCTGGGCGAGCCGCCGCCGCTGCACCCCCTGCCGCTGCGCCTCGCCTACCACGACGCCTGTCACCTCGCCCAGGCGCAGGGGGTGCGCGAGCAGCCGCGGGCGCTGCTCACCGCCATCCCCGGCCTCGAGCTCGTCGCGGTCGCACCCGGCGAGAACTGCTGCGGCAGCGCCGGCGTGTACAACCTCGTCGAGCCGGAGGCGGCGGCGGAGCTGGGGCGGCGAACCGCGGCACGGCTCGTCGACGCCGCTCCCGAGGCGGTGGCCGCCGCCAACCCCGGCTGCCTGCTGCAGATCGGCAGCCACCTCGGCGCGCGCGGCGCACCGCTGCCGCTCTTCCACCCCGTCGAGCTGCTCGATGCGTCGATCCGCGGCGCCTCCGCGGCGGAGCTCCTGGGCGCCCGGGCGGCTCGCTGGGCGGGGGTCGGAGTCTGCTGAGAGTGCGCCGGGACTGTTCCGCGTCCCGGATCGCGGTCCGACCGGCCGGTGTCGGTCTCGATACTTTCGTGGCCTTCCCTTCGGGCGAATCCCCCGACAGTGCAATACCTTGGGCAATCCCACGTTTCAACGGCATGCCCATGGCGGGCAGAGAGGAAGGGAAACGATGATCGTGGCGTCGGGCACGGCGAGTGGCCCCACGCCGGAACCAGGCTGAGACAGGACCACGATGGTCGGCTCCGCCGAGCGCTGTCACCTCCCCGGGTCACGGGGACGCGTGCAGCGCCACCGGCCGGAGGGCACCCCCGGGCGAGGCCGGCGCGCGATCGCGCGCGTGACTGATACACCGCCGGGAAATCCCTGATCCATCAACGTTTTCAGGCTCCACGGTTCGGACAGTCCTTCCCGATCACCACCCGTCCGAGGCAGTCGACACCGCTACCCACCATCCGTCCAGGGCCCCGCTCCACCCCGTGGAGCGGGGCTCCCGCGGAGTCACCGGACCGGCCGTCCGCAGGTTCACGACAATCGCGACAGATACTTGCGGCGGCCTCCGGCGACAGCGATAATGTCCGGGCGGCTCTCTCTCTGCATGGCGTTGCAGCGTCCACGGAGTGAGAGACCGGGAGGTGGGGACATGTCCGACGAGGAGGTCGCGCGCGTCCAGGAGTCCGAGGAGGCCCCCGCCGAGGAGGAGGCGGGAGCGGTGGCGGTCGCGGAGGCCGAGGAGCCCGCCGCGGAGGCCGAGGCCGAGGAGCCCGAGG
>DATKEY010000453.1:0-4637 GCA_035544475.1 Candidatus Dormiibacterota bacterium | reverse complement strand
CTTCATCGGCTTCGTCGGCCTCCAGCGGGTGCCCTTCGAGGCGCACTTCACCCCCGCCGTCGAGGTCGGCTGGCGGCTCGACCCGGCCCACTGGGGACACGGCTACGCGACCGAGGCGGCGCTCGCCTGCCTCGACCTCGGGTTCGGCCCGCTCGGGCTCGAGGAGATCGTCTCGATGACGACCCCGGGCAACGCGCGCTCGTGGCGCGTCATGGAACGGATCGGCATGCACCGCGACCCCGCGGACGACTTCGACCACCCGCGGATCGCCGAGGGCCATCCCATCCGGCGTCACGTCGTCTATCGTCTGCGCGCCGATGAGCGCTGACACCCCGCACCCCGTCGTCCTCGTCCCCGGCGCCTGCCTCGGCGGCTGGGTGTATGCGGAGGTCGCCCGCCGGCTGCGCGCGCTCGGACACGACGCGTATCCCGTGACCCTCACCGGGCTCGGCGAGCGCGTGCACCTCGCCCGCCCCGACACCGACCTCGAGACCCACATCACCGACGTGGTCAACATGCTCGAGCACGAGGACCTGCACGATGCCGTCCTCGTCGGGCACAGCTACTCGGGGATCGTCGTCACCGGCGTCGCCGACCGGCGGCCGGAGCGGCTGAGCGCGGTCGTCTACCTCGACTGCGCGCCGGTGCCCGACGGAATGGCGCTCGACGGCCTGATGCCGGCGGAGATCCGCGAGCGCCAGCGGCGCGACGTCGACGAGCGCGGCGACGGCTGGCGTTGGCCGGTGCCCGATCGCGACACCCTCACCTCCGGCCTCTACGGGAGCACCGCCGGACTTGGGGAGGAGCACCTGCGCATGGTCGAGGAGCGCGGGTCGCCGCAGCCGTACGCAACCTTCACCACCCCGCTGCGACTGAACGCCGCCCGCCCGTCGGAGGTGCGCCGGGTGGCGATCTTCGGCAGCGCCGGCGGGATGAGCCTCGAGACCCTCCGCCGCCTCACCGAGGAGGGTGACCCGCGCGCGGCGCTCTTCACCGGCGACGACTGGGAGCTCCACGAGCTGCCGACCGGGCACTGGCTCATGCTCTCGATGCCCGAGGAGGTCGCCGGGCTGCTCCACCGCATCGCGTCCGGCTGAGGGTCAGCGCACCTCGCGGGCGAGGCGCAGCCCGAAGCCGACGAGCACCGTCCCCGACACCGCGTCGACGGCGCGGCGCACCCGGGGGCGGCGGAGCAGGGTCGCGGCGGAGCCGGCGACGAGGGCGTAGAGGCAGATCCAGAGCACCCCCCCGGCGCAGAAGAGCCCGCCGAGCAGGAGGGTCTCGGCGGTCGCCGACGGGCCCGGGACGATGAACTGCGGGATGAGGCTGGTGAAGAGCACCGCGATCTTGGGGTTGAGCAGGTTGCAGAGCAGCCCCTGGACGTAGGGTCCGCCCTCGGGGAGGCGGAGCCGCGGATGGGGGGCCGCCACCGCCGCGGGCTCGGGGTGCCGGAGTGAGAGCAGCGCACGCAGTCCGAGCAGGACGAGGTAGGCGGCGCCGGCGAGCCGCACGGCGTCGAACGCGAGGCCGGAGGTCTGGAGCAGCGCCGCGATCCCCGCCACCGACGCGCACGTCCAGACGAGCAGTCCGGTCCCGACCCCGATCGCGCTGCGCCGCGCGGCGCGGCGGCCGCCGCGGAGCGCGCTGCGGGTGACGAGCGCCATGTCCGGACCGGGGGTCACGGTGATGACGGCGGCGACCGCGAGGAAGCCGAGCACGTGGGGCATCGGCCGATTATCGGGCAGGTCCCGCGGCGCACCGCCGGTTTTCTCGCGACGGCATCGTTCCCGAGACATGGACCGCCCCTTCGTGGATGGGCATCCCCGGCGCGACCCGGCACGTCCCCGC
The DNA here is from genome assembly GCA_035544475.1 of Candidatus Dormiibacterota bacterium. Lineage (GTDB taxonomy): Bacteria > Chloroflexota > Dormibacteria > Aeolococcales > Aeolococcaceae > CF-96. The sequence goes on along the minus strand of DATKEY010000453.1, from coordinate 2,789 downwards.
GCCCTGATCGCGGTCTTCCTCGGCCGGCCCTCGGCCGCCGGGCCCGCTCCCGAGAAGCCGGCCCAGCCTGCCCAGCAGCGCCGGCGGCGACCCGGACGCGGCCGGGGCTGAGGCCGCACAGGGCACCGGGCCGCTCGGCCGTCGCGGAGCGCCCGCCTCCTGCGCCGGGGGCAGCGAGTTGACCGTCACCGGGTAGTGGGAGGTGAGGGGGCCGGTCAGCGACCCCGGACCCGGCACGTTGTCGGCGAGCAGCCCCGCCGGCGCGCTCGCCAGGCAGCTCGCGGTGAGCACCCGGAGCTGCCGCCTGGTGGCGGGAGCGAGCGGTGCGGAGTGGCGAACCGCACAGACGATGTGTGACGAGCTACGCAGACGGGATCGCGGCGAGCGGGCATGCTGCGGCGCAGCGTCCAGGAATTCCGAGGTGGAGAATGGCGGCCGAGCGGTGGGTCAGCAGCGACAGGCTCCTGCCCGGCCGGCTGCCGGCTCGGATGCTGAGCCAGAGCCGTCGCCGCTTCCTCGACTGGCCCGGTCCGATTCCCTTCGCCCACGCGGGGGGCGGCAATGACCATCCCTGGAACACCATCCCGGCCTTCCGAGCGGCCGTCGCCATGGGATACGTCTATCTGGAGACGGATGTCCACCTCACCCTCGACGGCGTGGTGGTGGCCTTCCACGACGACGTCCTGGACCGGGTGACCGACCGCCGGGGACGCGTCGCCGACCTGAGTGCCGCCGAGCTCGCGACGGTCGACGCAGGGTACGGCTTCACCACCGACGGCGGATGTACCTTCCCACACCGCGGGAAGGGCCTTGTGATCCCCCGCCTCAGCGACATCCTCGAGGAATGGCCGCAGGTGCGGATGAACATCGACGCCAAGTCCGATGCCGTGGTCGAGCCCCTGGCGAGGCTGCTGCGGCGCATGGACGCCCTGGGCCGCGTGTGCGTCGGCTCCTTCGTCGATCGCCGGGTCCGGCATTTCCGACGGTCGGTGGACCACGCCGTCTGCACCTCCATGGGTCAGGCCGCAGCCGCTTGCGCACGCGTGGCGTCGGTGCTCGGTCGTGTCCCGCACCTCGGCGCCGACTGCGTCCAGCTGCCCGTCCGCCGTCACGGAGTGGCGCTGGTCGACGATGCGATGGTGCGCGCTGCTCACCGTTGCGGGCTGCCGGTCCACGTCTGGACCATCGACGAGCCGGCGGAGATGGAACGCCTCCTCGACCTCGGTGTCGACGGCATCATGACCAACCGCCCGGTCGTCCTTCGCGACGTCCTCCGCCGACGCGGCGCATGGTGGTCAGGCTGACCCTCCTCGGGGCGCTCTCCTCGGCGACTGGTCGAACTTCACAGTGGGTTGGTGACGTCACCCGTGGAATCCCTTCCGCGCAGGCGGCAGCATATCCGGCGTCCGACGGGTGTCAGCGAGGAAGACCATGCAGTCGAGCGGTCTGGGTCCCGCCGTCCCAGTGGCTCGACGGGGCGCCATCGAGCCGGCCGTTCAGACCCGGGGTGTGGCGCGGCGCGGTGTCGTCCTGGCCGTGGCCTGCATCGGGTCCGGCATGACCTTCGTCGACACCACCATCGTGAACATCGCCTTCCCCTCGATGCATGCGTCCTTCCCGGGCACGCCGCTTTCGACCCTGTCATGGGTGTTCAACGGCTACAACGTCGTCTTCGCCGCCTTCCTGGTCCCGGCGGGCAGGCTCTGTGACCGCCTGGGCCGACGCCGTCTCTTCGAGCTGGGACTCGCCGGCTTCGCCGTCGCCTCCGCACTCTGCGCCGCGGCCCCGTCCGCCCAGCTGCTCATCGCCGCACGGCTGCTCCAGGCGGCGGGGGCGGCCGTCCTCGTGCCCGCCTCGCTCTCCCTGTGCCTGGCCGCCGCACCCGACGGTCGAGAGGCGCGGACGTTCAGCGTGTGGGCATCGGCCGCGGCGGTCGGCGCCGGTGTCGGGACGCCCCTCGGCGGCATGCTCGTGCGCACCTCGGGGTGGCCGCTGATCTTCACCGTGAACCTGCCGGTCGCGGTGGTCGCCCTGGTCCTGACCCGCCGGCTGGTCGTCGAGAGCCGCGACGCGTCGTCGGGCAGGTTCCCCGACCTTCTCGGGGCGACGGTGCTCTCGCTCGCGCTCGGTGCGCTCGCTCTCGGCCTCGTCAAGGCCAGCGACTGGGGCTGGACGGACGCTCGCGTCATCGCCTGCTGGGGCGCGGCGGCGACGCTGCTCGCCGTCTTCGCGCAGCGCTCGGCCCGCCACCCGGCCCCCGTCTTCGACCGCGCCGTGCTCCGCCAGCGGGGCCTGGTCTGCGCCAATGCGCTGACCGCGCTGGGAGCCACCGGCTACTTCATGTACCTGCTGTCCAACGTTCTCTTCTTCACCGGCGTGTGGCAGTACTCCGCGCTGCGCGCTGGGGTCGCCGTGCTCCCGTCCGCCGCCGTCGCGGCGGCGCTCGCGCGCCCGGCCGGGTGCTTCGCCGACAAGCACGGCCACGGCCTGCCCATCCTCGCCGGGGGGGCGCTCTGGGGGGCGGGCTGTCTGTTCTGGGCGCTGCGGATGGGCGCGCACCCCGCGTACCTAGGTGGCTTCCTCCCCGGCCAGGTCCTCACCGGGGCAGGCGTGGGACTGGCCTTCCCCGTGGTGGGAAGCGCCGCCGTGGCGAGCGTTCCCACGGGGCGGCTGGGGACGGCCGCCGGAGTGAACGCCGCGGTGCGCCAGATCGGCGCCGTGCTCGGGATCGCGCTCGCCGTCAGCATCGTCGCGCGGCCTGCACCGGCCGATCCTGTCGGCGTCTTCGC
>DATKEY010000452.1:0-7747 GCA_035544475.1 Candidatus Dormiibacterota bacterium | reverse complement strand
CACCGTGCCGAGCGCGCCGATGGTGGCTCCGGCTCCGGCCACCTGCGTGAAGTCACGTTGCTGGGCGATGCCGCTGTTCGGCACCACCGACGAGAGCGCCTGCTTGACGAGGCTGATCGACGCGGGGCTCGTGGGGATGTTGCCGGTGAGCCCGAGGGTGCTGTCGACGTCGACGTTGAGGTGGAGGAGGGCGATCGTCAGGGCGAGGGTGAGGGCGAGGCTGCTACCCGGGCAGCTACCGCCGGCGCTGGGGACGATCTGGCTGTTCCCCGCCCCCGAGGCGCTGCTCGAGCAGTCGTCGACATGGGCGCTCCCGCTCGTCGAGAGCAGCGAGTTGGAGATGGCGGTGAGGCTCGCCGAGAGGCTGGCGAGGTCGACCGACCCGCTTGCGGCGGGCGTCGGGTTCTGGGTGACGTCACCGGTCGCCTCGTTGACGCCGACATGGGCCGCGAGCGTGGCCACGTTGACGCCCAGTGAGCTCACCGACTGCGAGCTGTCGATGGTCGCGAGCGCGCCGTAGGAGTGGAAGCCGTCCGGTCCCACGGGCTTGTAGGTCGTGAGCGTCTTGGCGGTGCAGGTCGGGGTCGCCTTGCTGTTGTTGAGGACGACCTGGGCAGGCGCCACCCCGGAGTTCAGGCCGCACAGCCCGGCGCCTGAGTTGAGGGTGTTGAGGTACGTGGAGTTGGCCTGGTTCTCGTAGATGGCCCGCGCCGCCGCCAGGGCACCGGCGTCGGCGCCGTTCTGGGCGCTGCGGTAGACGCCGACCTCGTAGCCGCCGTCGAGCGCGAGGCCGGTCATCCCGATGAGCGCGACGCCCGCGAGGGCGACGAACACCAGGGACTGGCCATGGGCGCCGCGTCGATCTGGACGGCGGACCCGCATGACGCGGACCGGCGTCACTCGAGCACCATCGTGGTGGCCTGGTCGATCGTGACCGTCGACACGAGCTGATGGATGATCGGCGTCGTCGTCGTGTACTGGTAGGTGACTCGGAACTCGACCCAGTCACCCGTCTGTGGGGAGTAGCTCGAGTCGCCGGTGTTCGACCCGGTCACCGGATTGACGGTGCCGTTGAAGGGTCCGCCGCTCGGGAGGCAGTCCTCCTCGAGGTCCCAGCCCGTGAAGCCCCCCGCGCTCGGGGGGGTGTTGCTGCTCTTGTAGAAGTAGACGGTCATCCGGGTGACGCCGCTCATCGAGAGGTTGGCGTTCAGCATCTGGTTCCACGCCTGCAGCTGCCCCGAGGCGTGGCTCGGCGCGGTGGTCCCGGTGGGGCAGTACGACCCGTAGTGGGTGGTCGAGTCGAGGTTCGACGCATTGGCCGAGAACCAGCGGGCGCCCTCACGCGAGGCGTTGGTCACCGTGACGTTCGCCGACATCCCCCGGCCGAAGTCGAAGATCCCGAACGCGAGGGCGAGTAGCAGGGGCGCGACGAGGGCGAACTCGACGAGGCCCTGGCCCCGGGCACCACGACGGTGCAGCCGACGACTGCGCGACGATCCCACCGCTGCCTCCCATCTCCAGTTGCCGCAAGTCCGCCCGCCGCTGGGGCACGGCCTTGGGATGCATACTCGTCACTCGCACCAACCAAATCGATCAAGTCGTGGTGACGGCCGCGTTGCATACGGTCACATCCTGCTGGCGGCCCCTCCTGAGGCCCTCCGATCGGGTTCGGGCAGTCGACGGTTTTGACGCTTTTGCTACTTGTGTAGTGATTTGTGAAGGCCGAGAATGTGCTGCGAGTCGCGCGATCGCGCGGACCGACCACCTGCACCTGGGGGAGCCGAACCATGAGCGGACCCGAGCGCGTGGATCTCAAGAAGCTGGCGGAGCGGTTCTCGACGGAGGAGCTGGTGATCGCCGCCGGCTCGCTCGTCCTCCTCGTCGCCCTCTTCCTCGACTGGACCAAGGCCTCCTGCAGCGGCGCCTTCTGCAACGGCTCGCTGTCGGGGCTGAGCGGCTTCCACGGCTGGGGCTGGCTGAGCTTCCTCGCCCTGGTCGGGGTCGTCGGGCTGCTCGCCTGCCGCAGGCTGCTCTCCGGCACGGTCGAGCTCCCCGAGCTCCCGGCGTCCGACTCGGTGATCTACATGGCGGGCGGCGCCCTGGAGATCGCCGGCGTCCTCCTCTTCTGGGTCGAGTACCACGACTCCTTCGTGTCGTCCGGCACCGGCCTCCAGAGCTTCTCCTACGGGCTGGGCTTCGCCTGGTTCCTCGCCCTGCTCGCCGGGATCGCCACCCTCATCGGCGGCTACCTCACCAGCCGCACCTCCGAGGCGGCCCCGGCCCGGTACTCGCCGCCGCACGCTCCGGCGCCGCCCCCGGTCGCCTGACGGCCGGTCGGAGGGAGGCGGCGGCTACTGGGCCGCCGCCTCCTCGGCGACCGGCACCGGGCCGGGCTCGGTGAGGGCGAAGCCGAGGCCGAGGAGCACCGCCGCCCCCCCCATCACCGCGCTGCGCGGAGGCCACTCCCCGAGGAAGGGGATGGCGAGCAGGGCGGTGATCGGCGGCTCCCCGAGGAAGGCGAGGGAGACGATCACCGCCCGGAGGTGGCGGAGCGTCCAGTTGAAGACGGTGTGGCCGAGGACGGTGCAGACGACCGCCAGGCCGAGGCAGGCGAGCGCGGTCCGCGCCTGGGGCACGACCGCGGCGCCGCTCAGGGGCGCCAGCGGCAGGGCGACCAGGGCGACCACCGTGTAGACCGGCACCGAGTAGCCGGCGGCGCCATAGCGCGACCGCACCCGGCGGCCGACGAGCAGGTAGCCGGCGAAGGTGATCGAGCCGGCGATGGCGAGGAGGTCGCCTCCGAGGGCCTCGCCGCTGACCCTCAGGTCGCCGGCGGCGGTGATCGCCGTCCCCACGACCGCGAGGGCGAGGCCGGCGATCAGGCGCAGCGAGACCGCCTCGCCGAGCAGGCGCCGGCCGAGGACGGCGACGAGGATGGGGTGGAGCGAGACGAGGAGCACGCTCGAGGCGACCGAGGTGTGGCGGAGCGACGCCGTCCAGGTGAGGAAGTGCGCCGCGAGCAGCACCCCGCTGAGCGCGACCACCGCCCAGTCGGAGGCCGAGCGGGGGAGGGCTCCGATGCGGGCGTCGCGGAGGGCGAGCGGGGCGAGGAGCACCGCGGTGATCGCCATCCGCACCCAGACGATCGTCGCCGGGCCGTCCGGGGCGAGCCGGTTGAAGATCGCCGAGAAGGAGACGGCGACCGTCGCCATCGCCAGGGCGGGATAGGCGAGGGCCTCAACCCTCTTCGAGGGCATGGACGTCGGGGAGGTTGCGAAAGCGCTCGTCGAGGTCCAGCCCGTAGCCGACGACGAAGTCGCCGCCGAGGACGAAGCCGCGGAAGTCGATGCGCACCTCCCGGCGCCGCCGCCCCGGCTTGTCGAGGAGCGAGACCAGGCGCAGCGAGGCGGGGCGGTGCCGGGCCACGTGCTCGTAGAGGAAGGACGTGGTGAGGCCGGTGTCGATGACGTCCTCGACCATGAGCACGTGACGTCCGCCGAGCGGCGTGGTCACGTCCTTGAGCAGCTGGACGGTGCCCGTGGTCTCGGTCCCGGCCCCGTAGGAGCGCACCGCGATGGCGTCGATCTCCAGGGGGATGGTGAGCGCCCGGGCGAGGTCGGCGGTGAAGAAGAGCGAGCCCTTGAGCACGCAGAGCAGGACCACCGGGGAGTCGACCCCGGCGTACGCGGCGTCGATCTCGGCCGCGAGCTCACCGATCCGCGCCGCGATGCGCTCGGCGGAGACGAGCAGCCGTCCGGGGACCGGGTCGGGCGGCTCGGTGGGGTCCACCGGGCCATTGTGATCGTCGCCCCGACGTGCCCACCGCGGAGGCCCGGCGGCCGTAGGATGGGTGCCCGATGAGACCCCCCCGGCGCCGTGTCGTCCTCATCGTCCCGGCGTTCCTCGCGGTCCTGGTCGCGCTCGTGCCCGTGCCGGCGCTCGGCTACGACAAGGTCGACCGCCAGCAGCCGCAGACGGCCGGGACGGCGCTCGCCTACTACATCCGCGAGGCGAACTCCCAGGACCAGCCGCAGCCGGGACGCACGGTCACGATGCGGGTACAGTCGGCGCCGGGGACCGGCGCCTCGGTCGCTCCCGCCGACGCCTCTCGCCGTGCCACCGGGCCCCAGGGCAACCAGGCGTCGACCAAGTCGGGGGCGGACGGCCTCGCCTACTTCGCCCTCGAGCTCAGCCCGACCCCGGGGGAGAACGACTTCGTCTGGGACGACGGCGTCTTCACCGGCCTGGTGGTCGTCGTCGGCACCCCGGCTCCCGCGGGGACCCATCCCGCGCCGGTCGTGGGCCGTCCCACGCCCACGTCCTCCGGGCCCTCGGGGGTGTTCGGCGTGCTCCTCGCCGCCCTCATCGCCACCGTCGTCGCCGCCGCGGTCACCGCGTTCGTCGGCGGCCTCGTCTTCCTCAGCGGGGTGCGCCCCTTCCGCCTCTCCTGATGGCGGCCGGCGACCTCGCGCGCCTGCTCGCCCTCGCCGCGCTCTGGGGAGCGAGCTTCCTCTTCATCCGCGTCGCGGTCCTCGAGGTGCCGCCGCTCGGGGTCGTCGAGATCCGGCTCGCCCTCGGCGCGCTCGCGATCGCCCTCTACGCCGTGGTCATCGGCCGGCGGGAGGTGCTCGCCGGGCTGCGCCGCCCCGAGGCGGCGCTCGTCGGCATGGTGAGCGCCGGCCTGCCCTACCTCTGCTTCGCCTGGGGCGAGACCCGGGTCGCGAGCGGGATCGCGGCCATCGTGAACGCGTCCGCGCCGCTCTTCTCCGCCGTGCTCGCCCAGCTCCTCCCCAACCGGCCGGAGTCGGAGCGCCTCACCCCCGTCCGCACCGCCGGCCTCGCGGTCGGGCTCGGCGGGGTCGTCGCGCTCGTGCTCGCCGAGGGGCTCGGCGGCGAGGTCGACCTGCTCGGCCTCGGGGTGCTCCTCTGCGCCCCGGTCCTCTACGCGATCGGGGCGTTCCTCGCCCGCCGGGTCTTCGCGGGCGACACCCCGCTCGTGCCCGCGGTGAGCGCGAACGGGCTGGCGGCGCTCATCGTGCTCCCCTTCGCGCTCGTCGCCGGCCGCCCCGACCACGCGCCGAGCGTCCAGGCGGCCCTCTCGCTCGCCGCCCTCGGGGTCGGCGGCACCGGGATCGCCTACGTCCTCTACTACCGGCTCCTCGACAGCCTCGGGGCCACCGGCGCGCTCACCGTCACCTACCTGCTCCCCGGCTTCGCCCTCGTCTACGGCGCCCTGCTCCTCGGCGAGCGGGTGAGGCCCGCTGCGGTCGTCGCGCTCGTGCTCATCCTCTCCGGGACAGCGCTGACCAACCGGGTCGGGATCCGCCGCTCCGCGAGGCCGGTGCCCGGTCAGGCGGAGTCGGCCATCTCCGACCAGCGCTCGTAGAGCTCCTCGAGGGCGCCGACGACGCGGTCGTGCTCGCGCCCGGCCTCCGCCCCCACCGCGGGATCGGCGAAGGTCGCCGGGTCGGCGAGCCGCCGGCGCACCTCGGCGAGCTCGGCCTCGACCGCGGCGATGTCCCCCTCGAGCCGCCGCACCTCAGCAGCCCGAGCGCGGCCGCGGGCTCTCTCCCGCCTCTCCTCACCTCCGTCCATCCGCGGCGGGGCGGGGCGCCGCGGCGCCGCCGGCTGCGGGGACGGTGCCGGCGCCGCCGCCGCCCGGCGGGCGCGGAGGAGGTCGGAGTAGCCGCCGAGGACCTCCCGCACCGTCGCCGGGCCGTCGGGTTGCGGCTCCACCGACCAGACCCGCGTCGCGATGGCGTCGATGAGGGCGCGGTCGTGGCTGACGAGGACGACCGCGCCGGGATAGCCCTGGAGCGCGTCCTCGAGCACCTCCTGGGCGGGGATGTCGAGGTGGTTGGTCGGCTCGTCGAGGAGGAGCAGGTTGGTGGGCTCGAGGGCGAGACGGCCGAGGGCGAGCCGGGCGCGCTCGCCGCCGCTCAGGGTGGCGACCGGCGAGAAGACCTCGTCGCCGCTGAACAGCAGGCTGCCGAGGACGGTGCGACCCCGCTCCTCACCGATCGGGTGGTCGGCGAGCAGCTCGTCGAGGACGGTGCGGCCGGTGTCCTCCTCGTCCGGCTGGGCCTCCTCCTGGCGGTGCAGGCGCATCCGCAGCCGGGCGCCGCGGGTCACCGTCCCCGCGACCGCGTCGAGCTCGCCGGCGAGGGTGTGGAGGAGGGTGCTCTTGCCGCCGCCGTTCGGCCCGACGATGGCGACGCGGTCGCCGGGGCCGAGCACGGCGCGGCCGAGCGACGCGATCGGGCGTCCCTGGCGCCCGGCGACGAGGTCGGTGGCGCGGAGCAGCACCTGCGAGCCCGGAGACGGCGTGAATCGCAGCCGGGGGCGCTCGTCCTCGACGGGACGGACCACGCGCTCGAGGCGGTCGAGCTTCGTCTGCCGGCCGCGGGCCTCGCGCGCCCGCTGTCCCGCCTTGTAGCGGCGGATGAACTCCTCCTGGTGGGTGATGTGCGCCTGCTGCCCCTCCCACTCCTTGCGCCGCCGCTCGCGGCGTTCGACACGCAGCCGGGCATACGCGGAGTAGTTGCCCGGGTACTCCTCGGTGACGCCCTGGGCGATCTCGAGCACGCGCGAGCACACCCCGTCGAGGAAGCGGCGGTCGTGGGAGACGACGACGATCGCCGCCGGGACGCCGCGGAGGAACTCCTCGACCCACTCGATGGCGGCGAGGTCGAGGTGGTTGGTCGGCTCGTCGAGGAGGAGCAGGTCGGCGTCCTGGAGGAGGAGCTTGGCGAGCTCGAGGCGGCGCACCTGGCCGCCGCTCAGCTCCCGGGGATGGCGCCGCCAGGCGGCCTCGTCGAGACCGACGCCGCCGAGCGCCGCCTTGGCCCGGGCCTCGAGGTCGTAGCCGCCGAGCCCCTCGTAGGCGTGCTGGGCCTCGCCGTACCGCGCCATCGCGGCGTCGAGGTCCTGGTGCCTCCCGGGTTCGCGGGCGTCGATATCGGCGCTCGGATGCTGGGGTCCGGCCTCCGACAGCCGGCGCTCGAGCGCCGCCATCTCCGACTGGAGGGCGGTGAGATCCTGGCGTGACGCCATCGCCTCGGCGAGCACCGTCGGCGCGGAGGGCGGAGGCGACTGCTGGGTGAGGTGGGCGAGGCGCATCCGGCGGTCGCGCTCGATCCGGCCGGCGGAGGGGGGCGCGGTGCCCGCGATCACGTCGAGGAGGGACGACTTCCCCGCCCCGTTGGCCCCGACGATGGCGAGCCGGTCGCGCGCCTCGACGCGCAGGTCGAGCCCGCTGAAGACGGTGGTGGCGCCGAAGGCGACGCCGACCCCGTCGAGGACGACGAGGGACATCAGTCCGCCGGTGGCCGGCGGATCGACCGGGTGACCTCGGGCTCGCCCTCGCCGACCGCACCCTCGAGCCGCAGCACCCGTCGGACGATCGCCACCGACGCCGCGTACGTCGAGTCCATGCCGTGGTACGAGAGGCCGCGCGCCCCGAGGGTGCGCGCCTGGGTGAAGGGCGTGTCCGAGGCGTAGTGGATGACCCCGAAGTCGATGGGCAGCTTCGAGAAGTTGACCGGCTCGTTGGTGGGATAGCGCCCCGACGAGGTGAGCTCGTACATCGCCGCGCAGTACGGACCCGCCTCCATCTCGACGACGGTGAAGGCCTCGCGGTAGTAGAAGTCGAGGTGACCGCGGTTCTGGAGGAAGGTGCCCTTGACGGTCACCGCGCGCTGGTTGTCGAGGCCGCTGCCGAAGCGCAGGAAGGGGGCGATGTCGTTGA
>DATKEY010000451.1:0-10911 GCA_035544475.1 Candidatus Dormiibacterota bacterium | reverse complement strand
CTGCGGCTGCTCGCCGAGGTCGGCTATCCGATGCCGCTGCCGAGCGCGGCCGACGTCCCGCTCCAGCCGCGTCCGGTCCGGCGGCCGCTGTCGCCGCTCAGGACCCCGAGCCGGGTCTGAGCGCGACCGGACTTCGCCGCGCTGTCGCGCGGCTGCTGCCCGTCCTCGTCCTCGTGGCAGGGTTGCCCGCGCTCCCCGGATGCGGCGGCGGCAGCCTCAGCAGTCTCATCGTCAGCCTCAACCACACCGACAGCAACGCGGCGGTGAAGGCGGGCGACACCCCGAGCTTCACGCTCAGCATCGTCAACAGCGGACCGCAGGCGGCGAGCGGCGTGAGCGCGCGCGTCGACCTCCCCGACGGCGTGACATACGTCGCCACGTCGAACATCGACATCGACCCGTACGGCGTGCTCCGCACTCAGCCCCAGGACCCGGGGGTGCGCAGCAACAGCCCGGCGTGGGGGGTGTGGACGCTCAACGCACCGGTGAGCCAGGCGGACGGCACCGTGCGCCGTCCCCACGTCGACATCACCTTCACCGTCAACGTCGCGTCGCGCGCGGGGACGTTCAAGCTCGTACCCCATGTCTTCAGCGACAGCGCCGACGGCGAGGTGGTGGGCAAGGGCTCGAACCTCACGGTCAGTCCCTCGGGCCACCTCAACGTGACCATCGCGGCGGTGCCGAACCGCGTGAAACGCGAGGACGACGTCACCTACCTCCTCACCGTCAACAACGACGGCAGTGGGCCGTCGTCGGGGGTCGACGTGCTCATCACGCTCCCCGACATCCTCGCCTTCACCAAGACGGAGCGCACCGGCGGGAATGCGGCGCGGAGCAACCCCACCGATCCGGCGCCGAACGGGGTGGTCATCGACTACGGGGGATGGACGATTCCGCCCGGGAACAACGCGGGACCGGGCCGGCTCACGATCGTCTTCAAGGCCCACGTCGTGCCGTCGGCGTACCAGGGCCGCTACACCGTCAGCGTCCAGGTCACCGAGGCCAACGGCACTGTGACCTCGCTCACCGACACCGCGCCGATCAACGTCGACGCGCCGCCGGCGCCGACTCCGACCCCCTCGCCGAGCCCCAGCCCCTCGCCGACCGCGAAGGGCTACCACCGGTCGACCCCGAGCCCGTCACCGTCCGGACACTGAGCCGGAGCGTGCTATCCTCACCCGTCGCGCTGGCCGGGCACGCCCGGTCTGTCCGGTCGGCCCGGACCCGCGCCTCACGCACCTCGGGAGCTCGCATGTACGCCATCGTCCAGCAGGGGGGCCATCAGTACCGGCTCGCCCCGGGCGACCGCCTCCTCGTCGACCGGATGGCCGCCGAGGTGGGGTCGATGATCACCCTCGAGCCCGTCCTGCTCCTCGGCGACGCCGGCGGCTCCGCCTCCGGCCTCGAGGCCGCGAAGGGGGCGCGCGTCGCCGCCGTCGTGGTCGGCCACCGGCTCGGCCGCAAGCTCCGGGTCTTCAAGTACAAGCCGAAGAAGCGCTACCGGCGCACCCACGGCCACCGCAGCCGTCTCACCGAGCTGCGGGTCGAGGCGCTGCTCACCGCCGGGCAGCCGCTCCCCACCCTCCCCGCGCCGGTCGAGGCCGCCCCCGCCGCCGCGGAGAAGGCGCCGAAGCCGAAGCGGACCCGCGCGCCGAAGGCCGCGGCCCCCGCGGCGGCCGAGCCCGAGACGCCGGTGGTGGAGGCCGAGCCCGCCGCCGATGACGAGGCCGGCGACGCCGGCTTCGAGGAGGTCTAGGTCATGGCCCACAAGAAGGGCGGTGGCAGCTCGCGCAACGGGCGCGACAGCGCCGGGCGGCGGCTCGGGGTCAAGCGCAACGCCGGCCAGGTCGTGCTCGCCGGCACGATCCTCGTCCGTCAGCGTGGCACCCGGATCCTCGCCGGCGACAACGTCGGTGTCGGCCGCGATCACACTCTCTTCGCGCTGCGCTCGGGGACGGTGGCGTTCGACAAGACGCGAGGCGACCGCTCCCGGGTCAACGTGCTCGAGCTCCCGGTGCTCCGCGTGGGCACCGTGGAGGTGGACGCCGAGCTCGCGCCGGCCGCCGACTGAGCTGTTCCTCGACGAGGTCGTCCTCGAGGTCGCGGCCGGGGACGGGGGCCGGGGCGCGGTCAGCTTCCGGCGGGAGCGGTACATGCCCAACGGCGGGCCCGACGGTGGTGACGGCGGCCGTGGCGGCGACGTCGTGCTCGTCGCCGACGCCCAGTCGAGCACCCTGAGCGCCTTCCGCGATCGCCGGCGCTTCAAGGCGGAGAGCGGCCGGGCGGGCGCCGGGGCGCTGAAATCGGGCCGCGACGGGGCCGACCTGCTGCTCACCGTGCCGGTGGGGACGGTCGTCCGTGACGCCGACGCCGACACCGTTCTCGCCGACCTCGCCACCGACGGCGAGCGGGTCGTCGTCGCCCGCGCCGGTCGCGGGGGCCGGGGGAACGCCCGCTTCGCCACCTCGGTGCGCCAGGCGCCCCGGATCGGGGAGATCGGCGAGCCGGGGGAGCGACGCCGGATCGAGCTCGAGCTCAAGCTCATCGCCGACGTCGGGCTCGTGGGGCTGCCGAACGCGGGCAAGTCGACCCTCCTCGCCGCGCTCACCGCGGCGCGGCCGCGGATCGCCGACTATCCGTTCACCACGCTCGAGCCCAACCTCGGCGTCGCCGAGATCGAGGGCGGGCGCACCCTCGTCTTCGCCGACGTCCCCGGGCTCATCGAGGGCGCCCATCGCGGCGCCGGGCTGGGGATCGACTTCCTCCGCCACCTCGAGCGCACCCGGCTGCTCGTCCACGTCGTCGACACGGCGGCGGGAGTCGAGGCGGCGCGCGACGCGCTCGCCACCGTGCGCGCCGAGCTCGCCGCCTTCAGCCCGGTGCTCGCCGAGCGCGAGCGGCTGGTCGCGCTCAACAAGGTCGACGTTCCCGAGGGGCGCGCCGCTGCGGCGGTGCTCGCTCTCTCCGAGCCGGCCGCGATCGAGATCTCGGCGGCGGGAGGGGAGGGGATCGAGGAGCTCCTCGGCAGGGTCGCCGTCCTCGTCGCCGAGGCCCGCCGGGCCGCGGTGGCCGCGGCGCCACCCCTGGCGGACACCGGGGAGCATCGGGTGTACCGTCACCGTCCCCGCCGCCTCGGCGACGTCCAGGTCGTCCGCGAGGAGGACGGCTGGCGGGTGGTCGGTGAGGCCCTCGAGCGCGAGGTGGCGATGACCGACCTCAACTCCGACGACGCGGTCGCGCGGCTCCAGCGGCGGATGCGGACGGCGGGAGTGGACGCCGCGCTGCGCGCCGCCGGCTGTGCCGAGGGCGACACCGTGCGCATCGGAAAGGCCGAGTTCACGTACGCCGAGGACGCTTCGGAGTGAGCGAACCGCGCAGTGTGGTCGTCCTCGGCGGCACCTTCGACCCCGTCCACCTCGGCCACCTCGCCGCCGCGGAGCAGGCCCGCGACCTCGTCGATGCCGACGAGGCCTGGCTCATCCCCGCGAACAACCCTCCCCACCGGGGCGCCGCGATGGCGGGCGCCGCCGACCGCCTCGACCTCCTTCACGCCGCGGTCGCGGGTCGCGAACGGCTGCGAGTGCTCGACCTCGAGCTGCGCCGCCCCGGCCCCTCGTATACCGCCGACACCCTCGCCGAGCTCGCGGCCGCCCATCCCGGCACCGAGATCTGGTTCGCGCTCGGCACCGACGCCGCCCGGGACATCCCCACCTGGCACCGGCGTGAGGAGGTGCTCGAGACCGCCCACTTCCTCCTCCTCAACCGTGGTGGGGTGGGTGAGGTGGACGCCCGCGAGGCGGCCCGGCTGGGCTTCGCCCCCGAGCGAACCCGGATCGTCCACATCGACTCCCCCCCGATCAGCGCCACCGAGGTGCGCCGCCGCGCCGCCGCGGGCCTGGGGACCGAGGGCCTGGTGCCGGGCCCGGTCGCCCGCCTCATCGCCGAGCGCCACCTCTACCGGGCGGTCGCGGGCTCGGGGCCACCGTGGGATAATCCGGGCGGATGACGCCCACCGAGCTCGCCGCGCTCATCGCCGCGGCCGCCACCGACCGGAAGGCGCGCGACGTGGTGACCATCGACCTCCGGGGCAAGACGACGGTCGCCGACTACTTCGTCATCTGCGAGGGCGACACCGACCGGCAGGTTCGTGCCATCGCCGACAAGATCGAGGAGGCGTGCCGGGAGCAGGGTGTCCGCCCGCTCTCGACCGCCGGGCTCAAGGACGCCTCGTGGGCCTGCCTCGACTACGACGCCGTCGTCGCGCACATCTTCCTCCCCGGCGAGCGCGTCTTCTACGACCTCGAGGGTCTCTGGCAGGCGACCCAACGCACCCGAGAGGTCGGGTAGCCGGTCAGTCGAGCCCGGGGACGCCCGCCGGCTGGGAGAGGATGTCGGCGACGTGGTGGGCGCCGACGCCCGCGGCGAGCACCGCCACGGCGATCACCAGGAGCAGCGCGCCGCGCTCGACGAGCCGCAGCCGGCGGCCGCCGACCGCCTCGACCGGCCCGACGACGAGCCCCACGAGCACGCCCGCGAGAAATCCGCCCGCGTGGACCCAGTTGTTGACATTCGGGACGAACAGGCTGAGGACGATGACGAAGATGCTGTAGCTGATCGCGTAGGAGCGGATCGACGAGGCGATGCCGACGGGCACGTTCCGCCCCTGGACCCGGCCGAGCATCACGAGCAGGCCCATGAGGCCGAGGATGCCGCCCGAGGCGCCGAGCCCGGGCGCGGACGAGGTGAGGCCGATCGCGGTGCAGCCGATCCAGAAGAGATCGCCGACGGCGGCGGTGAGCAGGAAGGTCCCGAGGAGCACGAGCCGTCCGTAGAGCTGCTCGACGAGGCCGCCGAGCAGGAAGAGCGCCATCCCGTTGCCGAGGATGTGGAGGATGTTCGCGGGGTCGTGGAGCAGGGCGCTCGTCACCAGCCGCCACCAGTTGTCGACGGTCGGGCCGCAGTCGGCGGTCACCGTCCCCGAGCACACCGCGCCGAGGTCGATGACGGTCACCCGCGCACCGCCGTGGACGGTGTCGAGAACGGCCTTCTCGAGCAGGTAGACGGCGGCGATCACCGCGATCAGCCCGTAGGTGACGACCGGGCGGCTCACCATCGCACGCCGCGCGGGCCCGGTGTAGCCGGCGGCGACCGTCTGGCGCTCGGCGAGGTCGACGGCCGCCAGGGTCGGGGCGGGACGCCCCCGCTGGAGCGAGCGGACGTGGTGGCGCAACTCCGCGGCGCCGGGCAGTCCCTTGGCGAGGGGACGGAGCACGTTGACCGTCCCCGCCTGGTCGATCGCGACCGCGCCGACCTGGACCGGTCCCGAGCCGCCGTCCTGGTCGGCCGGCTTGGGGACGGTGCCGAAGGCGATGAGCAGGATGTCGCAGCGCTCGGCGCCCTGGGCGGGCAGCCGTGACTCCCCCCAGCGGCGAGCGGCCACGGCGCGCTCCTCGAGGTCGCGGGCGGCGGCGGCGGGATCGTCGGGAGGGCGGTAGAAGCCGACGTAGGCGGCGCGGCGACCCGTCCAGGCGGCGGCGCTGAACGGGTAGGCGCCGCCGAGCTCGCCGAGGCGCGCGTCGCGCGGATCGGTGAGACGGAGGTGGTATCGCGTGACCAGCTCGAGGCCGATGGCGAGCGCCAGGGGCGGGGGCTCGTTCACCGGACTCGCCGGGTCGGGTCCCGCGGTCTCGTGCACGCGGGCAGTGTATCCGCGGCTCCGCCGGGTCGCGTCCGGCGCCCGGCTACGGTTGGGTCGGTGGCGGGTTGGCGCTCGGAGCGGGTGCCGGCGAGCTCTGCTGGGCCGGTGTCGACGGGGCGCTCGTCCCGACGTACCGGCACGGGTTCGACGGGTCCGCAGCCGGTCCGTAGTAGTAGCAGCCGCCGCCGGCGATGTCGGGATTGCCCGTCCCGGTGAAGGTGCCCGGGATTGGGCCGGTGAGGCCGGGCAGGTAGAAGACGGCGTCGTCGCCGGGGCCGGTCGCGACCACGTCGTTGGGACGCGGATACCAGTCCTTCGGTGCGTCGGCGAGCGCCTGCGCCATGTACTGGTGCCAGATCGGCGCGGCGCCGGTGATTCCGGTCGAGCCCTCGAGGTGGCCGCAGTGGTCGTCCTTGGGCTGGAGCCCGTAGTGGGAGAGGTCGGCGGGGCTCAGCGGGTCGTCGAGCGAGCTCCCCAGCCGGGCGCGCACGTTGGGGTTGGCCCGGTCCGACGGCTTCAGACAGGAGCCGGACGGATTGCCGACCCAGACCACGTTCACCAGCGTGGGCGTCCACCCCAGCGTCCAGTTCGCCGAGAAGAACTCGGTGGTTCCGGTCTTCGCGCTCACCCGCCGGTCGGGGAGGGTGAGGTCGCCGTGCGGACCGAAGGCCGCGTAGCGGTTGGCGTCGTTGCTCGTGATCTCGGTGATGATGAAGGCGGCGTTGGCGGGGATCACCCGGTGTCCCTGGTCCTTCGCGTCGAGCGCGTAGAGCACCTTGCCGCTCGCGTCGGTGATCCGCACCACCGGGGTGGGGTCGTGGTGGACCCCCATGTCGGCGATGGTGCTGATCCCGTCGGCCATCTCCAGGGGGCTGACACCGTAGGTGAGGCCGCCGAGGGTGGCGGCGAACTGATTCGGCTTGGGCCGGTTCTTCGGATCCTTGAGCGAGCTGAGCCCCGCCGCGATCTCGAGGTCGGTGATCGTCGGGATGCCGACCGCGGCCTCCGTCTTCACCGCGGGGATGTTGTAGGAGTTCCCCAGGCAGCGGGCGAGCGCGCAGACGCCGTGGTAACTGTGGTCGTAGTTGTGCGGCGAGTACCCGCTGTTCGACCCGTCGTCGAGGCGGATCGGGCCGTCGACGATCGGCGTCGTCATCGTGAACCTCCGCGTCGCGATCGCGGTGGTGTAGGTGAACACCTTGATCGTCGACCCCGGCTGCAGGGGCCGGGTCGCCATGTTCAGCTGCCCGACGCCGGCGTTGTTCGGATCCCAGGCGCCGACCATCGCGACAACCGCGCCGTTGCGCGGATCCATGCTCACCAGCGCGCCGTCGTGGGCGTTGTAGCGGTCGTAGATCTTCTGGATCCCGTCGTGCACCGACTTCTCGGCGATCGCCTGCTTCTTGGGGTCGAGGGTCGCGGTGATCGTCCACCCGCCGGGCTTGATGTAGGCGTCGCCGAAGTGCTGGTCGAGGTAGGCGCGGAGGTAGACGATGAAGTTCGTCACCGGCGGCTCGCTCTCACCGGCCGCGTGGAAGACCAGCGGCTGCGAGTAGGCGAAGTCGGCCTGCTGCTGGGTGATGTCGCCGTTGTTCACCATCGCCTGGAGCACCACGAGCTGGCGCGCCTTGGCGTTGGGGTTCACCGTCTGCCCGGGGGGATGGTCGAGGGGGTTGAGGTAGACGGGGGAGTTCGGCAGCCCGGCGAGCATCGACGACTCGGCGAGGTCGAGGTCGCGCGACTTCTTCTCGAAGTAGGTCTGCGCCGCGGATTCGATCCCGATCGCGTGGTTCCCGAAGGAGACGCGGTTCAGGTACATCTCGAGGATCTGGTTCTTCGAGAAGTTGTTCTCGATCTCGATGCCGAGGATCAGCTCCTTCACCTTGCGGTCGAGCGAGCGCTCGGGCGAGAGGAAGCTGATCTTCGCGAGCTGCTCGGTGATCGTCGACGCGCCCTGGGTGGCGCCGGTGTGGCGGACGTCGTCCCAGCCCGCCTTGACGATGCGGGGGAGGTCCCAGGAGCCGTTCTCGTAGAAGTGGCGGTCCTCGACGTCGACGGTGGCGAGCTTCACCCAGCGCGACACCTGGTCGACGGAGACGTGCTGGTGCCGGTTGCCGTTGTCGTGGAGGAGGCCGATGAGGGTCCCGCTCTGGTCGACGACCCGGGAGTCCAGCGGCGGCTCCATCCCCGCCAGCGTCTGGGCGTCGGGGAGGCCGCTCTTGTAGCCCTGGTACGCGGCGTAGACGGCGGCGACCCCGGCGAGCCCGCATCCGCAGACGATCGCGAGGATGACGAGCCCGACCCGCAGCGCCCGCATCTGCGGGGTGCGCTGCCTCCGGACCAGGCCGCCGTGACCGGCGCTCGCCCGCTGGCGGCGCGCCCGCGGGGTGACCGGGACCCGCGGCGGGAGCCCGGTGAGGGTGCTCCTCCGCTGGCGGCGGACCCCGGGGGGCAGGACGGCACCCCGCGGCCGGTGGGGAGGCGGCGGGGGAGGGCTCGGACCCGGCGGACCGGGGCGGGCGGGGAGACGAGGGTCGTTGAAACGTCGCATAGGTGGTGTGCGCCGGGGGGCGCATCCGGCCAAACGGGCGGAACCCGTCCCCGGATACGGAACGAGGGGTCAGTGGGGGCGGTTGGCGACCGCCACGATGTACAGAGCGATGACTGCGGCGAGGAGGACGGCGCCGGCGACGACCAGCCCGACCCCCTCCTCGATCCAGAAGGGCCCCACCCGACGGCGGCCGGGGTAGCCCTCGTCGAGCGGGACGGTTGCCATGGCGCCTGACGGTAGCACGACGGCCCCGTGCGGTTGCCTCGATCGCCCCGGGGGGGGAAACCCGGCCGTTTGGCGTCCCTGACCTCACGGTCACTCGTGGAACGTTCCCATGACGGAACGCGCGCGCAACCCGATCACAGCCTGACACGGTGCGAGACTCCCCACCCATGGCCACCCTCCCCGCGCAGTCCACAGCGCCTCACGCGATCCCCTACCCCCCGGTACCGCGGAGCGTGGAGGCGACCGGCCTCCCCTTCAGCTTCCTCACCGACCTCGTGCTGAAGGTCCTCTACTTTCAGGGCGGCATGCTCGGCCGGGACATCGCCAGGCACATCTGCCTGCCGTTCTCCCTGGTCGAGACGACCCTGAAGTTCCTCGCGGACGAGGGCTACTGCGCGAGCACCGGGGTGCGGATGACCGCCCTCGACGCGGGCGAGTCGATCGCCACGGGGATGCAGTTCCTGATCTCGAGCGCCGGCCGGTCCCGGGCGCGGGAGCTCATCCAGCTCAACCAGTACGCCGGCCCCGCGCCGGTGCCGGTCGACGCGTACACCGCGGTCGCACGTCACCAGGCCGCCGCCGACCTGCGGGTCGACCGCGAGGCCCTGAGCCTGGTCCTCGACCACCTCGTCCTCTCCGAGGACCTCCTGACCCGCCTCGGTCCGGCTCTCAACGGCCGCCAGGCGATCTTCCTCTACGGCCCTCCCGGAAACGGCAAGACCTCGATCGCCGAGGCCTGCGCGGGTCTGATGGGCGACCCCCTCTTCGTCCCCCACGCGCTCTACGTCCACGGTGAGGTCATCCGCTTCTTCGACCCGATCCACCACCTCACGGTGGACCACGACCTGCCCGTCCACGACCGGCGCTGGCAGCTCGTCGACCGCCCCGTCGTGAAGGTCGGCGGCGAGCTCCTCCCGCGGATGCTCGACCTCGGCTTCGACCCGCTGCTCGGTTTCTACGAGGCGTCGCTGCAGCTCAAGGCGAACGGCGGCCTCTTCCTCGTCGACGACTTCGGCCGCCAGCAGCACATGCAGCCGGCCGACCTCCTCAACCGCCTCATCGTCCCCCTCGAGAAGGGCGTCGACTACCTCAACATCGCCCGCGCCGGGACGAGCATCGCGGTGCCCTTCACCAACCTGCTCATCCTCTCGACGAACCTGAAGCCCACCGACCTCATGGACGAGGCCTTCCTGCGCCGGGTGCGCTTCAAAGTTCTGGTGCCGGATCCCACCGAAGAGGAGTACCTGGAGATCTGGCGCCGCGAGTGCGAGAGCGCCGGCGTCACCTACGACCCCTGGGCGGTCGAGGAGCTGCTCGAGCGGCACTACCGTCCGGTGGGCCGTGCGCTCCACGGCGTCCACCCCCGCGACCTCCTCGACCACGTCGTCCACGCCGCCCGGTACCGGGGGGAGGAGATCGCCCACCTCACCACCCCGATGCTCGACCTCGCCTGTGACACCTACTTCGTCCACGGGCAGGAGGCCTGGTAGGTTCGGGGCCTCCGGGGCCTATACTGCGGCTGCCTCCGGGCCAGGCCGACCCTGGGGCGGTAGCTCAGCTGGGAGAGCGCTGCCCTCGCACGGCAGAGGTCAGGGGTTCGAATCCCCTCCGCTCCACCACCCGGGGGCCGGGAGCCGGCCCTGCCTATCCCTGCGGCGCGGATCGGACCGCGGCTTCGCCGGCGGGCGTGATCGAGAGGTACGCCACATCGCCCATTCGGAGCCTATCCCTTAGGAGATCCCACCTTCCGCGCACCTGGTCGAGGGCCTCGACCGGAGTTCTGGCACTCAAAGTCCCGTCGAAAAGGTGGACCTCGGCCAGGCCGCGGCCGAGGAGCTGCTCGACAATCCCGAGGACTTTCTGCTTGAGAGCGTCATAGTCAGCGTCGGGGCACGTTTCGCTGACGTTGTCCAGAATCCACTTTAGATCAGCCTCATCGCTGTCCAGGTCAACCAGGGTGGCGACTGCCAAAGGTTCGAGCTCGGTCACGATCCCACCTCAGTGTTCCGTGAAATGGAACTTGACCATTTTCGACGTGTAGCCGGGGATGTCGGTTTCCACCGCGGGCGACCTACCCTTTCCGGCGTTCGGGCGGAATCCGATCCGCGTACCGTCCGGAAACTCAACCATGGTGCCGCCCCTCTGATAGCCGGGGGGAGTGGCGTCTCGTCCACCTGCGCTCAGGATATCGAAGAGCGCCTGCGCATCATCCACGTTTCCGACGATCGTATGTGCGCGAGCCCTCGCGGAGTCTCGGTAGATGACTCCTGGCCTGATCAACTCCCGGACGATCCTGTCGGTGCGGCCGACCGCGAATGACGACGTCTCCAGTTCCAGCCCTGACGCCTCGGCCGCGATCTCTCCGACGAGCTTCCCGCCGACTGCCTGCAGGCCGCCGAACAGCACGGGGATCCGCTCGGCGCGCTCGGCGTCCTCC
>DATKEY010000450.1:0-17822 GCA_035544475.1 Candidatus Dormiibacterota bacterium | reverse complement strand
GGCGAGATCCGCATCGGCGAGTCGCGGATCCCCCAGGGGACGGGGCCGATCGACCGGGTCTTCCTCGACCCGCCGTCACCGCAGATCAACCCCGAGGCCGAGCTCGCCATCCTCGACGCCGAGCTGATCGTCGTCGGACCGGGGTCGCTGTACACCTCGATCCTGCCCAATCTCCTCGTCGACGGCCTGGTGGAGGCGCTCCGGGCCTCACCGGCGGTGAAGGTCTACGTCTGCAACGTCGCCACCCAGCCCGGAGAGACGACCGGCTTCACCGTGAGCGAGCACCTCGACGCCATCGAGAAGCACGTCGGCGGCAACCTCTTCGACTACGTCATCTGCAACAGCAATCACAGCCTGCCGCTGCCGCCGTCGGCGGTCGAGGCGGGGATCACGCGGGTCACCTTCGATCGCGAGCGCGCCTCGAAGCGCCCGGTGCACTTCATCCTCGCCGACGTGGTCTCGCCGCGGATCTCCTCGCATCACGACCCCGAAAAGCTCGCTCGGGTGATCATGAAGCGGGTGTGGCGGTAGCGACAGCCTGGCGCAGGCGGGTGGGAGTTGTTGAAAATACCTTGCGGTGCTTACAATTCGGCGCCGTCCCATCAGCCAACGGAGACATCTGAACATGAGTGTCATCACGCGCGACGTGCTCGCCGAGCGGCTGGCCGACTGGGTGCGCTCCAACGACGGTGAGATGTCGATGGTGGCGGCCCGGGACGAGGTCAAGTGGTTCTTCGACACCCTGTCCACCGCGCTCGCGGGCGGGGACGAGGTGCGCATCCACGGCTTCGGCACCTTCAAGACCGCGCAGCGGGCGGCACGCGTCGGCCGCAACCCGCGCACCGGTGAGACGGTCCAGGTGGCCGCCCGCCGGGTGGCGCGGTTCACCCCGAGCACCACCCTCGCCGCCTCCCTCAAGGAGACCAAGGCCGCGGGCAAGAAGGCCAAGGCGAAGAAGGCCTAGTCAGACCTGGTGATCCGGGCCGCCGGCCTCGTGGTGGCGTACCGACTGGTGCGCCTCCGCGTCGCCGGCGGGGTCGAGGTGGACGACCACCTCGACCAGCCCCTCGACACGGTGGAAGAGCTCGTGGCGCACCTGCTCGCCGAGCGCGTGCGCCCGTGAGACCGTCTCGTCCGGGGAGACCGCGAGGACCAGCTCCGCGCGCATCCGCCGGCCGGTCCAGCGCGCCCTGACCTCGGAGACCGCGACCACCCCGGGGGCGGCGGCCGCCACCTCCTCGATCGCCGCGAGCAGCGAGGCGTCGGCCTCGTCGAGCAGCCGGGCGGTGACGTTCCGGGCGGTGTCGAAGGCGACCACTCCGATCACCACCGTGAGGAGGAGGCCCGCGACCGGGTCGAGCTCCGGCACCCCGGCCCACGCGCCCGCGACGCCCGCCGCGGCGCCGAGCGATGCGAGCCCGTCGATGCGCGAGTGCTGCCCGTCGGCGACGAGCGAGAGGCTGCGAAGCCGCCGGCCCATCACCGTCTTGTAGCGCGCCACCGTCTCGTTGCCGACGAACCCGACGAGCGCGGCGGCGAACGCGACACCGGGGTGGGACAGGGTGCTGCGGTGGAGGAGGTGCTCGATGGAGGTCGTGCCGGAGGCGATGGCGCTGGCGACGATCAAGAGCAGCACGACGACCCCGGCGAGGTCCTCACCGCGGTGGTATCCGTAGGGGAAGCGCCGCGTCGGCGCCCGGTTGCTGAGCACGAACGCGCCGGCCAGCGCCACGGTGGTGAAGACGTCGCCGAGGTTGTGGAGGCCGTCGGCGAGCACCGCCGCGCTCCCCGAGAGCGCCGAGATGGCGAGCTCGGTCGCGGAGACGACCGCGAGACCGACGGACGCGATCCCCAGGGTGCGCAGCGCCCCCCGCCCGGAGACGGGGCGCCCGTGGACGTGGCCGTGCCCGCCGCCGTGGCGGTGACCTCCGCCGGCCGGCGACGGAGCGTGGTCGTCGTGATCGTGACGGTCGCCATGGTGGTCGTGGTCGTGACCGTGGTCGTGAGGGTGCTCCTGCACGGCGCCATACTACGGGCGCCGCCGTGAGGCCCTCCCCCCTCGTCGCCGCGCTCGGCGCCGTCGCGCTCGTCGTCGCCGTCACGACCGCCACCGTGCGCGTCACCGCGGCCGTGCCCCCGCTGCGCGTCGTCGTGCACACCGCGGGCACCCTCACCGTCCCCGGCGATCAGCCCCCGCCGATCGACGTCCCGGCTGACGGCAGCCTGGTCCTCGACGCGTCCCTCGGAGACGCGCCCTCCGCGCGGCTCGCGTCCCTCGCGCCCGACGCGGTCCGCCCCATCGGCTCGGTGGCGAAGACCATGACCGCGCTGGCGGTCCTCGACGCCCACCCGCTGGCGCCGGGCGCCGACGGCCCGACGCTGACCATGACCGCGGCGGACGTCGCCCTCTTCGAGAGCGCGGTGGCGGTCGACGGGTCCTCGCTGCCGGTCCGCGCCGGCGAGCGGCTCAGCGAGCGTGCGCTCCTCCTCGGCCTGATGCTGCCGTCGGCGAACAATCTCGCCGAGACCCTCGCGCGCTGGGTGTCGGGGAGCCCCGACGCCTTCGTGGCCCTCCTCAACACCACCGCGCGACGGCTCGGCATGACCGCCACCCACTTCGCCGACCCCAGCGGCTTCAGCCCGCAGACGGTGTCGACCGCCGCCGACCTGGTGCGGCTCGGCCGCGCCGCGCTGGCGGTGCCGGCGCTCGCCGCGATCGTCGCCACCGCCCAGGCGCCGTTCCCCGACGGCACCACCCTGCACAACATCGACAGCCTGCTCGGCAACGTCCCGGGCTGGCTCGGGATCAAGACCGGGTCGACCCCCACGGCGGGCGGGTGCCTGCTCTTCGCCGCCCGGCGGTCGCTCGGCGACTCGGCGCGGCCGGTCACGCTCGTCGGAGCGGTGCTCGGCCAGCCCGACCTCGCCCGGGCGCTCTTCGCCGCTCGCGACGCGGTGGAGAGCGCGTATTCCGGCTACGCCGCGACGCGCCTCGCCGAGGTCGATCCCACGGTCACCGGGGACCTCGTCTCGCCCTGGGGCGACACCGCCGCGGTGCTCGTCGGCGACGGTCAGGGCGACGCCGTCCCCCTCCGCCCCGGGAGCAGGGTCGACCTCGCCACCGTGGCGGTCCCGCTCGGCGACCACGTGATCGCCGGCGACACCGTCGCCCGGATCGAGGCCCGCGCCGGAACCACCGTGCTCGCGCGCTGGAAGGTGATCACGTCGACCGGGCTCGGACCCGCCCCACTGGTCTGGAGGCTCTTCGAACGCCGCTGACGGGGGATTCTGCGGGGGAGATCGGGCTCAACCCCGACCGCCATCCGCTACCGTTGGCGCCCGCCGTCGGTTCGAGCACGCGGAGGTCAGCACCATGCGGGTCGGCATTCTCACCGGCGGGGGCGACGCCCCCGGGCTCAACGCCGCGATCCGGGCGGTGGGCAAGCTGACCGCTGCCGGCGGCGGAAGCGTGGTGCAGGTGCGCGACGGGTGGAAGGGACTGCTCGGCGATGGCGACCTCGTCGAGCTCGACGAGCGTGCCTTCGACGACATCCTCCCGCTCGGTGGAACCGTCCTCGGCAGCTCGCGCACCAACCCGATGAAGATCGACGGCGGGGTCGACCAGTGCCTGCACACCATCGAGCGCGCTGGGCTCGACGCGCTCGTCGCCATCGGGGGCGACGACACCCTCAGCGTCGCGAGGCGGCTCGCCGCGGAGGGGGCCCCGGTGGTCGGCTGCCCCAAGACGATGGACAACGACCTCTCGGTGACCGAGTACTGCATCGGCTTCGACACCGCGGTCGGGATCGTCGCCGAGTCCCTCGACCGCATCCGCACCACCGCCGCCTCGCACCATCGTGCCGTGGTCGTGGAGGTGATGGGCCGGGACACCGGCTGGGTGGCCCTCGACGGCGGGGTCGCGGGCGGCGCCGACTTCATCGTCCTTCCGGAGTACCCGCCCCACCTCGACGAGCTCGTCGACCACGTGCAGTGGCGCTGGTCGTCGGGCGCGAGGTACAGCATCGTGATCGTCGCCGAGGGGGTCGAGATGCCCGAGCTCGGCGGCCGCGAGGACGCCGGCGGCGAGCGCGACGCCTTCGGCCACGTCCGGCTGTCGAAGCGCGGCGTCGCAGAGCGCCTCGCCGAGGCGATCGAGGAGCGCACCGGGAAGGAGACCCGCTCGGTGGCGCCGAGCTACATCCAGCGCGGCGGCACCCCCTCCGCATACGACCGGATCTGGGCAACCCGCTGCGGGACCGTCTCCTACGCCCTCGCCGAGAAGGGCTCGTTCGGGATGATGCCCGCCGTGCGCTGCGGTCGCGTCGACACCGTGCCGATCGCCGACGTGGTGGCGGAGCAGCGGCTGGTGCCCCGGGAGCTCTACGAGATGACGCGGGCGTTCAGGTAGCGGCCGCGGCCGATCCGCGGATCGGACGGAGTGTCCTCACCAGGCGGCGTCCGTGCGTTCCGCCGCCGCCCGCAACGCACTCACCACGTCCGGGACGTGGTCCTTCAGATCGCCGGCGATCCGGAGGCTCTCCAGCCGGTCCTTGGCGGCGATGAGCTCGACCTCGTGGAGCCCCAGGTGGGGACGGACGGCCGGTTGGCCGGAATACTTCTCGAGCTGCTCGCGGAAGCGCTGGCGGAGGAGGCGGGGGGCGAGCTCGCCGGCCTTCACCGCGTAGCCGGCTCCTCCGCGGCCCGGGCCGAGGCGGAGCCGGTAGGCGACCCGGCCGGCCTTCGCGCACTGCTCACAGCGACCGTGGCGCTCCTCGGGGATCTCGGGTCGCTTCAGGCACACCCGGCACATGGACACGGGAGGATAGCGCCGCCGCCCCGGACGCGTCGTCTTCTTCGTGTCCTCGCATTGACAAACATACTCCTGCGTTCGTAGGATGTTCCACATGAATGTCGAGGTTCGCGCCGTGGGCCTTCGGGGCATGCGAGAGAGGCACGGGCTCACCCAGCGGGAGCTGGCGCGCCGTCTCGGTGTCACCCAGAACTACATCCCCGCCCTCGAGGCGGGCACCCGCAACCCGGGTCCGAAGCTCCGTCAGTCGCTGATGCAGCTCTTCCAATGCGACTTCGAGGACCTCTTCCAGGTCGTGATGGTCAACCCGGTCGACAAGAAGGAGCAGGTGCTCCGGCCCGAGGGCCGGGTGAAGACGGGCTGAGGCCCCGAGGCCCCTGCCTACAATCGCCCGGTCATGAGCTCCGGCGACCGGCTCCTCCTCGAGGGGATGGAGTTCTACGGCTACCACGGCGACATCGAGGCGGAGCGTGCCCTCGGCGGCCGCTATCGGGTCGACGTCGAGGTCCGCGCCGACCTCGCGGCCGCGGGCCGCAGCGACGCGCTCGAGGACACCCTCGACTACGTCCGCTGCTTCCAGCTGGTCCGGGATATCGTCGAGAACCAGCAGTACCACCTCCTCGAGGCGCTCGCCGAGGCCATCGCCGGCGTCCTCCTCGACCAGCGCCACGCCCGGGGGGTCCGGGTCCGGGTGGCGAAGACGCCACCGGTGCGGGGCGGGTTCGACCGCTTCGCCGTCGTCATCGACCGCGAGCGCGAGCCCGGGTGAGCGGCACCTGCGTCCACTTCGACTGCAGCGCGGGCGTCGGCGGGGACATGCTCCTGGCGGCGCTCCTCGACGCCGGCTGCCCGCTCGACCCTGTGCGCGACGCGGTGCGGGCGTGCGGGGTCACCGAGGCCGAGATCGGCGTCATCGAGACGCTGCGGGCGGGGCTCCGCGGCCTCCTCCTCCGCGTCGCCGTCCACGGGCGGCCCCGACACCGTCCGCTCTCCGAGAGCCTCGCGGCGATCGCCGCCGCCGGGCTGCCCGCCCAGGTCGCGGAGGGGGCGACCACCACCCTCCGCCGCCTCGGCGACTGCGAGGCGCGGCTCCACGGCATCCCCGTCGACCGGGTCGAGCTCCACGAGCTCGGGGCCGTCGACACCCTCGTCGACGTCGTCGGCGTATGCGCCGCGCTCCACCACCTCGGGGCGACGGAGGTGCTCTGCTCACCGCTCCCGGCCGCGCCCGGAACCGTGACCACCGAGCACGGAGTCCTCCCGCTCCCCGCTCCGGCGACCCTCGCCCTCCTCGCCGAGGCCCGGGCGCCGTTGCGTCCCGGCATCCCCGGGGTCGAGCAGGTCACCCCGACCGCCGCCGCCCTGCTCACCACCCTCGCCCGCTTCGCCGTCCCGGCGATGCGGCTGCGCGCGGTCGGCCACGGCGCCGGCAGCCGCGACGACCCGCGCCGCCCCAACCTGGTGCGCTGCTGGGTCGGTGACGCCGTCGACGCCGGCGTCGCGGCCCCCGGGGGCTTCGACGACGCCTGCGTCGAGCTGCGCACCAACCTCGACGACGCGGCACCGGCGGTCGTCGCCGACCTCGCAGAGCGGGTGCTCGCGGCGGGCGCGCTCGACGCCTGGGTGGTGGCGGCCACGATGAAGAAGGGCCGCCCGGGCCACATCCTCCACGCCCTCGTCCCCCCGGCGGCCGAGGCCGCGGTCGCCGCCCTGCTCCTCGTCGAGGGTCCGACGCTGGGTGTGCGGCGGACCGACGCGCCGAGGATGGTCGCCGAGCGCGACGTGCAGCCCTTCGCGTCGCCGCTCGGCGAGGTGCGGGTGAAGCGCAAGCTGGTCGGAGGGCGGGTGGTCGACGCCCGGCCGGAGCTCGACGACTGCCGCCGCCTCGCCGCGGCCACCGGAAGGCCGCTCCACCAGGTCATCGACACCGTGAGCGCCGCCGCGCGCGCCGAGATGCTCACGTGAGCTTGCCGACCAGATGAGCGCGACGATCATCGACGGCCGGGCGGTCGCCGACAGCATCGAGGAGGAGGTCCGGCAGCGGGTCGCCGCGATGGTCGCCGCCGGGTCCCCGCCTCCCGGCCTCGAGGTCGTTCTCGTCGGCGACGACCCCGGCTCGGCGACCTACGTCGCCGGGAAGTCCCGCGCCAGCGCCCGAGTCGGCATCCGCTCGGCCGTGCACACCCCGCCGGCGTCGAGCACCACCGAGGATCTGCTCGACCTCGTCCACCGGCTCGACGACGACGAGGCGGTCGACGCCATCCTCGTCCAGCTGCCCCTCCCCGCCCACATCGACGCCGCGCGCATCCTCGACGCGGTGGCGCCGGAGAAGGACGTCGACGGCTTCCACCCCCGCAACCTCGGGCTGCTCGCGGAGGGCCGGCCGCGAATCGCGCCCTGCACCCCGGCGGGATGCATGGAGCTGCTGCGCCGCTACGACGTCCCGGTGCGCGGGGCACGGGCGGTCGTCGTCGGCCGGTCGGTGATCGTCGGCCGGCCGCTGTCGCTGCTCCTGCTGAACGCGGACGCCACCGTCACCGTCTGCCACTCACGCACCCGGGACCTCCCCGCGGTGTGCCGCGAGGCCGACATCCTCGTCGCCGCGATCGGCCGGGCCGGCTTCGTCGACGCGTCGTTCGTCAAGCCCGGCGCGTGCGTCATCGACGTCGGCATCAACCGCGTCGACGGGCGGCTCACGGGCGACGTCGACCGCCCCTCGGTCGAGCCGGTCGCGGGCTGGCTCACCCCGGTCCCGAAGGGCGTCGGGCCGATGACGATCGCGATGCTCATGCGCAACGCGGTGGACCTTGCGCAGGCTCGTCGACCCGTGTAGCGCGTTCCCGGCGAGGCCGGGATATGCTGGACCTCGATGAGGAGGGGGCTGCGGGGTCGAGGAGGGGTCGCGACGACGATCGCGATCGTCCTCGCCATGCTCGCCCTCGGCGCGTCGACCGCGATCGTCGTCGCCGTCGCCGGGCACCGCTCCCCACCCTCGGTCGCGGTGGGGACGCGGCCGCTGCCTCCGGCGCCGTCGACCGGCGCGACCGCGCCGCCGTCGGACGCGCCGGAACCCACCGGCGCGGTCGCGGCCGCCTCCGCGACGGCAACGGCCCCGGCTCCCGCGCCGCCCGCGACCGCCCCGAGCCCGGCGTCCAGCCCGCCCGCGACGGTGCGCGTCGACGAGACCACCGAGGCGGTGACCATCCGGGTGGGGACGCTGCTCGACGTCGAGCTCCACGGTGATCCCTCCGACCGCTGGTCGGAGCCGGACACCCCGACGCCTGCGCTGCTCGAGCGCCTCTCCGGCTCCGCCGACGCGACCACCGGGAACGCCCAGGCGACCTTCCGCGCGGTCGCCGCCGGCGACGCGGTGGTCATGATCCAGCGCACCACGAGCTGCTCGTCGGGGCCCAACGGCGGCGTCTGCGGGGTCCAGGCGCGCCGCATCGCGGTGACTGTCTCGGCGTAGCACCCTGCTGACGCCGGGCCTCCCGAGGGCCGGTCCCTACAATTGGCCCCCGATGCCGACGAGCTACCGAGAGAGCCTCGAATGGCTGACCGCCACGGGATCGCGCGGCATCCGCCCCGGTCTGGAGCGTGTCACCGCCCTTCTGCAGCGCCTCGGCGACCCCCACGAGGGGCTGCGCGGGGCCCTGGTCGCCGGCACCAATGGGAAGGGCTCGGTCTGCGCGATGGTCGAGGCCGCCTGCCGGGCGGGCGGGCTGAGCACGGTGATGCTCGTCAAGCCGCACCTGCGCTCCTACCGCGAGCGGGTCGTCGTCGACGGGCGGGCGATCACCCCCGAGCAGTTCGCGGCGCTCGTCGACCGCCTGCGGCCCGCGGTCGAGGCGGTCGAGGGAGAGGCCGGAGCCCCGACCCAGTTCGAGATCCTCACCGCCCTCGGCATCCTCGCCGCCGCCGAGCGCCGGCCCGACGTCGTCATCTGCGAGGTCGGGCTCGGGGGCCGGCTCGACAGCACCAACGTCCTCGACCTCGGCGTGGCGGTCATCACGACCGTCGCCCTCGACCACTCCGACCGGCTCGGCGACACCCTCGCCGCGATCGCCGCAGAGAAGGCGGGGATCATCAAGGCGGGGAACGACGTCGTCACCGGCGCCTCGGGGGAGGCGCTGGCGGTGATCCGCGACCAGGCCGCCCGGGTCGGGGCGCAGCGGCTGCTCGCCCTCGGCGGCGAGGTGAGCGTCACCGGGCGCAGCCTCGGCCTCGACGGCGTCGAGGCGGAGATCGCGGTGGGCGACGAGCACGCCAGTCTCCGCGTCCCCCTGCTCGGCCTCCACCAGGCGGAGAACGCCGCGGTCGCGCTCGCCACCTGCGCGATGCTCGGCGGGCGCGGGGTGAGCCTCGACATGGAGGCGGTCCGCACCGGTCTCGCCTCGGTGCGCTGGCCGGCCCGGCTCCAGTGGATCGCGACGACCCCGCCGCTGCTCATCGACGGCGCCCACAACCCCGCGGCGGTGCAGGCGATCGTGCCCGCGGTGCGCGAGGTCGTCGGCGACCGGCCCCTCGTGGCGCTCGTCGGGGTCATGGGCGACAAGGACGTCGCGGGCATCCTCGACGCCCTGCGCCCGCTCGCCCCGATCACCGTCTTCACCCAGGCCGGCACCCCGCGCTCGGCCCGCTCGGTCGACCTCGCCCGGCTCTGGGGACACGGGGCGCGGGCGATCAGCTCCCTCCCCGACGCCCTCACCGCCGCGCGGATGCTCGCGGGCGACGAGGGGGTGGTGCTGATCTGCGGCTCGATCTACCTCGCCGGCGACGTGCTCCAGCTGCTCGACGCCGGCGACGACTGAGACCACTGAAGAGGGCTGAGGGGGCCCCCTACTTCAGGGTCGGCTGCTGCTGGTTGCCGCCCTGCGGCTGCTGCGACGGCGTGCCGCCGGCGGGGGCGGGCGCTCCGCTGCTGCTCGGCGCGCCCGGCGCCGAGCCGCCACTCGGAGCGGGGTTGCCCTTGGGGGCCGGCTGCCCGTTCGGGGGGGTGCCGTTCGGGGCGGCATTGCCGCTCGGGGTCGCCGCCTTGCCGTCGGGCTGAGGCCAGGTGGGCTTCTGCGCCTGCTGGGCCTTCTGCTGCTGCTCGCGCTGCTGCTGGGCCCTCTCCCGCGCCTGCTCCTGCGCCCGCTGCTGCTGTGCCTGGAGATCGTCGACCGTCCCCGCCGCCGCGGCGCGCGCCGCGTCGGCGTGTCGCGCCAGCGCCTCCCGTGCCTGGGGCACCAACCGCAGCGCCGACAGGTGGAGGACGTTCGGGCTGATGTCGTCGATCCGCTGGATGACGAGGGTGAGGTTGTCGAGGCCGCCGCCGAGATCGGGGAGCCCGACCAGCGTCTGGGACGCCGCCGCCGGGGCCAGGGTGCGCAGCGTCTCCTCGGCGAGCACGGCGCGGTCGGCCATGCTCTGCGGGAAGCTCATCATCCGCAGGTGCGCGGAGGGCGTCGCGGCGGTCGCCTGCGCCGTGGCCGGCAGGATCGGCGAGCCGGCGACCATCGCCGTCGCGACGGCGACGCCGCCGACGCCGCTGATCGCGAGCTTGCCGAGCGCGTGAGGGGTGTGGGAGAGGCCGCTGCGGACGCGCTGCGGGAGCCTCCATCCCAGGCGGAGCAGGCCGAGCCCGATGATGAACCCGCGAGCTGGCGCCCGGAAGGCCGTGTTGCGCAGCTCGTCCTCGGTCTGGCGGCACACGTGGCAGCCGCCGAGGTGCTCCTGGACCCGGGGGCGGTCGCCGGCGGGCAGGGTGCCCTCGATCATCTCGGCGATCGCCTCGCCCATCTCCTGGCAGGCCGCCGGCACGTTGCGGCGGGCGACCATCATCGTCACGAAGGCGGACCGGAACCGCTTGCGCGCCCGGCAGTACCAGAGCCGCGCCACCGGCACCGGGATGTCGAGCGCCTCGCTGATCTCCTCGTAGGTGCGGTCCTCGAGGGCCCGCATCGTCAGCGCCTGGCGGTAGTGCGGGGGGAGGGTCGCCGCCACCCGGCGCACGAGCGCCTGGAGCTGGCTGCGGAGGAGCGCCTCCTCGGGGTCGTCGTCGCCGCCCGCGGGCGCCTCGATCTCGGCGCCGCCGTCGGAGAGCGTCGAGAGGGGCAGCTGGGCGTGCTTCTGCCGGGCGAGCTCGTTGAGGCACTCGTTGCGCGCGATCCGCAGCACCCAGGCCTGGAAGGCGCCCGGGGAGCGCACGTCGCCGACGCGCGCGAACGCCTTCATCAGCGCGGTCTGGGCGAGATCCTCCGCCCGAGCGGGGTCGGCGAAGAACCGGCCCGCGTACCGCTGGACCATCGGCCGCACCTGGGCGGCCAGCTCGCTGATCGCATCCTGGTCACCGGCCTGGGACCGGGTCACCAGAGATCCGTCGATGAGCGCTACTCCGGCGCTGCTCATTCCACGCCCTTTCTCATTCCACCTCGCCGCCTGACCCTAGCACACCGCTGTGGGGGGGAGGGCCATCTGAAATGGGGGATGCGGGCCTGACGCAACTGCGAGGGACCCCACCTCGCAATTGAGAACGGTAGCGCACCGGGACGGTTCCGCCAAGCCCGGAACGCAATCACCGCCCGCCGGCGGGAGCGCGAGGGGAACGATCCCTCCGGGGACACGTCGAGCGCGCCCCCCGACCGTTTTGAAGACGGCGGAGCCCACCTGGACCCATGCGCCCCCCCGGACGGCGGATCAGCCGACCAGAACGGCGTCCAGGTCGCTCTTGAGGCTCGCCTTCGGGCGGTAGCCGACGAGGCGCTTCTCGGGCTTTCCGTCGACGAAGAGCAGCAGCGTCGGGATGCTCATCACCCCGAACTGCCCGGGCACGACCGGGTTCGCGTCGACGTCGAGCTTGGTGACCTTGACGCGGCCCTCGTACTCGCCCGCGAGCTCGTGGACGATGGGGGCGATCATCTTGCACGGGCCGCACCAGGCCGCCCAGAAGTCGACGAGCACGGGGATGCTCGAGTCGAGCACCTCCGCCTTGAAGGTGGCGTCGGTGACGGTCAGGGGTTCGGCCATGTGTGAGGTCTCCTGTGCAGGCTCGGGACGCCTGCGGCGTGAGGGCTAGTCGCCGGCCGCTCCGGCGGCGGTGGCGGTCGAGGCGCCGCTCCCGCCGTCCGACGAGGACTTCGACGCCGACGATGAGGAGCCGGAGCTGGAGGAGCTGTCGGAGCCGCCGGACTTGCGGGAATCCGTCTTGTAGAAGCCGCTGCCCTTGAAGACGATCCCGGCGGGGAAGAACAGCCGGCGTCCCCTCGACCCGCAGCTCGGGCACTCGGCGACCGGCTCGTCGGACATCCGCTGGACGAGGTCGAACTCGTGACCGTTCTCGCAACGGTATCCGTAGGTCGGCACCTCGGGGGATCTCCTCAGGCTGGTCGTGGGCGGAGCGCGGGTCCGGCGGTACGGGCCGCTCCAGCCCGTGAACCTGCGTCGATGGTATCCGTGGGGATGGGGGACGAAACTCGGCCCCGGCTCAGTTCTCCCAGGGGGCTCCCCGGGCGGCGGCCCCGGAGCCGTCGACGTGGCGCGACGGGAGGTCGCCGGCGGCGATCAGCCGCGCCAGGTCGTTGCCGAGGTCGGGGATCCGTACCCGGCGGCGCTCGTCCCGGAGGAAGCGGCGGACCGCCACCCCGATCAGCTCGCTCCGGCTCAGCGGCGACGCCTGGGTGTGCTCGTTCAGCAGCTCGAGGACGTCCTCGTCGATGAACACCGAGATGCGGCGGCCCATGCGCACGAATGTAGCGCACACTCCGTGCGATCCGTCCGCTACAGCGGCGAGAGCACCAGCCCGGTCGGCACCTTGGGGTAGAAGTACGTCGATTTCTGGGGCATCGTCTCGTGGGCGTCGGAGACGGCGATGATCTCCGCGGTGGTGCAGCCGTTGAGGCAGATGGCGAGCGCGGCGGTCCCCGCCGCCACCGCCTCCTCCGCCTCGACGACGCTGCGGGTGTAGCCGAGGGCGCCGTGCGCCACCGCGTCGGCGTCGAGCCCGCAGCCACGCTCGAGCACCACCTCCTGGAGGACGGTGACGTCGAGCGCGGCGCGCGGTGAGCCGGTCGGGCGCCTGGGCGCCCGGAGCAGGAAGGCCCCGTCCTGGCCGGCGGCGGCGAGGGCGTGCTCGGCGTCGCGGTGCCGGCGCGCGGCCGCGACCGCCTCGGCGAGGTCGGCGGCGGGCTCGGCCGTGAACGCGCCGCCGAGGCGGGCGGTGAGGTCGGCGACCCGGTCGGGGACGCCGGGCGCGGGCCGGACCAGCCGGTGGGTCGGCAGCACCTCGATGGCGGGATCGCCCGCGGCGCAGAGGTGGAGCAGGGTCATCGCGAAGCCGGCGTCCGCGGGGGCGTCCGGTTCGGCGGCGCGGCGCTCCTCCGCGTAGGTGGCGGCGGTCTCGAAGCGGTGGTGGCCGTCGGCGATGTAGAGGCGGCTGGGCCCGAGGGCCTCGAGCACGGCGCCGAGCTGCGCGGGATCGTCGACGACCCACAGCAGGTGGCGCTCCTTGTCGACCTCGCCCCGGGTCCAGGCCTCGACGTCGGGGTCGCGCGCGGTGGCCGCCGAGAGCGCCTCGTCGATCCCCGGGGCGGAGTCCCACAGGCAGAAGACCGCGCTCGTCTGCATCCGGGTCGCCCGCATGAGGGCGAGGCGGTCCTCCTTGGGGCCGCGCAGGGTGCGTTCGTGGGGGAGCACCGCCGCCCGGTCCCAGGGGAGTGCCGGGGTGCGCGCGTAGATCCCCCGCCGGGTCCGCCGCTCGCCGTCCTCGGTCGTGAACTCGTGGTCGGCGACGTAGACGGCGTCGCGCGGGTCGCGGGCGAGGATGCCGAGCTCGAGCCAGGAGCGCAGGTGGCCGGCCGCGCGCGTGTAGACGTCCTCGACGCCGGGGACGTCTCCCGGTTCCTCGCGGCCGAAGTCGATGCGCACGATGTTGCGCAGGTCGCGGCCGTACAGCCCCTCGCGCTGCTCGGGCGAGATCACGTCGTACGGCGGCGCCAGCGTCCGGCCCACGTTCACGTGGG
The DNA here is from genome assembly GCA_035544475.1 of Candidatus Dormiibacterota bacterium. Taxonomy (GTDB): domain Bacteria; phylum Chloroflexota; class Dormibacteria; order Aeolococcales; family Aeolococcaceae; genus CF-96. Next base: position 4,013 of record DATKEY010000450.1, on the reverse strand, counting down.
CGGTGTCGAAGCGCACCGCGCGCAGCGGCGAGAGCCGGCTCAGAGCTGGATTTCCCGGACCGACTCGAGGCCGACGGTCGTCTCGAGCTCGCGGAGCACGGCCGCGGGGACGGGGTCGTCGACCTCGACGTAGAAGATCGCGTTGGTCCCGCGCGGCTGGTCGCGGCCGAGGTCGAAGTTGGCGATGTTGATGTCGTGCCGGGCGAGCATGGTGCCGATGGCGCCGATGATCCCCGGGGTGTCGCGGTTGGTCCCGACGAGGTACCGGCCGCGCGGCCGCATCATCACCCGCAGCCCGTTGATGCGGGTGATCCAGGCCTCGCCCTCGAGCTGGGTCCCGGCGATCCGCACCGGCTGGGCACCCTTCACCTCGAGGAGCATGGAGTTCGCGTAGTCGGCGCTGCGGCTGGTGCGGCTCTCGCTGACCTCGATCCCGTGCTGCCGGGCCACGGTCCGGGCGTTGATCGGGTTGATCCGGGTCTCGGTGAAGCGCGCGAGCAGGCCGCGCAGCGCCTCGGCGGTCAGCACCGTCGTGTCGCGCTCGGCGAGCTCGCCGGTGTAGATGCACACCACCTCGCCGACCTGCCCGGCCCCCAGCTGCGCCGCGAGGCGGCCCATCTGGTGGGCGAGGTGGAGGTAGGGCTCGAGCGCGGCCATCTCCTCGGGGAGGATGACGGGTGCGTTCACCGCGTAGCGCGCGGCGCCGCCGCCGAGGACGGCGACGATCTGGTCGGCGACGTCGTAGGCGACGTTCACCTGGGCCTCGACGGTGCTCGCGCCGAGGTGCGGGGTGACGAGCACCTGGGGCAGGTGGAGCAGGGGATGCTCGGGCGGGGGTGGCTCCTTGCTGAAGACGTCGACCGCCGCGCCGGCGATCTCCCCGTCGCGGATGGCGGCGGCGAGCGCATCCTCGTCGACGATCCCGCCGCGGGCGACGTTGATCACCCGGGCGCTGGGCTTCATCGCCTTCAGCTGCGCGGCGCCGATGATCCCCCTGGTGCTGTCGTTCAGCGGGGTGTGGACGCTCAGCACGTCGGACTCCCGGATCAGGGTGTCGAGGTCGACGAGCTCGACCTGGGCCTGCTCGGCGCGCTCGGGGGTGACGAGGGGGTCGTGCGCGATCACCCGCATCAGCAGCCCCTGCGACGCCGTCCGGGCGACCTCGAATCCGATCTTGCCGAGCCCGAGCAGCCCGAGCGTCTTCTCGCGCAGCTCCATCCCCATGAACTTCGAGCGCTCCCAGCGGCCGGCGTGGAGCGACTGGTCGGCGGGGGCGACGTTGCGGGCGAGCGCGCACATCAGGGCGACCGCGTGCTCGGCGGCGGCGATGGTGTTGCCGGTGGGGGCGTTGAGCACGAGCACGCCGTGGCGGGTGGCGGCGTCGATGTCGATGTTGTCGACCCCGACCCCGGCGCGGCCGACGACGCGCAGCCGGGCGGCGGCGGCGAACACCTCGGCGGTCACCTTGGTCTCGCTGCGCACGACGAGCGCGTCGTAGGCGCCGATCCGCTCGATGAGCTCCTCGCGGGTCTGTCCGGTGACGACGTCGACCTCGCCGGCGGCGCGGAGCCGCTCGACCCCGTCCTCGGCGATCGGGTCGGCGACGAGGATCCGGGCGGCGCCGAGCGGGAGCTGGGTCGGGGTGCGGGCCTCGACCGAGGTCATCGGCCGCTCGCGCCGGCGGGCTCCGGCGCCGCGTCGGCACCGCGGGCCACCGTCTGCGCCGCGGCGACGGTCAGCCCCACCCGGCTGAGCAGGCCGCTCTCGGCGAGCGCCTGCTCGATGGTGGCGAGGATCGAGTAGGCGTCGCGCTCCTCGATGTAGCCGAGGTGGCCGACCCGGAAGACCTTGCCGGCGAGCCGGCCCTGGCCTCCGGCGAGGACCAGCCCGTGCTTCGTGCGCAGCGACGCCAGCCAGGCCTTGAGCTCGTCCGCCGACTCCGTCGGGGAGTGGACGGCGGTGACCGCATTGCTCCGGTGGGTCTCGGGCGCCACCAGCCGCAGGCCGATGGCGACCAGGCCGGCCCGGATCATGTCGGCGATCCGCCGGTGGCGGGCGAAGACGTTCTCGAGCCCCTCCTCGCGGAGCATCGCCAGCCCCTCCTGGAGGGCGTACATCACGGCGAGCGGAGGGGTGGTGAAGGTGGTCCCCTGGTCGATGAACCCCTTCTGGCGGGCGAAGTCCCAGTAGAAGCGGGGGCAGCGCGCCGCGGCGGCGGCGGCGTAGCCGGCGGGACCGACGGCGATCATCGCCAGACCCGGGGGCGCCATCCATCCCTTCTGCGACGCGGTCACGACGACGTCGATGCCCAGCTCGTCGACCGCCAGCGGCATGATCCCGGCACCGCTCACGCTGTCGACGGCGAGCAGCTTGCCCCGCCCCTTGACGACCGCGGCGATGGCGCGCATGTCGTTGACGACCCCGGTCGAGGTCTCGTTGTGGGTCACGCAGACCTTCTCGATCTCGGGGTGCTCGGCGAGGACCCGGTCGACGTCCTCGGGGTCGAGCGCCTCGCCCCACGGCACCTCGAGCCGCACCGGCTCGACCCCGTAGGCGGCGGCGATGTCGGCCCAGCGGTCGCCGAAGCTGCCGATGCTGCAGAAGAGCCCGGCCTCGCCGGGGCTGAAGATGTTCGCGACCACCGCCTCGAGCCCGCCGGTGCCGCTCGCGGGGAAGAGGAGGATGTCGTTGTCCGTCTGCAGCCCCCAGCGCAGCCCATCCACGATGTCGCGGACGAGCACCGCGGCGTCGGGCCCGCGGTGGTTGATCATCGGCCGTCCCGCGGCGCGCATCACCCGCTCGGGGATGGGGGTCGGTCCGGGGACGCGAAGCTGCTGCTCGAAGCCCATGGCACTCCGGTGAGATCGGGGTTGGCGGCCGCGTCAGTGTACTTGGGACACCTGCGGCGGGGACCTCACCGGCGGGGGGACGGACGGGCCTCCGCCCGTCCCCCGAGCGCCTACCGAACGTCGGCGGTGAAGGGCAGCAGCGCCATGTGCCGGGCGCGCTTGAGGGCCACCGTGAGCAGCCGCTGGTGGCGCGCGCAGGTCCCCGTCATGCGCCGGGGGAGGATCTTGGCGCGGTCGGTGAGGTAGCGCCGCAGGCGCGACACCTCCTTGTAGTCGATGTGGTCGACGTGCTCCAGGCAGAAGGAGCAGACCTTGCGGTGGCGGCGGCGGTCGTAATCGGGCATCTCTGTTCGATCTCGGAGCTAGAAGGGGATGTCGTCGGGATCGACGTCGCCACCGGGCACCGGCGCCGGCCGCGCCGCCCCCGTCGGGCCGTCGCCGCCCACCGGGGCGCCATCCTGGCGGCTGTCGAGGAACTGGACGTCGTTGGCGTTGACCTCGGTCTTGTAGCGCTTCTGACCGCTCTGCTGGTCGTCCCAGGAGCGCGTCTGCAGCCGTCCCTCGACGTAGACGAGGCGGCCCTTCTGCAGGTACTGCCCGCAGAGCTCGGCGAGCTTGCGGTTGCCCTGGTTCCAGACCACGACGTCGTGGAAGTCGGTGAACTCGCGGCGCTCCCCGCTCGCGGGGTCCTGGCCGTAGCGGTTGGTGGCCAGCCCGAGCTGGCACACCGCGGTGCCGCTCGGCGTGTACCGGAGCTCGGGGTCGCGGGTCAGGCGACCGATCAGCATCACCCGGTTCAGCGATCCCGACATCAGCGCTCCTCCCCCATGTCGTCGGCGTCGCCGAGGTCGAGGTCGTCGACCGCGGACTCCTCGGCGCCGATCTCGCCGGTGTCGGCGTCGTCGGCGACCTCGTCGCCACCCTCGCGCTCCCCGGCGCCCTCCTTGGTCTCGTCCTCGGGAGGCTTGGGCACGGCGATGGTGATCATGTGGCGGATGACCTGGTCGTTGATCCGGAGCGCGCGCTCGAGCTCCTTCACCTTCGACCCGTCACCGCGGAACTCGACGATCACATAGTGACCGTCGCGCAGCCCGGCGATCTCGTAGGCGAGCCGCCGCTTCCCCCAGGGGGTGGTGGTGAGGACCTCCGCCCCCTGTCCCTCGA
>DATKEY010000449.1:0-5073 GCA_035544475.1 Candidatus Dormiibacterota bacterium | reverse complement strand
CCTGCTCCCCGAACCGTGGTTCGGGCGCTCGCCGTCTCCTTGCCGGCGCCCGCGGTCGCGCCGACCCCGGCTCCACCCACCCCCACGCCGGCCCCGACCCCCAGGCCCGCCCCGGCGCCCAGCGGGCCGATCGTCGCTCTCGGTGACAGCCTCACCTACGGCTTCGGGGCCGGGGTGACGTCCGCGGCCTACGGACCCGCGCCCGCATACAGCTACCCGTGGGACATGGCCCGCGACCTCGGGATCCCGGTCGTCAACGCCGGGGTCAGCGGCACCACCGCCCACGAGGTGCTCGACCCCTCGTCGGAGGCGCAGCCCCGCCCGGCCGCGATCCAGCTGCCGGCGCTGCTCGCACTGCGTCCTCGCCTCATCGTCGTCGGCTTCGGCACCAACGAGGCCTACCGAGGCCGGCCCATCGCCGAAACCGTCGCCGACTTCCGCGTGCTGCTGGGGACGATCGCCGCCGCGCACGTTCCGATCGTCCTCGTGGGCACCCATGTCGACTGCTGGGTGCAGCAGGGATGCCCGGATGCACAGAAGCCGATCGCCCAGGTGTACACGGCGGCTTGGGACGCCGCCCTCACCTCGCTCGCGGCCGAGTACCAGGCAGGTCTCGTTCTCGACGTCGAGCACGGCTTCACCGCGGCCGACATGACCGACTGGATCCACTGCGACGCGCAGGGTTACCGGCTGATGGCCGGCAGGATCGAGGTCGCGGTGCGCGGGAGGCTCGGCTGAGCGGTCCCCCCTCAGAAGGGGAGGCGCAGGTCGGAGGCCGGGATCCTCGCCCCCGGCGTGTCGTCGGGGATGAGGACCCCGAAGGCGATGAAGCGGTGGTCGTAGCCGAAGTTCGAGCCGCGGTGGAAGACGCCGGTGCAGGTGATGATGCTGATCCGGCTCATCGCGTCGGAGGCGAGGTTCCGCTGGCTGGGGTCGCCGTTGTACGCGGCCTCGCCGTAGAGGCGCATCAGCAGGTCGGGGGAGTTGGCCTGCGCGTAGCTGTACACCGCCGCGTCGGTGATCCGGTAGCGCGCCTTCGCCCCGTCGCGGGCGTCGTCGAGCTCGACGACGTCGCCGACCTTCAGGTCACGGACGTTCCAGAAGGCACCAGGCCGGCCGAGCACGTCGTCGACGTGGCCCGCGATCGTCGTGGTGCCCAGCTGACCGGGCTCGGAGCCGCCCCGGTACCAGAAGGTGTTGTGCCAGAGCGGCGAGCTCGCCGGGCCCTCGGGGGCGTCCATCGCCCCCGACGCGGTGCGGCCGACCGCGAGGACCGGGGCATCGATCCCCACCGTCGGGGCGACGAAGGTGAACGGGATCGGTACCGCCGGGGCGGTCAGGGGCAGCGCCGGATCGACGAGCGGCGGCGGGGCGGGCGCCGGCGCGGGGACAGAGGGCTGCGGCTCCGGCGTGGTCGCCGGGGCCTGTACCTTCGGGAGGCTCGCGGTGACGGGCTTCGCGTTCTGCGGCTGCCCACACCCCGCGAGCGCCAGGGCCGACATCGCCGCGACCGTCAGCCGCGTCCACGCGGTGCCCCTCATGCCGCCATGGTACGGGCTTCAAGGTGCCCGTGCGGGGTGCCTCTGACGCGTTCTTCCTTTACAGCTTCCCCGACCGGTGCTAGCGTCACAGCGGGCCGGGGTCCGGTACGCGGGGGGGCCGCCGCCTACGCAACGCCGAGTCCGGAGACACGCATGATCGACGAGGTTCGACTCCCCCGGCTGGTTGTGGCCGGCGTCAGCTCGGGCACGGGCAAGACGACGGTGACGCTCGGTCTGGTGGCGGCACTGCGCCGCCGCGGCCGCAGCGTGCAGACCTACAAGGTCGGCCCCGGGTTCCTCGACTGCGCGTACCTCGCCCATGCGAGCGGCCGTCCCTGCCGCAACCTCGACGCCTGGATGCTCGGTGCCGAGGGCGTCCGCCGCTCCCTCGCCCGGGGGGCGATCGACTCCGACTGCGCGGTCGTCGAGGGGGCGAACGGCATCTACGACGGCCACGGACGCGGACCCGACGAGGAGCACGGCGCCTATCCCTTCCCGGGGAGCACCGCGGAGCTCGCGCGGATCGCCCGCTGCCCGGTGATCCTCGTCGTCGACGCCGCCGCGATGGGCGAGACCGCAGCGGCGATCGCCCTCGGCGTCCGCCAGCTCGACCCCCGGCTGCGGCTGCTCGGGGTGGTGCTGAACAACGTCGCCAGCGACCATCACCGCCGGCTCATCGAGGACGCGGTCTGGGGCTACGCGACCCTGCCGGTCCTCGGCGCGCTCCCCGCCGACAAGGCGATCGGCATCCCCGAGCTGCACATGGGGCTCCTCCCCGTCGCTCAGGCGCCGCGCATCGACGCCGCGATCGAGCAGGTCGGCGACGCCGTCGAGCGCCACTGCGACCTCGAGCTCATCGAGCGGCTGATGGCCGCGGCAGAGCCGCTGCCGGCCCTCACCACCACCGCCAGGCCGTGCGAAGACGACGCCGACTGCGTGCGTCTGGGGGTCGCCTTCGACGACGCGTTCTGCTTCTACTACCCGGAGAATCTCGAGCTGCTCCAGGAGGCGGGCGCAGAGATCGTCCCCTTCTCGCCGCTCGACGAGACCCTCCCCCGCGAGCTCGACGGCCTCTACCTCGGCGGCGGATTCTCCGACGTCTTCGCCGCCCGCCTCAGCGCCAACTCGGCGCTCTTCGAGGCGCTGCATCGCGTGCACGCGCAGGGAATGCCGATCTACGCGGAGTGCGGGGGCCTGATGCTCCTGGGGCGTACGCTGCGCACCGCCGACGGCACCGTCCACGACATGGCCGGGCTCGTGCCGGTCGAGGTCGCGACCCGCTCGGCGACGCCGAAGGCGGGGTACCGCACCCTGCGGCTGCTCGAGGACTGCATGCTCGGCGGCGCGGGCTCGCGGTTGCGCGGCCACGAGTACCACGCGTGCTCGCTCGTCGGTCCGGGGACGATCGAGGGCAGCCGTCCGAGCCCCGCCTGGTCGGTGCACGACTCCGACGGCGAGCCGCTCGGCTGTGAGGGCTGGGTCGAGCGCGACCTCGTCGCCTCCTTCCTCAACCTCCACTTCGGCCAGGACCCCAGCCTCGCGGAGCGGCTGGTGTGCCGCATGCGCGAGACCCGCCGCGCCCGTCGCGGCGAGGGAATGGTCCCGGCGTGAGCAGAGGCCCCGCCGCAGCGACAGCGATCGGGGTGTACGCTCACCGGGATGGCTAGTCTTCCTCAGACCGTCGGCGACCTGCGGCGTTCGGAGTACGGCGTCGCCTCCGTCAAGGCGGAGCTGCGTCGGAACCTGATCCGCAAGCTCGGCTCCGGTGAGCCCCTCTTCCCCGGCATCCGGGGGTACGACGACAGCGTTGTTCCGCAGCTGGAGAACGCGATCCTCGCGGGACAGGACATCGTCCTGCTCGGTGAGCGCGGCCAGGCGAAGTCCCGGCTGGTGCGCGCTCTCGCGTCGCTGCTCGACGAGCAGATCCCTGCGATCGCCGGCTGCGAGATCAACGACGATCCCTACAACCCGATCTGCCGCCGCTGCCGCGACCTGGTCGCCGAGCACGGGGACCAGACGCAGATCAGCTGGCTGGGGCGCGAGCGGCGCTACTCGGAGAAGCTCGCCACCCCGGACACGAGCATCGCCGACCTCATCGGCGAGGTCGATCCCATCCGCGTCGCCGAGGGTCGCTACCTCAGCGACGAGCTCACCATCCACTTCGGCCTGGTGCCGCGGACCAACCGCGGGATCTTCGCCATCAACGAGCTCCCCGACCTCGCCGAGCGCATCCAGGTGGGTCTCCTCAACGTCATCGAGGAGCGCGACGTGCAGATCCGCGGGTACCGCATCCGCCTGCCCCTCGACGTCTACGTGGTGGCGACCGCCAACCCCGAGGACTACACCAACCGGGGGCGGATCATCACCCCGCTCAAGGACCGCTTCGGGGCGCAGATCCGCACCCACTACCCGCGCACCCTCGAGCACGAGATCGCCATCGTCGAGCAGGAGCACACCGTCTTCGAGGACTCCCCCGCGGAGGTGCGTGTCCCGGCCTACATGAAGGAGATCATCGCCGAGATCACCCACCTGGCCCGGCGCAGCCCCCAGGTCAACCAGCGCAGCGGGGTCTCGGTTCGGGTCAGCATCGCCAACTACGAGAACCTGGCGAGCAACGCGCTGCGCCGCGCGATCCGCAGGGGCGAGAAGGAGGCGGTGCCGCGGATCAGCGACCTGCCCTCGCTGGTGGCCTCGAGCTCCGGCAAGCTCGAGCTCGAGACCTGGGAGGAGGGCGACGACACCGCCGTTCTCGAGAAGATCATCCGCACCGCGACGAGCAACGTCTTCCGGCGCCACTTCACCGTGCAGGAGTTCGCCGACGTCGTGCAGCGCTTCGACCGCAGCGGCTTCACCGTCGAGGTGAGCGACAACGCCGGCTCCGATACCTACACCTCGGTGGTGCGCGAGCTCGGCGGGCTCGAGCGGGTGCTTACCAAGCTCGAGGAACCCTCCACCCCCGCCTCCCAGGCGGCGGCGCTCGAGTTCGTGCTCGAGGGCCTCCACCTCAGCAAGCGACTCAACAAGACGCCGGTCGACGGCAGCTCGATCTACGGCGGATGAGCAACCCCGACTTCCGGCCGCGTCGCTTCACCTCCTGGGACGGGACCCAGGACCCCCTCGGCCCCGACGTCGAGGAGCTCTTCTCGCGGCTCAGCGAGGACGTCTTCCACGGCTGGGACTTCGAGTCGGCCTTGCGCCGGCTGCTGAGCCAGGGCTGGCGCGACCGCGGCGGGCGGCGGCTGCTGGGGCTCGAGGAGATGATGGAGCAGCTCCGGCGCCGCCGGCAGCAGCAGCTCGAGCGCTTCAACCTCGACGGCATCTTCAAGGACATCGAGGAGAAGCTCGACAACGTGCTGCGGACCGAGCGCGAGGGCATCACCGAGCGGCTGGAGCAGGCCAGGGACGACTCGGCCCGCCGCGTGCTCGAGCGGGTCGCGCGCAAGCGTCGCGACACCCTCGACAAGCTCCCCACCGAGCCCGCCGGCGCCATCCGCGAGCTGCAGCAGTACGAGTTCATGGACCCGCGCGCCGA
>DATKEY010000448.1:0-3274 GCA_035544475.1 Candidatus Dormiibacterota bacterium | reverse complement strand
GCCGCGTGCCGCACGACCGCGCGGCTCATGGAGGACCCCGACGCGATGCGCCCGCATCAGCTGCGGAGGGTCACCACCCACGTCGCCGTCTGCGCGCGCTGCCTGCTGCGCTACGGCGCCGCTCTCGAGCCGCACGTTCCCGAGCGCCTGGCCAGCTGACGGGCCGGCGTTCGCAGCGCCGCGCGCGCGCCCTCGCAGACGGGGTGCGCGTGCGGCGCACTCACGTCCTGTCGGGCCACCGCGTCCCGTTGGCCCTCTGGTCGCGGTCGCCGTCGGTCTGGAGGACACCGTCGGGAAGCAGCCGCACCATCCCGTCGCGCGCGAGCTCGAGGACGGCGCGGATCCAGTGCTCGACGTCGTGGCCCTCGGGCCGTCCCTCCTCCTCCCAGATCTGGTACGCGCGCCGGCGGATCCTCTCCTCCAGCGCGGGGTCCATCCGTTCCCTCAACCCTGCTCGCTCCTGTTCGGGGCCACCCAGTCCGGGAGTATGCGTCGAGGGTACCGCCGCACACCGGGGCGCGAGAGTGATCAGGTGGCGAAGAGCCGCTGCACCTCGGCATAGCTGAGCGCGCCGCCGAGCGCGTCGTAGGTGCCGTTGTCGAGCACCTCGTGCGCGATCCGCGAGAGCAGGGTGATCGCCGCGCGCGCCGGCCACGAGCCGACGCTGACGCGCGCGACGCCGAGCGCCGCGAGCTCGGCGACCGGCGGGCTGCCGGGGGCCGCGAGGACGTTGACCGGACCGTGGATCCCCGCGACGAGCGCGGCGATCGTCTGCGCTTCGGTGACCCCCGGGATGAATGCGCAGTCGGCGCCGGCGCCGAGGTACGCGTTCGCGCGCTCGACCGCGGTACCGAGCCGCGCCCCGGCGTCCCCGACACGCGCGAGGTACACGTCGCAGCGTGCGTTGAGGACGAGATGGACGCCTTCGTGATCGGCCCGCTCACGCACCGCGCGGATGCGGGCGAGCTGGTCGTCGAGGTCGACGAGCGTGTCCGGTGCGCCGGCGGGGTCGACGTCCTCGAGGTTGATGCCGACCGCGCCCGCGGCCAGCACCCTCCCGGCCGTCTCGGCGACGTCGGCGGGGGTGGCGCCGTAGCCCGCCTCCATGTCCGCGGTCACCGGCAGCGGCACCGCCGAGGCGACCGAGCGGACCGCCGCGAGCATCTCGTCGCGGGAGAGGCGCTGGCCGTCCGGACGGCCGAGGAAGGCGGCGACCCCGGCGCTGCCGGTCGCGATCGCAGGCGCTCCGGCCGCCGCGACGACCCGGGCCGACCCCGCATCCCAGGCGTTGACGAGGACGAGCGGCCGTCCCGGGCGGTGGAGTTCGAGGAGCGTGGTCGCGCGGGCGGCGAGGTCGGTGGTCATCGCGGTCCTCCGATGTGCGTTCCTGCATGATGGCTCGGTGCCCTTCGCGAACACCTACCGCACCCCGACCCCCTTCTCCCGCCGCCGGCGTGTGCTCCTCGCCGCCGCCGGCGGAGTAGTCGTCCTGGGGATGACGGGAGCGCTCGTCTGGGCTCAGACTCACCCAGGTGACTACGGTCCCTCCGGGAACGGCTGCGTCAACGTTCTCGAGCCGAGCAGCATGGGGGGCGGGGTGATCCACCGCTGCGGCGACGAGGCGCGGACCTGGTGCCGCGCCGAGTACGCCGCCGACGACCGCCTCGCCCGGCTGGTCCAGCCCGAGTGCCGCCTCGCGGGCATCACCCCGGAGCCGACCGCCACAGGGAGGTAGGCTCGGCCGGCCGTGGACGCGATCATCTTCGCCATCATCCCGACCGTCCTGTTCGCCGTGGCCGGGATCGTGGTCATCGAGCGCCTCCGGATCAAGGAGGGCGAGAAGGGCTACCAGCACGAGGAGTACAAGCCGGAGCCGAAGGCCGGCAACGGCAACGGCGCCGCGGGCAACGGGCACGGCCCTCCGGGCGGCCGGCGCCGCCGCCGCGACCGCCCCCCTCCCCCGGAGGCACCCGGAGACGGCTGAGCGCCTCCCCCACCGGATATGCTCGGGCCGGCGGTTGGAGGAGGAAGGACGATGAGCGGATCGGTGAGGGTGTTCGGGCCGGCGGTCGCCGTGCTCGCGATCTGCGCGACGCTTCCCGCCGGCTCCACCCGGGTGAACGCGGCGGGCTCCGGCTGCGGCATCCCCACCGGCGCCCTCCAGGCGACGACATCGACCTACCTCGTCGCCGTCGACGCCCCCGCCCGCCGCCTTGAGGTGCTCCTCTGCTCGAAGGACGGTGGCCAGGCGCTGCAGAGCCCCGCTCCGACGATCACCGCCACCGACACCACCGCGAACGGCGCGCCGCAGATCCTGGCGGCCGGCACCGTCCTCCCGGCGGGACACACCTACCTGGTGATCGTCACCGCGGGCGCGGATCGCGCCGGCTTCAGCTTCACGATGGGCGACCAGGGCTTCATCTGGGGCGCGCCGACGAGCCTCGCCGCGGCCGCCGCGCCGAAGGCGCCCGCGACCGCCGCCACTCCGGCCCCCGTGCCGGCGCCGGCGCCCTCTGGGGCCGCTGCGGCCCCGGCGCCGGCGGTGCCACCGGGGACGGGGGCGCCGACGCCCCGCACCGGGGTGCTCTCCGACGCCACGGGTGTCGCCGGCGGTCTCGGCGCCGCGCTCGCCGGCCTGGGGCTCTGTCTCGGAGCCCGACGCCGGCGCCGGGGGCGGTAGACGCTCAGGATCCCCGGGGGGTGGTCGGGCCGGTCAGGCTCGCCTGCCAGACGATCCGGTTGTCGTCGCGGAACCAGGGGTCGCAGGTGATCAGCGTCAGCTCCGCATCCGGGGTGGCGACGAGCTGATCGACCCGGTCGGGTGCGAGGACCGAGCGGCGGCGGACGGTGTAGCGCCAGTGCCGGCAGGCGCGGTCCTGCACCTCCACGGTGTCGCCGACGGCGAGCTCGTCGACGTGCTCGAAGCCGGGCTCGCGGTGGAAGGCGATGATCCCGTTGCCCGCCGCTCCGGGCGCCGAGGAGCCGCGGAAGTGGACCATCGACCGCCGGAGAAGGAGGTCCCAGCTCCCGTCGGCGGCCACGGCGGAGTAGCCGTACCGGGCGAGGCTCGGGAAGGTCACCAGCGCGTAGGCGTCCGGTGCCGACGTGCCGCCGCAGGCGCCGGTCGACGGCAGGGTCGGACCGGCGCCTGCGGCCGCCGGCGCGCTCCCGACCACGGCCCGCGAGCCGCTCTGCCGCCACGCGGCGAGCGCCGTCTGGTCGGCGTGGCCACGCACGAGGATGGCGACCAGCGGGCGGCCGGCGACGCCGAGCC
>DATKEY010000447.1:0-4585 GCA_035544475.1 Candidatus Dormiibacterota bacterium | reverse complement strand
GGTCGGGGCCGTAGGCGGCCTCGTCGATGGCGAGGGCGCGCTCGAAGCCCCGCCGCGCCCCCGCCAGGTCGCCGAGGTCCCGGAGGACGGCGGCCAGGTTGTTGACGTGGATGGCGACCTCGGAATGGTCGGGGCCGTAGGCGGCCTCGTCGATGGCGAGGGCGCGCTCGAGGAGCTGCCGTGCCCCCGCCAGGTCGCCGAGGTCCTGGAGGACGCTGGCCAGGTTGTTGTCGAAGCTGGCGGCGACGGTGGGGTGGTCAGGCCCGTAGGCGGTATCGGCGATGGCGAGGGCGCGCTCGAAGAGCCGCCGGGCGGGGTCGAGCTCGGCGCGTCCCTGGAGGTACACCGCCACGCGGTCGAGGAGCCAGCTGGTGGCCTCGGGTTCGGTCGCCAGGCCCTCGGCATGAGCGGTCACGGCCAGTGCGTGGGGCAGGAGTTGGGCGCACCGCTCCCAGGTGCGGACGTCGCCACTGCTCTCGGGGAAGGTGGCGCGGAGGAGGAGCACAGCCGCGTCGACCCGCTCGTCGACGACCTCCGTCGCCAGGGCATCCCGGATGACCTCCTGGACGAGACGGTGGAGGCCGATGGTTCCGTCGGTGCGCTGGATGAGCGAGTAGCGGCGGAGCACCCCGATGGCCTCCTCGACGTCGCGGTCATCTGCATCCCTCAGCGCCGGAGGGAGAAGGCCTCGGTCACCAGGCTGGAAGAGGTCGTCGGGGATGGCCTCGGGGGCGAGGAAGGCGCACAGCTCCAGCAGCTCGGCGGCCGCGGGAGAGGCCTCCCGGACCTGGTCGAAGGACAGGCCCCAGGTGGTCGCCACCGTCCCGGCGTAGTCCCGCGGCCCATGCTGGGCGAGCAACTGGGCGCCGCCGCGTCGGTAGAGGTGGAGGTAGCGGTCGAAGGGCGTCGCATTCACCTCCATGAAGGCGCCGGCCTGCTCCAGGGCCAGGGGGAGGCGGCCGAGGGCCTGCGCCAGCGCGGCAGCGCCGGCGTCGTCGCTCCGCCCGGTGCGGGTGAGGAGGAAGGCGACCGCCTCCGGCGGCGACCAGACGTCGACGTCGAGCACGGTGGCCCGGGCCCGCCAGGCGGGGTTGCGCGAGGTGATGAGCACGTGGCCGCCGCCGGGGAGGTGGTCGCGGATCACGTCGAGGCTGTCGGCGTTGTCGAAGACGAGGAGCCAGCCGGGGGTGTCCTCCAGCTCGCGGTGGACGGTCGCGGCGACCTCAGCGGGGGGCGCGTCGGTGGGCACGGTCAAGCCCAGCGGGGTGGCCAGCGCGGCCAGGTCCTCGAGCAGGGTCTCGGGCGTCTCCGCGCGAAGCCACCAGATGACGCGGTAGTGGTGGCGGTGACGGTGGGCGTACTCGATGGCGACCTGGGTCTTGCCCGCGCCGCCCAGCCCGGTGATGGCTTGGACGAGGGCGGTGCGGGCTCCCGAGGCGAGTGCCGCGTCCAGGTCGGTGAGGAGCTGCTCGCGGCCGGTGAAGATGGGGTTGCGCGGGGGCACGCGGAAGACCGCGGCGGCGGCGGTCGTCGTCGCCGAGCCGCTGGCCGTGGCCGTCGCGACTGCGAACCCCGGGGAGCCGATGAACACGGGGCCATGGTTGTTGGCGATCGCGACCAGCTTGCCGATCGCCGCCTCGTCAGCGACGTTCAGGGTCAGGCCTGACGCCTCGCCCTCTCTGCACTGGAGGAGGGCGACCAGGTCCTTGACGGCCTCCTCGTTGGGTGCGGTCGTCAGTCGCCGGAGGACCTGTTGACCTTCAGTGTCTCGGCTCAGCCAGGCCTGCAAGCTGCGCCAGGCGGCGAGATCCCCCGCCTGGGGTGGGTCCCTCGCGAGGTCCATCCCGTCGATCTTCAGAGGTTGATGTCGCCGAGGTTGGTGCCGACGTTGGCTTGCTTGCCGATGATCGCGTTCCCCGACACGTTGACCACGATCTGGCTCAGCTCCGGCAGGGTCCGTGCAGCGTCGAGGAGCCTGGCGAGCTCGCGAGCAAAGCCCTCGTCGCGGCCAGCCCGCTCCTCGAGGAGTGCCGCCACGGCGGTCTGGCGGGCGGCGGTGGGCAGGGCCACGAGCCGCTCGACGACGGCCGTCGCGTCATGGTCGGCGGCGAGCTTGCTCCGCACCAGCTTGATCAGGCTGGCCCACAGCGACTTCCCTGCTTCCCCCGCTGCTGCGGTGGCCGCTGGGGCGGCCAGCAATGCCGCAGCTCCGGAGGCGATCGCTCCTACGTCCATCGGCTCCCCTCCCGTCCCGCTGCCTCGCCTCTGACGTCCTACAGGAGGGCGCCGGCGCGCATGAGGCGACCGTACCACGGGGTCCGGCGGCCAGCACCGGCATCGTGGTGCAACTGTGTGCCGACCGTAGGGAGGCGGTCAGATTGATCCGCGTGGCCGATTCTCTCGCGTGGCCCCCGGCGTAGGGCCTGCCGCCGCGGAGAGGGGGGTCTACGCGGCGGTCCCGACCGGACAGGTGCTCGCTGAGGCCCTGGTGGTAGCGTGTGACGGGTTCGTAAATAGGTGCCGTGAATGAGCCTTATCGGCACCTATCCGGATAGGATGGGGGCATGGACGTTCAGAGCCTCGCCACGGTCGACCGGGAGACGCTCCTCAGCCCCCCCGCCGTCTCCGCGGCGACCCGCGGCTACCTGGCCGCCGCGCAGGCATCGAACACCCGCCGCGCCTACCTCGCCGACTGGCTGCACTTCGCCACCTGGTGCGCCGACCGGGCCGTCGATGCGCTGCCGGCGACGCCGGAGACGCTCGCCGACTACGTCTCCGACTCCGCGGCCTGCGGGCGCTCGACGTCGACGATCGGCCGGCGGCTCGCCGCAGTGCGCTCGGCCCACCTGACCGCCGGGCACGCGGTGTCTCCGACCTCCGCCGCCCTGGTGCGCAAGGCTCTCGCCGGCGTCCGGCGCACCCATGGCGTCGCGCCCCGGAAGAAGGCGGCGATCACCACCGACGAGGTGCGGGCCATGCTCGCCACCCTCGACCCCGTCACGCCCCTGGGTGCTCGGGACCGTGCGCTGCTGCTGCTCGGCTACGCGGCGGGCATGCGCCGCTCGGAGCTGGCCGCCCTCGACGTCGACGACCTGGAGTTCGTCACCGATGCGGGGCTGCGGATCCGCCTGCGACGGTCCAAGACGGACCAGGAGGGCCGTGGCCGCCTCGTCGGCGTGCTCCGCGGCCGAGCGGCCGAGACGTGCCCTGTCAGGGCCGTGCAGGCGTGGCTCGAGGTGCTCGGGCGCCCTACGGCCGGCCCTCTCTTCCGCCACGTGCGCCGCGGCGGCCACGTCGCCGCCGAGCGGATCAGCCCCAAGGTGGTGGCGATGGTGGTACAGCGCACCGGCCTCGCGGCCGGGCTCGACCCGACCGGCCTGGGAGGCCACAGCCTGCGCGCCGGGATGGTGACGACGGCCGCTCGCCGGCGGGCGCCGCTCACCCGGATCATGGCGCAGAGCGGTCACCTCCGCCTCGACACCCTGATGGGCTACGTCCGCGAGGCCGAGCTCTTCGACGACAACGCCTCGGGCTACCTCGAGCTCTGAGGCCCCCCCCTTCCCCTCTCCACCCCTCCCGGGTCATGGCTGGGGGGGGCGATTGGGCCCTCTCAGCCTCGCGCGCGTGCGCGCGTTGACCGGTGCTGCAACCGGATGCAAAACACCGCCTCCCGACCTCGCCGTGATGGGCCAGTTCCACCAGCTCGCCGACATCGACGGCCGGCGCGGGCTCCGCTGGCGCTGGCGCCGGCGACGCTGAGCAGTTCGTCCCACTCGCCGAGAGCGTGCGCGCGGTGATTCCGCGGGAATCAGCGGGCGGTGATGCCGGCGTCGAGGAGGTCGCTGACGTAGGAGTGGCGAAGGTCGTGGGGCGAGAACCGCGCCACGCCGGCGGCGGCCGCCCGGCGGCGGAGCATGTAGAGCACCGCCGAGCCGGTCATCCGCCGCATGGTCAGCTGACCCGCCTTGTCCACGGGCACGAACAGCGGGCCGGCCCCGGGCCCGCGGGCCGGGGTCACATTGACCCACGCACACTGAAATCTACGGCACAGTTGTGCTCATGAGAGAGATGGAGCAGGTCCACGCATCCTCGCTCTGGGGGTGTACGCGAAATCAGCCCGCCGCGCGTCTAAAGCCCTGCTACTGGAACTCACCGGATCAATTTGGAGGCGCTATACCCTTGAAACCGATTGACCCTCGTATTCGCGGCCCAACACAGCTACCCCGGAGAGATTCCGGGCGAGGGGGTTAGAGGCGAGCGGCACCTCCTCGTTGCGGTGCGGTTCACTCTCAGGAGTCTTGAGTCGGGTTCCGCATACTCGCTAACTGCCCTTGCGCCACAAGGGATTTAGCCTTGTGCGACCCGACCGGATAAGCGGTAGGGGGATCGGTTGGCGATCGGATGGGGGATCGGATGGGGGATCGGGAATGCGCACCCGGCCTCGGCGACAGGACGGCGCTCGGCGCTCCGGTCATCCCCGGCCCCGGACTCCCGAGCGCGCGACCAGCCGCAAGGTAGTTCCGTAATCCCCACTTTCGGAACCGGAGATCCGGGGCTGCGGTGGTCTCATCCCCCCTCGAGCGGA
>DATKEY010000446.1:0-5468 GCA_035544475.1 Candidatus Dormiibacterota bacterium | reverse complement strand
CCGCACCTCGTCTCGGAGGTCCATGACCCCCTAGCGTACCCGGCCTGCTGCGACTCCACTCCGGCAGCCTCATACTCTCGGGCGGCATGGAGCACGTGGACCGGGGGCTGATCCTCGAGGAGCAGGATGACCTCGAGGGCGCCCGGGCGGCCTTCCTCGCCGCCGCCGCGAGCGCCGACCCCGAGGAGGCGGCGATGGGCCTCTTCTCCCTCGGCCAGCTCTGTGACGCCGAGGGCGACGTCGACGGGGCCGTCGACGCCTACCGGCGGGCGATCGCGTGCGCCCACCCCGGCCACTCCACGGCGGCGGCCTTCAACCTCGGGCTCCTGCTCCAGGAGCTCGGCGACATCGGCGCGGCGCGCGACGCCTACCAGACGGCAATCGACGGGGGCGACGCCGCGAACGCCGCGCGGGCGGCCTTCACCCTCGGCGGGCTGCTCCGCGACGAGGGCGACCTCGACGGCGCCCGCGCCGCCTTCCAGCGCACCATCGACTCCAACGACCCCGTCGGCGCTCCGGTGGCGGCGATGGAACTGGCCCAGCTGCTCCAGCGGCAGGGCGACATCGAGGGCGCGCGCCGGGCGTTCCGGTTCGCCGCCGGCTCCGGGGACGAGGAGTTCTCCCACTACGCGACCGCACGGCTCAAGGCGCTCGACAGATAGGCCGCGCCCGGGCCGGACGGGTTCCGGGGAGATGACGGTTGTGAAGGGATGTGAAGGGCGCGTCGCGGTCCGATGACCGCCGCAAGAAGCGGGGCCGCGGCCGCGTCTCCCTGTCTCGGAACAGTGTCCACAGGCGGGGTAGCGGGGGCGCGGAGTGACCGAGGGGGACCCGGGCTGGAAGGCCTCTGTCGACGGCGTGGTCTCGGACTTCGACCAGGTCACCCGTCACCTGCGCCGTCGCCAGGGCCAGGCGCTGCGGGTGGCGTGGAGCGTCGTCGGCGCCACCGCCCTCGCCATGGGCGCCCTGATCGGCCTCGACCTCCTGCCCTCCGGTCCCGGTGCGGGACAGGTCGGGTCCTCCGGCCCCCTCGCGCAGCTCCAACCCGGGCCGTCGAGCAGCCCGACCTCCTTGCCGCTCGGCGGCGGCTTCCCGCTCAATACCCTCCTCCCCTCGCCCTCCCCGGCCGCGTCCCCGTCCGCGCCGGTGACCCCGGCGGCTCCGAGCACCCCGCACCCGCACCGGCGCCTGAGCCAGGTCGTCGCTCCCGTCCTCGCCGCCGTCCCGGTCACGCCCCCGGCCATCCTCGCCCCGGTCACGGGCTCCCCGAGCGAGACGGCGCAGCCGTCGCCGGCCCCGAGCAGCCCGTCCCCGTCCGGCGGCCTCCTCGACGGCCTGGTCGGTGGCGTCATCCACGGAACCGGGTAGCGCTCAGCCCGACGCGGCCCAGTCGCGGTCGAAGGCGGCCGCGTAGTAGCCGGCGGCGGCGGGAGCGTCGACCGCCAGCGCGGCCTCGAGGTTGGCGCCGAGACCCGCCCCGCTCCAGTTCGCCGATCCGGCGATCACCGCGCCGTCGAGCACCGCGCCCTTGGCGTGTCCGGTCGTGGACCGGGCGGGGTCCATGACCCTCACCGCGAGCCCGAGCCGGGTGAGCGCGGCGAGGTCGGCGGGCTCCGGGAGGGCGCCGAGGAGCAGGCGGGCGTCGCAGCCGCGGCCGGCCGCCGCGGCGAGCCCCCCGAGCAGGGTGGCGACGGCGGGGACGTGGGGGTGCACATAGGGGACGGTGACGAGCGCGCGGCGGCGCACCGCGCGCAGGCGTGCCTCGAGCACCCCGGCGACCGCCCGGCCTCCGGTGACGAGCTCGAGCGCGCCCGGGTCGACCTCGAGCTCGAGGGCGGGGACCGCCGGTCGGGGGACTCCGACCGGCGGTGCCGCGGCCACCGCCCCGGCCCACGCCGCGGGAACAGGACCGGCCTCGCCCCACGCCGCCTCGAGCGCGGCCCGAGCGCACGCCGCCAGGGCGGGGTCGCCGTCCACCGCGAGCCACCACTCCCGGGTGCCGGGGCGACCCACGGCGGGGTGGGGCGCGTCGCGTGCGATGAGGTTGCCGCTGCCGGCCGCGACGGTCGCGTCGCCGGCGCAGATCAGCTTCCAGTGCGCCTCCGCGGGGCGGTGCGCCCAGACCCGGACCTCCGCTGCGCCGCGACCCGCGAGGAGGCGGGCGGAGGCCGCGTTGGCGCCGGCGTGGGCGTCGACGAGGAGGCGGACGCGCACCCCCCTCGACGCGGCCGCCGCGATCAGCGAAGCGTACGAGGGGCCGATCTCGTAGACGGCGATGTCGAGGGCGCCGGAGGCGCCGCCGCACAGCCCGGCGAGGAGGTCGCCGGCGCTGTCCGGACCGAGCGCGCAGGTCAGCCGCGGCATGGGGCAGGCATGTTTACAGGCGGGTTATCGTGCATGGCTAGGCTCCACTGCGGTGATGGACCTCGGCCCGCGGGCCGCCCACCCGGCCGGCGCGACCGGATTCGCGCCAGAACCAGGACCCCTGACATGACGGACGAGCAGACACCGCCGCCCGGCGAGGCGACCCCGCCCGAGGAGGCTGCCGGCGCCGCGCCGGACGCCGGCTCCGGCCCCGCCGCCGCCTGGAGCTGGGGCTCGTCCTCGGCAGCGCCCCCCACTCCCCCGCAGCCGGCTGCTACCCCTCCGGCTGCGGGGGTGCACCCTTCCCCGCCCTCTCCGGCCGGACCCTCTCCGGCCGTGCCGCCGCCTCCGCCGCCGCCCCCGGCGGCGTGGGGTGATCCCTACGCCCCCCCGGCCCCGCCCCCGGCAGGGCCGCCCGTCCCCGGCAGCGCCCCGCCGGGATGGTCGGCTCCCGCCCTGCCGGCAGGGTGGGGCGTCCCACCCCCTCCCGGGGGGTCCGCCGGCGACGCCGGCGGCGGATCGCGACGTCCGCTCATCGTCGTCGGTGCCCTCATGCTCGCGGTCGGCGTCGCCGCCGGGGCGCTGGTGGGCGCGGGGTTCGCAAGGAACGACTCCGGCTCGCGCACCGCCAACATCCTCGTCAACGACCAGCCGACGACCTCGAGCAGCGGATCCACCGACGGCGGTGACGCGGTTCGCGTCGCCCAGAACCTCGGCCCCGCGGTGGGGACGATCATCGCCAAGTCGGGAACCGGCACCGGCACCGGCACCGGCAGCGCATCGCTCGGCAGCGGGGTGGTGATCGCGCGCGACAGCAGCAACTCCTATCTGATCACGAACAACCACGTCGTCGACGGCGCCAAGTCGCTCGACCTGGTGATGCCGGGCGGCAAGAACCTCAAGGCGACGGTGGTCGGCACCGACAGCTTCGACGATCTGGCGGTGATCTCCGTGGCGGACACCAGCCTGCCGCAGGCCGTGTTCGGCAAGTCGGCGGACCTGAAGGTCGGGCAGCAGGTCGTCGCCATCGGCAGCCCGCTCGGCAACGACGGCTCGGTGACCGTCGGGGTGATCAGCGCGCTCCACCGCACCATCCAGGCGGGGTCCGGAACGTCGGCGTCCCCCGAGACGCTCCAGGACGTGCTCCAGACCGACGCCTCGATCAACCCGGGCAACAGCGGCGGCCCCCTCGCCGACATGCAGGGACGGATCGTCGGGATCAACGTCGCCGTCGCCGGCAACACCAGCCGGATCGGCTTCAGCATCCCCAGCGACGTCGCCCAGAACGTCGCCCAGGCGCTGATCGCGCGCCAGCCGGTGAAGCATCCCTTCCTCGGGATCTCCTACCTCACCGCGATCGACGCCACCGAGAGCGGCCAGCCCTTCACCGGGCCGGGCGTGCTCGTCACCAAGGTCGTCGACGGGACCCCCGCCGCCTCGGCGGGCTTCCACAGTGGCGACGTGCTCGTGGCGGTGAACGGGCTCGACATCGACAACGGCCAGACCCTCGGCGGCCTCATCCAGCAGTACCACGTCGGGGACTCGGTGAGCTTCACGGTGCGCCGCGGCAGCGACACCCTCAAGCTGCAGGCGACCCTCACCGAACGCCCCAAGGGCCAGTAGTCCCACGAAGTGTCACGGACCACGAGGGGGCGGCTGACGCCGCCCCCTCCCCGCATCGCATGTAGCATGCGGCCGTGACCCTCGCACCCCGCGACGACCTGCGCAACGTCGCGATCATCGCCCACGTCGACCATGGGAAGACCACCCTGGTCGACTCGATGCTCAAGCAGTCGCGCGTGTTCGCCGCGCACGAGCAGGTCGGCACGCTCATCCTCGACAGCAACGACCTCGAGCGTGAGAAGGGGATCACCATCCTCGCGAAGAACACCTCGGTGCGCTATCGCGGGGTGAAGCTGAACATCATCGACACCCCCGGGCACGCCGACTTCGGTGGCGAGGTCGAGCGCGTGCTCGGCATGGCCGACGGCTGCCTGCTCCTCGTCGACGCCGCCGAGGGGCCGATGCCCCAGACCCGGGTGGTGCTCCGCCAGGCGCTCGCGCTGGGGCTCAGACCGATCATCGTCGTGAACAAGCTCGACCGCGCGAACGCGCGGCCCGACGAGACCGTCGAGGCCACCCACGACCTCCTCCTCGAGCTCGCCACCGATCCCGCCCAGCTCGACGCGCCCGTGCTCTACACCAACGGTCGCGAGGGCACCGCGACCGCCGACCTGCGCGTCCCCGGCACCACCCTCGAACCGCTCTTCGACGCCATCCTCGAGCACGTGCCGCCGCCGCAGGGGGACCCCGACGGGCCGCTCCAGCTGCTCGTCTCGGCGCTCGACCACGACACCTATCAGGGGCGCCTGGCCATCGGTCGCGTGCACCGCGGCCGGCTGCGCGTCGGCCAGGGCGTGGTGCTCTGCACCGCCGACGGCGTCGGCCCGCGGCTGCGCATCGCCGGGCTCCTCGCCGTCGAGGCGCTCGAGCGGCTCCCCGTCGAGGAGGCCGCCGCGGGCGAGATCGTGCTCGTCACCGGGCTCGCCGAGGCGGCCATCGGCGATACCGTCGCCGACGCCGACTCCCCCGAGACGCTGCCCCGGCTCGAGGTCGGCGAACCCACCCTGCGCATGCAGTTCAGCGTCAACCAGTCGCCCTTCGCCGGCCGCGACCAGCAGCTGAGCAGCACCTCGCGGCAGCTGCGCGCCCGCCTCACGCGGGAGCTGATGACCAACGTCGCCCTGCGCGTCGCCGACGGCGCGACCGCCGACGTCTTCGAGGTGAGCGGCCGCGGCGAGCTCCACCTCGCCGTGCTCATCGAGACGATGCGCCGCGAGGGCTACGAGTTCGAGGTGTCGCGACCCCAGGTGATCACCCGGGAGGAGGACGGGCACACCCTCGAGCCCGTCGAGGAGTGCGTCATCGACACCCATCAGGACCACGTCGGCGCGGTCACCGAGGCGCTCGGGGCGCGCGGCGCCCAGCTGCGGTCGATGCGCACCGACGCGGGCGGCGGGGTGCGGCTGACCTACCACGCGCCGACGCGCGCGCTGATCGGCCTGCGCAGCAGCATCCTCACCCTCACCCGCGGCACGGGGGTG
>DATKEY010000445.1:0-8249 GCA_035544475.1 Candidatus Dormiibacterota bacterium | reverse complement strand
GGTCGAGATGTCGACGAGGTCGACCTCGACGCCGCAGAGCGCCGCCTGCTGAGCGATCTGCGATCCCATCGTGCCCGCACCGAGCACCAGGAGCCTCCCCTCGGACATCGGATCCCCCCTCAGACCACGGAGAACAACCGGGTCACCCGGTTGAG
Organism: Candidatus Dormiibacterota bacterium; assembly: GCA_035544475.1. Classification (GTDB taxonomy): domain Bacteria; phylum Chloroflexota; class Dormibacteria; order Aeolococcales; family Aeolococcaceae; genus CF-96. The sequence continues at coordinate 8,094 of DATKEY010000445.1, read as the reverse complement.
TGTCACCAGGTGCCGGATGCCCTGGATGCGCAGCCTGCCCTTCGCCATCGCCTGGAGCATCGCGCGCCCGGCGGGGTCGACGTAGTTCGGCAGCCCGAGCGCGCCGATACGCACCTGGCTCAAGCCCATCAGCGTCGCCGAGTCGGTGCGCAGCCGCACCCGCGGACGGCCCACCGCGCCCTCGTGGACGGTGCAGGTGTCCCCGGCGAAGCTCAGCGTCACCGCCGATCCGAGGTCGGTGATGTCGAAGACCACCGAGGCGTTGACGTTGCGGAAGTCGCGGTACTTCTCGGGGTGACGCTCGACGTTCTGGGCGAGCAGGGTGCCGAGCATGTTCGCCAGCCCGCTTGCCTCGTCGCCGGAGGCGAGCACCACCTCAGGCATCGCTCTCTACGTTCCCGTCAGGGTCGTCCAGAACGGCCGGGCGGGCGCGGCCATCCGCGACAGCCACCGTCGATCCTCCTGCCACTACCCGCCGCCGGCCCGCCGCCCCACACGCACGGGACCGCCGCAGTGTAATGTAGCCACCGCCCGAGCGGTCAACTCCGCCCTACGTCTCCGCGGACCGCAAGGGGTTGGAGGGTTCCGCCGTCGTACCTGGTGGCATGCCCCCAGCTCTCCTGCCCGGCCGTCTCCGCGCGGGCCGGACGCTCATGGCGCTCGGCGCCGTGGGCGCCGCCGTCGCCGGGATCCTCGCCGTCACCACCGCCGGCGCGTCCCGGCACGCCGCCCCGAAGGCGTCCGCACCCCTCGTCGCGACCGCCTCGCCGGCCGCCCAGCAGCTCACTGCGGCGGGGGGCGCCTCGGCCCACATCCTGAGCCTGCGGCCCCGCCTCGCCGACGGCTCGGTGCTCGCCCAGCTGCGCCTGCCCCGGGTCTCGACCCCGGTCAACCTCGTCGAGGGGCTGAGCGAGAACCCCGACGAGGTCGGGCACGACGCGAGAACCGGCTACCCGGGCGAGCCCCGCTCGATGCTGCTCGTCGCCGGTCCGGCGGTGCTCGTCCCCACCCCGGCGGTGGGCGACAGCATCATGGTCAGCACCTCCTACGGCGGCTTCCAGTACCAGGTCTCGAGCGCCCACCCGACCGCGCCGGGCGCCGACCTCGGCCCCGACGCCCCCGACCTGCGGCTCGTCTACCACGCGAACGGAGGCCTGGCGGTCGTGATCGCCGACCTCGTCCCGGGCGACGCGAGCAGCGCCGCCGAGCTCGCCGAGGAGATCGCCGTCACCCGCGCCGAGCGCACCGCGATCGAGGCCGCGGGCGGATCGGTCTCGCTCGCCCCCGGGCACCTCTACCCGCCCGCGACGGGGCCGATCACCCAGCTCTTCGGCCCCACCGACTTCAGCCTCGAGTTCCCCTTCACCTTCCAGGGTGTCTACTACCAGCACTTCCACACCGGCCTCGACATCGGCGTCGGCACCGGTACCCCGGTGCGCGCCGCCGACGCCGGCACGGTGGTCCTCGCCACCACGAACACCGGACCCGACGGCAAGCCGGTCGGCTACGGCACCTACGTCCTCATCTATCACGGCGGCAACCTGTTCACCCTCTACGGGCACCTCTCCCAGCTCGGCGTCACCGCCGGGCAGAGGGTGGCGACCGGGCAGGTGATCGGGCTCAGCGGCTCGACCGGGAACAGCTCCGGGCCGCACCTCCACTTCGAGGTCCGCCAGGGCCAGATGCCCGTCGATCCCCTCCCCCTCATCCGCTCGAGCGGCTGAGGCCTACAATCCGCCGCCGTGTTCGTGGCCGGGATTCGCAGCATCGACCGGGTCCGCGGTGGCGGGTGGCTGGACTGTCCCAACTGCCACGAGCACGCCTCCCAGGACGTGGTCGACGAGATGCGCTTCCTGGCGCTGCTCGGCTACCGGTTCACCCCAACCGGCCGCAGGCGGCTGCTGGTCTGCCGCCGATGCGGCTACCGCCGGCCCGCCGAGCCGGAGATGCCGCATCTCGAGACGGGGGGACGCCGCGTCCAGGGGGCCTGGCTCGTCCCGATCGGACTGCTCCCCTTCATCCTCGCCGCCGCCGCCAGCCTGTTCGTGGTGACCCGTCACCCGCCGAGCATCGAGGACGTCCTCAGCTTCACCCGCGACACCGCCCAGCCGGTGGCGCCGATGAGCCTGCGCCGGCCGCTCGCCTGGAACGCCTCGCCCCAGACCGACAGCCCGCCACCGTCGTACGTGGTGAGCGACCCCACCCAGCGGATGATCGTCACGCTGCGGCGGATCACCGACAGCGACAGCCTCGCCCAGCTGATCGCCGGCCACTACACGGACGACAGCGGGATCAACGACACCGGCGTGCCCGCGACCCCGCCCGAGGCGACGACGGCGAAGATCGCCGGCGCCACCGGGCTGATGATCAAGTTCACGTACTCGAGCACGGGCGAGCCGGCGCAGACCGTGCTCTACGCCTTCTTCCACGACGGCATCGGCTACACGCTCAGCTACGTCGCCCACGGACAGGCCCAGTTCGTCACCCTGGACCAGGTCGCGGACACGATCAACGCGAGCCTGAGCTTCACCGGCACCGAGACCCCGGCGCCCTGCCCGAGCGCGACGCCGAGCCCGAGCCCGTCGCCCTCGACGTCGCCGGCCGTGGGAGTCACCCCGTCGCCGACGTTCCCCGCCTTCGCCACCTCCCCCCAGCCCTGCACCGGCGGCGAGGCGACCGCGACGGCCGCCCCATCCCCCTCGGGGACTCCGACGCCGTAGCGGACGGTCAGCCGAGGGCGGCGGCGACGTAGACGGAGATGTCGTCGACCGCGAGGCGGTCGCCGAGCGACTCCGAGGAGATGCCCTCCTCGAACATCGCCAGGCAGAAGGGACAGGCGGTGGCGACCTTCGTCGCCTCGGTGGCGACCGCCTGCTGCACCCGGCGGTGGTTGACCCGCGGCTGCCCCTCCTCCATCCACATGCGGCCGCCGCCGGCGCCGCAGCACATCCCCTCGCTCTTGCTGCGCGCCATCTCGACGAGGGTGAGACCGGGGATCTTCTCGAGGATGTCCCGGGGCGGGGCGAAGATGTCGTTCCAGCGCCCGAGATAGCAGGAGTCGTGGTAGGTCACGGTCGCGCCGAGCGGGTGGGTGAGCGTCAGCCGCCCGGACTCGAGCAGCTGGCGGATGAGCTGGCTGTGGTGGATCACCTCGTAGTGACCGCCGAAGTTCGGGTACTCGTTGCTGAAGGTGTTGAAGCAGTGCGGGCAGGGCGCGATGACCTTCTTCACCCCGTACTTCGACAGCAGCTCGACGTTCTCCTTCGCCCGCTCCTGGAAGAGGTACTCGTTGCCGATGCGCCGCGCGGGGTCGCCGTTGCACCGCTCCTCGGTGCCGAGGATGGCGAAGTCGACGCCCGCGGCCTTGAGGATCTTCACCACCGCGGTGGCGATCGTCTTCGCGCGGTCGTCGAAGGACGCGGCGCAGCCCACCCAGTAGAGGTACTCGGCGTCCGGCCGGTCCTTCATGAAGGACACGTCGAGGTCCTTCGCCCAGTCGGCGCGGGTCTGCTGGGAGAGGCCGTAGGGGTTGCTCTGGTTCTCGACGCCGCGCAGCGCCTGCTCGGCCTGCTTGGGCATGCGCGACTCCTCGAGGACGAGGTAGCGGCGCATGTCGATGATCTTCGGGACGTGCTCGATGAGCACCGGGCACTGGTCCATGCACGCCCCGCAGGTCGTGCACGACCACAGGGTGTCCTCGAGGATGGTGCCGCCGATCAGCGGACGCTCGGCGCCGCCCACCTTCTCGACCGCCTTGGCGACCTGCTCGGGATCGAGCCACGACGGCTCGAAGTGCCCGGGGAGGGCGGCGCCGTCGCCGTGGCCGTTCTCCGCGGTGACCCACATCCCGCCCTCGACCTGATGGGCGTGGTGCGTCGACGCGGCGTAGCCGCCGGCGAGCTTCTCGTAGGCGAGGTCGCGCAGGTCGGTGATGAGCGTCTTCGGCGAGAGCGGCTTGCCGGTGTTGTACGCGGGGCAGTGGGTCTGGCAGCGGCCGCACTCCGTGCACGTGTAGAGGTCGAGCATGTCCTTCCAGGAGAGGTGCTCGAGCTTGCTGGTGCCGAAGTGCTCCACGTCCGGGGCCTCGAAGTCGGGGGTCGGGAGGCCGCCCTTCGGCTCGAGGTTGAGGAAGAAGACGTTCGGAGTCGAGGTGATGATGTGGAGGTGCTTGCTGAACCCGAGGTAGACGAGGAAGGTGAGGACGAGGGTCAGGTGCGCCCAGAAGAAGATGCCGTGGAAGATCTCGAGCGCGTGGCTGTGGGCGCCGAGCCCGGTGAAGATCCGCGACAGAGCCGACGCCACCGGACGCCACTCCCCGACCGCCTCCGGGGGGTTCCCCTCGGCGATCTTGGTCGCGTAGTCGAGCTGCATCGCGGTGATCAGCGAGCCGATCCACACGAGGATGAGCACCGCGTCGCGTGAGTGGCTGCCGCGGAAGCGGATCGGACGGACGATGAGGCGGTTGATCAGCGCCATCACGACGCCGGTCAACACCAGCGTCGCGAAGAGGTCCTGCAGCAGCGCGAGCGCGCCCGAGAGCGGGACGTCGTCGAAGTGGAAGCCGAGCCACAGCGCCTCGACGATCGCCTGCAGGATCGCGGTGAGCAGGACCAGGAAGCCCCAGAAGATGAGCGCGTGCATGACCCCGCTGTACGGCCAGCGCAGCAGCCGCGCCTGGGCGAGGACGTAGACGCCGAGCGCCTTGATCCGCTCGCCGATGCGGTCGAAGCGCGGGTCGGGGCGCGACGCGGACTGCATCAGCCCGAACAGCTTCCGGTACCGCATGGTGCTGAGGTAGACGGCGCCGCCGAGCAGGAGAAGGAGGGCGAGAGGGCTCAGGACGGCCGTCACCGCGGCAACCTCCGGCGTGGAAGTGGGTCGGGCGCGATTATAGGAATGGGGGCCTCAGCGACCGGTCCACGCGGCCTGGCGCTTCTCGAGGAATGCGGTGACCCCCTCGCGGGCGTCGGCGGTCGCGAAGAGGCCGGAGAACTCCCGGCGCTCGACCTCGAGCGCCTCGGCGATCGGCAGGGACATGCCGTCGAGGACGGCCCGCTTCGTCGCCGCCAGCGCGAGCGGCGCCTTGGCGGCGAGCCTCTCGGCGAGCGCGAGCGCGGTGTGGATCAGCTCGTCCGGCTCGACGACCTGGGAGACGAGCCCGATCTCGAGTGCGGTCTGGGCGTCGACCGGGTCTCCGCTCAGGAGGAGCGGCATCGCCCGGCCCTGGCCGACGACGCGGACCAGCCGCTGGGTGCCGCCCCAGCCGGGGATGATCCCGAGGTTGATCTCCGGCTGGCCGAGCCGGGCGGTGTGGGCGGCGATCCGCACGTCGCAGGCGAGCGCGATCTCGCAGCCGCCGCCGAAGGCCATGCCGTTCACCGCGGCGATCGTCGCCAGCGGCGCGCGCTCGATCTCGAGGGTGAGCTGCTGGCCGCCGATCGCGATGTCGCCGCCCGCCTCCGGGAACTCGCTGACGTCGGCGCCGGCGGCGAAGAACCGCTGCCCCGCGCCGGTGATGACGAGGGCGCGGATCTCCCCGTCGGCGACCGCGCCGGCCACGGCGTCGCGCAGGCTCTGGACGACCGCCCGGCTGATCGCGTTCGCGGGCGGATGGTCGATGGTCACGAGGGCGACCCTGCCCTCGATCTGGACGGAGACCGGATCGGACACTGGCCCACTCCCTGTCGGTGATGGCTCCCCCGTGGCGTAGCCTAGAGAGCGTGAGCACCCCCGCGCCTCCGCCGGCCGCGCCGGCGCCGCTGCCGCTCCCGCTCCCGCCCCTCCCCGACCGGGTCGAGCCCGAGGCGCTGCGCGACCTCGACGACGCCGCCCTCGACGAGGTCACCGCTGCGCTCACGGCCGCCGAGCGGGCGACGGTGCAGGCGATGTCCCCCTACGAGCGCCAGCTCCGCGAGCTGCGGGCCCGCGGCGCCGAGCTCGCGACCGAGCGCCGCCGCCGCGAGCGGGCCCAGCGGCACGCCCAGCGCATCGAGGTCCGCCGCCAGGCGGGGACCGGGGAGATGCCGACGCTCGCCGACGCGCTCGCCGCGTCGGAGGCGCTGCTGCCGCTGGATCGGCCGCTGCGCGAGGTCCACGCGTTTCTCGCCACCGGTGGGGAGGTCGGCTTCGGCTTCCCGAACAAACCCGGGTTCATCGGCTTCACCGACGGCCGCCGCACGGCTCAGGCGGGCACCTTCGGCGACGCCCGCCGGCTCTGGGCCGACGGCTGGGAGCCCGGCGCCCCCGGGGTCCCGGGGGTGCGGGTCCACCTCGCCGGGACGAGGATCGAGAAGGTGATCGCGGCCGACGGGATCGTCGTCCAGGGCGCCGACGGCGGGGCCTCGGAACCTCCGACGGCATGACCGAACCCGCCGATACCTCCATTTGCATGCAATTCCGGCCAAAAGCGTAATACCGCGGCCGTCTCGGTTGTCAGACAGATCAGGTACCCCGTTCCCTCGGGCTGACCAGCGTGCGATCAGGAGGTCGTGGTGGCATTGGGTGGCGCCGGTGAGGCCCGTCCCCAGGGATCTGGGGAGGTGATCGGCGACTTCCGACGCTGCCTTCGACCGAGCGAGTGCCCGTACGCCGCCGGAGCCGGAGCGGCCCTTCCCCTGGCGGCGCCGGAGGTGTGGGGTGCCACCCTCGCCGAGCTCCTGCCGGGGGACACCGAGCTGGCGTGGGAGATCGCCGACCTGCTGGTCGCCGAGGGTGTCCTCGGCGGGGACGACGGGCTGGACGACCTGGACGATCTCGACGAGGTCGACGCGGCCCTCTTCTAGGCGGGTCGTCCTGGCCGGGCCGGGTCAGCCGACGTCCATCAGGCCGACGTAGTAGATGCTCACGGCGATCGCGCCGGTGACCTGCTGCTCCTCGGCGTGGCCGTCGGGGTAGGTGGTGCGGACGGTGAGGATGAGGGGGACCTGCTCGTCGACGGGCCGGCGCTGGCCGTCGAGCCGCTCGGCGTGGTTCCACTGGACGGTGACGGGGAGGTCGGGGGGGCCGGTCTGCCCGGGTGTTGTGGCCTCTCGGGCGGGGGCGTCGGTCGGCGGGCCGGCGTAGGTCCAGGAGACGACCTCGGTCCGGCCGTTGCCTGCGGGGGCGCCGGCGACCGTCTCGGTGCCGGGGCGGACGACGAGGACCCGGGGGAAGAGCTCGAGGAGCCGGCCGCGGATGGTGTCGGCGTGGGTGAGCGGGGGCTGGCGCGGGTCGGGAGGCGGGATGGTGCCGTCGCCGCGCTGGCCGACGGGGACGGCGGCGACGGTGAGCTGGGGCGGGGTGTACGCGGCGCCGGGGAGGATGGCCGCCGAGGTGCCGTGGTTGGAGAGCTGGACGTCGGCCTGACGGTGGACGATCGTCGGTGACCCGGCGTCGTCGAAGTCGACGGCGTCGCCGGTGAGGTGGAGGGAGGCGACGGCGGTGACGTCGGCGGCGCTGGTCGTGGCCGGGCCGGTGGGGTGAGGGGCGACGAGGTGCGCGTCGGTGATGCCTTGCTTGCCGCTGCCGGGTCGCGAGTCGGTGGCGCCGTCGGACCAGCGCATCGACCAGGCGGTGTCGCGCCAGTCGAGGTTGGCGAGGCAGGTGCCGTCGGAGAGGCGCTCCGCGATGTTGGTGGCGAAGGTGGTCGTGGCGGTGAGGAGGGTGGGTGTGCGGGGGTCGTACGTGGGAGGGGTGACGGTGGCGCTGAGAGAGGTGGAGGCGACGGAGAGTGCGTCGCACTCGTGCGGGGCGAGGCCGGCGGGGACGTGGTGGGACTGGAGGACGGGGCAGAGGGAGTACTGGGCGGATGCGTGGTGAGTGTCGTCGTTGTTGCAGGAGCCAAAGCGGGGATCCGCGGGGGTCGGGAAGACCTGGCGGTCGCTGGCACATGCGTTGTAGATGAAGACGCCGTACCGGCGATCACCGGATACAGGGTTGCTCTTTATGAGGTGCCATTGGCTGAAGTAGCAGTAACGAGCCGACCGACGTGTGGGCACTCGCGTTGAGCCGGTCGAAAAGTGATCCGTCGTGTGAATGCTGAGGCTCTCGTACGCGACGCTGCCAACTTGGACACTATCAAATGTCGCCGACATCGACGATGAACCGTCGAGAACG
>DATKEY010000444.1:0-6353 GCA_035544475.1 Candidatus Dormiibacterota bacterium | reverse complement strand
CGAGCGCGGTCGTCGTGGCGCATCCCGCCGCCTCGCAGACCATCCTCGCCTCGGCGAGCGGCTCGAGGTCGGAGGTGCCGGCGGCGAGGAGGCCGACGAGCCCCTGCAGGGGCGGGTCGGCGGCGCCGGCGGCGAGCAGCCGGCAGGACCGGCGGCCATAGGCGACGAGGCGCCCGCCGCGGCCGGCGACGAGCGCCTCGGCGGCGCGGCGGTGCCGCGGCCGCATCCGGCTCAGGCACGCCGAGCCGGTGCGCTCGAGGAGGGCGCCGGCGATCTCCACGACCTCGTCGGGATGCTTCGGACCGGCGAGCACGACCTCGGGGATGCCGGTCCGGCTCCGCCGGGCGAGGTCGAGGACGGCGACGTCGCCGAGCCTCTCCACCCCCTCGCCGCGCAGCAGGTCCGCCGCCTCCTCGGGGCTCAGCTCGCCGCTGGCGACACGGCGGAGGACCTCGAGCACAGCGTGGAGTCTACCGGCGACGCCACGATGGACCCATGGAGCCGCCCGCGCCGATCCCGCTCAACCGCGTCACCCTCACCGGCGCCGAGCTCGGCAACCTCGAGGCGGCGCTCGCCGGCGGGCACCTCGGCGCCGACGGGCCCTTCACCCGCCGCTGCGAGGCGCTCCTCGAGGGGATGCTCGGGGGCGGGCGGGTGCTCCTCACCACCTCGGGGACCCACGCCCTCGAGCTCGCCGCGCTGCTCGCCGGCGTCGGGCCCGGCGACGAGGTCGTCGTGCCCGCCTTCAGCTTCCCCTCCACCGCCTCCGCCTTCGCGCTCCGCGGGGCGCGGCCGGTGTTCTGTGACGTCCGCCTCGACACCCTCTGCCTCGACGAGACCCACCTCGAGCGCCTCGCCGGCGCGCGCACCCGGGCGGTCGTGCCGGTCCACTACGCCGGGGTCGGCTGCGAGATGGAGGCGATCGCCGCGGTGGCGGAGCGCTCGGGCGCGTCGGTGATCGAGGACGCCGCCCTCGCGCTCGGCGGGCGGCGCCACGGCCAGGCGCTCGGTTCGATCGGGCGGCTCGCCGCCCTGAGCTTCCACGCCACCAAGGCGGCGGGGTGCGGGGTGGGCGGCGCGCTCGTGGCCAACGACCCCGGTCTCGTGGCACGGGCGGGGGTGCTCCGCGACCGGGGCACCGACCGCGACCGGATGCTCCGCGGGGAGGTCGACGTCTACACCTGGCAGGAGCCGGGATCGAGCTGGGCGCCGTCCGACCTCCTCGCCGCCGTGCTCTGCGCCCAGCTCGAGGCGCTCCCGAGACTGCTGGAGCGCCGGCGGGCGGTGTGGGAGGGATACCGGGAGGCACTCGGAGGCTGGGCCGCAGAGCGCGGGGTTCGGATCCCCGCCGTCCCGCCCGGCTGCCTGCCGGCCTGGACGGTGTTCTGGCTCATCCTCCCCGACGCCGGGGGGCGCGCGGAGCTCATCCACCGCCTCGGCGTCCGCGGGGTGGAGGCCGCCGTCCACTACCAGCCGCTCCACCTCTCGCCGGCCGGCCGGCGGCTCGGCGGGCGCCCGGGCGACTGCCCGGTCACCGAGGAGGTCTGCGACCGGCTGATCCGACTCCCGCTCCACGCCGGGATCGACGGCGCCGGCGTCGAGCGCGTCGTCGCGGCGCTGAGAGAGTGCTGGTGAGCCGCCCTGGGCGCCGCCCCCTCCCCCGCCACCGCCGCCTCCGCCCCGGCGGCGCCGGCCCGTCGGGCGGCGGCGACGGCGACGGCCGCCTCCCGCCCCCTCCTGCTGGGGCGGCTCCGGCGTCGCGCCCTGGCGCTGCGGCGGCCGCGGGCGCTGCTGCTGCTGCGACGGCTGGCCTGCCGGCACCGCCGGGGCGCCCTGGCCACCGCCACGCCCGCCGCGGCCGCGGCGGCGTCCGCCCTGGCGGCGCGACGGCCCGAAGCGGTCGAAGAAGGCCGCCACCGGGTGCCTCGCGTTCGGCGTCCCCGCGACCGCGTCGGGGTCGGCGGCGACCCGCGCGGCGTACTCGGCGAGCAGCTCGCTGAGCGGCCGCTTGTTCTTCGACGGCGGCGCCACGGTGTCCGCCCAGGGCTGGTACTTGGCCGACTTCTCGGGGTCGACCGCGTCGCCCCCCAGGTCGGGGATCTGCTCGAGGACGCTCTCGATCGCCCGCTGGACGATGCTGTCGGGCTCGCCCGCGGCGCCGGTCACCCCACATCCTCGAGCGCGGGCAGGAGGCCCGCGAGGGCGAGGCCGCCGAGGGTCTTGCAGTCGGTGAGCCCGCGACGGGCGAGCTCGCCGATCTCCGACGGCCGGAAGGCGCGGACGTCGAGGAGCTCGTCGGGGTCGGTCGCCGCGCGGCCGGGCGTCAGCCCCTCGGCGCGGAAGAACCAGAGCAGCTCGCGGGAGTACCCGGGGGAGACGCAGGCCTGTCCGAGCGGCCGCCAGCGCTCCGCGGTGTAGCCGGTCTCCTCCTCGAGCTCGCGGCGGGCGGTGACCGCCGGGTCCTCGTCCTCCTCGCGAGTCCCCGCCGGGACCTCCCAGAGGGCCCCCTCGCAGGCGTGCCGCCACTGGCGGACGAGGATGATCCCACCGGCGGAGTCGGTCGCCACGATGGCGACCGCTCCGCGGTGGTGCACGATCTCGCGCCGCGCCGGCCGCCCGTCGGGGAGCCGCACCTCGTCCTCGTAGACGCGGAGCAGCTTCCCCTGGTAGGCGGGCCGGCGGGTCACCAGCGTCTCGCGCAGGTGGTCGACGGCGCTCGAGGTATCCGCGCTCACGCGCGGAGTCTGCGACATCACCGGCTCCGGGTGGCGGCCCGGGTCCGGGAGTGGGTCAGTCCGTCAGGCGCAGCCCCAGGCACGGGCGCCGCCGTGGGACAGCATCGTCGCGGTGATCTCGGCCTGCTGGTAGGGATCCCAGATGTCGGTTCCGCCATGGGCGCGGAACGTGGACATCAGGAACTGGAAGATCCCGTAATACGGCCCCACGGGATTGAATGCGTGGGGGCGCAGACCGGATTCGCAGCGTGCGATCTTCACCATCCAATCGGGCGAGACCCCGTGGCGCGATGCGGCGTCACGGATGATGGCCTCGATGGAGCCCGGTGCGGGTGGTGGTCCGATCGGCAGGCCCAGCGCGGCCGCCGGGGTGGTCGCCGGGTGCGGAAGCTTGGGCGGCCTCGGGGGCGGGCTCAGCACGGGAAGGGCCGGAGTGGCCGTCGGATCGGGAAGGCCCACCTGGGGATCGTGGACGGGGAGCGGCTTGATCGAGCGCTCGAGGACCGTCGCACTTGCCGGGGCGATGTAGCTCACCGGCTGAGAGACTGTCGCCGCGGCCAGGTGGCTCCGGGCGACGACGGTGAAGATCGGAGCCATCAGCAGGACGAACAGTCCCGCGATGATGCCCCGCGTTCGTTGTGGCAACCGCAAATAGATACCTCCCAAAGGTGTGGTCCCGCCTCTCGGTGCACGCGCACTTCGCGGACACGACGCTTGTACGAGCCCTGTGACATCCACCGCGATTTCGGGTGGGTTCGCCACCCCCGGCCTCCGGTCCTTACTCCGGGGCGCCAAGGATGGACGGGCGGCGGATGAGAGGGCTGAACCGGCCGCGTCCGGGCGACCCTAGCACATGTGGGGATCGGGCCGCCTCCCCCCACCGGTTGGGGCGGACCGGTCGAAGGGGCCGCGACACCCCCTCCAACGTGCTGTCAAACGACCGTGAGCGGGCGGTAGCAGGTCCTCGACGGGGGCGAACATACGATCCCCGCCATGCCCTTCGTGCGGGTGTGGCCGCGCCCTCTCATCCCCGGCCGCCGGCCCGCGCGTCTCGGCGTCGCCGTGGCCGTCGCGGTCGCCGCATCCCTCGCCGGCGCCCTCCACGGGACCGGCACCGGGACCGTCCCTCAGACCGCCGACGCCGCCCCCGTCGCCCCAACTCCCTCCCCCGACGCCGTCCTCGAGGACGTCTCGGCGGCGGCCGGGGTGCCCCTCGCCGACCTGCTCCTCCCCGACGGGGCGCCCGGCGCCCTGCCCCACGGCGCCCCCGACCTCCGCGGCCGCTCCGGGCCCCGGCTCACCGTGCCGATCCTCATGTACCACTACATCCGGGTCGGCCCCGGCGCCCGCGACCCCCTCGGCGCGAGCCTCTCGGTGAGCCCGCGCGACTTCGCCGCCCAGATGGCGGCGCTGAAGCGCGCCGGGGTCCACACCGTCTCGCTCGGCGACGTCGTCGCCGCCCTCGGCGGCGGCCGACGTCTCCCCGCCCACCCGGTGGTGCTCACCTTCGACGACGGCTACCGCGACTTCAGCACCGCCGCCCTGCCGGTGCTCGAGGCCGACGGCTTCACGGCCACGGTGTTCGTCGTCAGCGGCTTCGTCGGGCACCCCGGGTACATGACCGCCGCCGACGTCGCCGCGGCGGCCGCTGCGGGGATGACGATCGGCGCCCACACCGTCCACCACATCGCCCTCGCCCACACCCCGGCGGCGCTCGCCAGGGTCGAGATCGAGGTGTCCCGGGAGGTGCTCGAGCGGCTCAGCGGCCAGCCGGTCGCGGACTTCGCCTTCCCGTACGGGGACACCTCGCGCGCCGTCCAGGCGATGGTGGTCGCGGCCGGCTTCCAGGACGCGGTGACGACGCTCTACGGCAGCTCCGAGGCGCCCTGGCAGCAGTTCTCGCTGAGCCGGGTGCGCATCGAGGGAGCCGACACGCCTGCCTCCTTCGAGGCCAAGGTGCTCGGCCCGCTCGGGCTCCACGCGGTGCCGGGACCGGCGGTGCTCCCCGCCCCCGGCCGGATGGCGGAGCTGATCCCCGGCGTCCCCTCCTGAGGCCGGCCCCGACCGTCCGAGCAGTAGAGCGACGTTTCTCAGGGGGCTGGTAGGGTGGCCTGCTCGTGACCACTCCCAGGAGGCCGGCGCAGGCCGGCCAGAACAGCGCACAGGTGATCACCGGGGTCGCGGCCATGATCACGGCGATCGGCGGGACCGTCGGCATCCTCTACCAGACCGGGGTGATCGGCCACCGCCAGGCCTCCCCCGTCCCCTCGCCCACCCCCGCCGCGAGCGCCTCGCCGTCTCCGGGTGCGACCGCCTCTCCGTCGCCCTCGCCTTCGACCTCGCCCGGCTCGGCCGGCACCCCGACGCCGAGCCCGGAGGCGACCTCGACCCCGGAGCCGAGCGCGAGCCCGACCCCCGCCCCGAGTCACGGGATCATCATCCGCTGACCGCCGGCGAAAGCAGGGCGGCGGCGTGCTCGCGGAGTACCGCGTCGGCCTGCTCGAGCCACTCCATCCGGGCCTCGGCGCGGCGGTGGGTCTCCTGGATGTAGGCGTAGTGGCCCTCGGAGGCCGGGGGCGAGGCGAGCCGCGGTGGCGGGGGGACCGCGCCGTCCGGCACCACCCCCTGCTCGGCGAGCTCCTCGAGGGCGAGCACGACCGCCGAGACGGTGTCTGTGACCATCTCGGCGTGATCCATCTTGGCGCTGAGCACCGCGACCGAATCCCGGCCGTCGGGCCCGGGGAGGGCGGCGGGGCCGGTGACGGAGGCGATGTAGCCGCGGAGCTCGTCGAGCATCGTCACCCCCCGCTCGGCGCCGCCGACGGTCACCCGGTGGTCGCGGGTCCCGACGGTGAACTGCAGGGACGGCTCGGGAGGCCGGTCGCCGCGGCGGCGGAAGAGGGGCACGGCCCCGCCGTCAGGCGCTCGCCGGGGCCGGGAACTGGCTGCGCTTGAAGAGCGCGTGGAGCCTCAGCCCGGCGGCCGCGAGCGCGTCGGCGCCCCCCTCCTCGCGATCGACGAGGACCAGCGCCTCGACCACCTCGGCGCCGGTGGCCTGCACGTGCTCGAGGGCGGTGAGGAATCCGGAGCCGCTGGTGATCACGTCGTCGACGAGCAGGCAGCGGTCGTGGGGGCCGAGCGACGGCCCCTCGATCGCCCGGGCGGTGCCGTGCTGCTTCGCCTCCTTGCGGACGATGAACCCGCGCAGCGGCATCGGGTCGGTGCCGCTCAGTGCGATGACGCCGGCGGTGATCGGGTCGGCGCCGACGGTGAGGCCGCCCACCGCGCTCACCTCGAGCTCGCGGCAGCGGTCGAGGATGAGCCGCGAGGCGAGGTAGAGACCGCGGCCCTCGAGGGTGACCTGCTTGCCGTCGAAGTAGAAGTCGCTGCGCCTCCCGCTGCTGAGCAGGAAGTCGCCGAACCGGAAGGAGCGGCGCTGGAGGAGCGCCTGGAGCTCCACCCGCGGATCGCCCTCGCTCACGTGCCCGCCTCCGGACTCCAGCGCAGCACCGGCCGCCGCGCCGCCTGGACCTCGTCGACGCGCTCGACCGGTGCGTCGTGGGGGGCCGCCTGGACGGAGCCGAGGTCGGCCTCGGCCTCGGCGACGATCGCCGCGAG
>DATKEY010000443.1:0-15795 GCA_035544475.1 Candidatus Dormiibacterota bacterium | reverse complement strand
CGAGCAGATGGTCAAGGAGACCAATCCCAGCGTGCTCGCGAAGGCGGAGAACACGGCCTCCCCGCATGCCGGCATCCACGGCTACCGGACGATCGCCGACATCATGCGGGCCCTCAACCCCTTCACCGGCGACTTCTACCGTGAGACGCTCTTCGTGAGCCGCTACACGCGCGAGATGATCTGCCTGATGGAGGGACGGCACGTCCATCCGTCCACCCTCTACCCGGGTGGCGTGGGCACGGTGCCGACGGTCCAGCTCTTCACGGACTACCTCGTGCGCCTCATGAAGTACGTGGAGTTCATGAAGAAGGTCGTGCCGCTGCACGACGACATCTTCGACTTCTTCTACCAGGCCCTCCCGGGCTACGAGGAGGTCGGCCGCCGGCGCATCGACCTGGTGTGCTGGGGCTCGTTCAACGATCCCAACGTCTGCGATTACACCTATCGCAACATGACGAACTGGGGTCGGGGGATGTTCGTCACCCCGGGCATCATCCTCGACGGCAAGCTGGTGACGACCGACCTGGTCGACATCAACCTCAGCCTGCGCATCCTCCTCGGCCACTCGTACTACAACGACTGGGTCGAGGCCAACTCCGAGGTCTTCGTCAAGAACGACCCGCTCGGCAACCCGGTCGACGTCCGCCATCCGTGGAACCAGACCACCATCCCCAAGCCGGGCAAGCGCGACTTCGAGAAGAACTACAGCTGGGTCATGTGCCCGCGCGTCTACGACAAGCGGACCGGGGACCACGTCGCCTGCGACACCGGCGGCGGCGCGTTCGCGCGCATGATGGTCACCTCCATGGCCGGCCTGGTCGACATCGGCTACGTCAAGGCGACCGGCAGCAGCACCAAGATCTACCTGCCCAAGACCGCGAACCTGCCCGAGGTGGAGTTCGAGTGGAAGGTTCCGCCGTGGAGCAACGCGATCGAGCGTGACCGGGCCCGGACCTACTTCCAGGCATACTCGGCGGCCTGCGCCCTGTACTTCACCGAGCAGGCGCTCGCCGAGCTGCGCGCGGGGCGGACCGACACCTGGTCCCCGTTCAAGGTGCCGGACGAGGCCATCGGCTGCGGCTTCCACGAGGCGGTGCGCGGGGTGCTCTCGCACCACGTCGTCATCCGCAACGGGAAGATCGCCAACTACCACCCGTACCCGCCGACGCCGTGGAACGCGACGCCGCGCGACTCCTACGGGACCCCGGGACCGTACGAGGATGCCTGCCAGGGCACCCCGATCTTCGAGGAGAACGGCCCCGACCAGTTCAAGGGCGTCGACATTATGCGCGCCGTGCGCAGCTTCGACCCCTGCCTGCCCTGCGGGGTGCACCAGTACCTCGGCAACGGCAAGGTCCTCCAGCAGCGTCACTCGCCGACGTTCGGCGTGCAGCCGCTCTAGACCGGAAGGACATGAGCATCAGTGCCGGCATCACCGAGGAGGCAGCGGATCGGGTAGGAGACATCGAGAGCCTGATCGGGGCGATCGAGGCGCTGCCCGATCCGGCCGCGCGGGCCATCGCGATGGAGGCCATCCAGGCGGTCCTGGAGCTCCACGGCGTCGCCCTCGGCCGGATGCTGGAGCTGATGACGCAACAGGCGGGCGAGCAGGGCCGGGCCCTGCTCGCCGCCCTCGCCGGTGACGACCGGGTGGGGAACGTGCTCATGCTGCACGGGCTCCATCCGGTCGACACCGCCACCCGTGTGGAGCAGGCGCTGGACTCGGTCCGGCCCTACCTCGCCTCGCACGGTGGAAACGTGGAGCTGCTCGGCGTCGACCGCGGCGTGGTGCGGCTCCGCCTGGAGGGCAGCTGCAAGGGCTGCCCCTCCTCGGCGGCGACGCTGAGGACGGCGATCGAGGAGGCGATCACGACCTTCGCCCCCGACGTCCTCGAGATCTCCGCCGAGGGGGTGACCCCACCCCCGCAGAGGCCGGGCGCCGGCCTCGTCCCCCTGCCGATGATGGGCGCCGCGCCCTCCGCGCCGCGTCCCGCCGCACCCGCACCGCGGGCCGGCACCTGGACCCGGGTCGCCGCCGGCGACCCCGTGGCCCCGGGCGAGGTGCGCCGCCTCGTGATCGACGGCGTCCCGCTGGTGCTCTGCCGCCTCGCGGGCACCCTGTACGCCTACCGCACACCCTGCCCGGGGTGTGCCGACCCGCTGGAGAGCGCCTGGCTGGCCGCGGGCAGCCTCGTGTGTCCGAACTGCAACCGCCAGTACGATGTGCGCGGTGCCGGACGGTGCACCGAGGACGCGACGCGGCTGGAGCCCCTGCCTCTGCTCGAGGAGGAGGGGGGCGTCCGCGTCGCCATTCCGGCGGGAGTGCGGTGACCCAACCAGAGACCCCCCAGACCCCGGTGGGCGGCGGCGGGAACGGCTCCTCGAGCGGCGACGGCGCCTCCTCGATCGCCGCGCTCCGACGCATCTCGCGCCGCCGGGAGGAGGCCCAGGAGCAGTGCGAGCTCTGTGGCATCGGCCTGCCCGACGACCACGAGCACCTCTACGACGTCGAGACGCGCCAGCTGGCGTGCGCCTGCGCGACCTGCGCGGTGCTCAGCGAGGTTCGCGCCGGCAGGACGACCTACCGCCGCGTGCCCCGCCGCTACCTCGCGCTGCGCGACTTCCAGATCACGGACGAGCAGTGGGATTCCCTCGCCATCCCGGTGAACATGGCCTTCCTCACCACCGGCTCCGACGGCAGCGTCCACTGTCACTATCCGAGCCCCGCGGGCGCGACCGAGTCGCTGCTCACCCTCGAGGGTTGGGAGGAGCTCGTCGACCAGAACGCGGTGCTCCGGACCCTCGAATCCGACGTGGAGGCGCTGCTGGTGAGCCGCGCCGGCGAGCACCACGAGGCCGTCGAGGGACAGCCCACGAAGCACGAGTACTTCCTGGTCCCCATCGACGCCTGCTTCGAGCTCGTCGGCCTGATCCGGGTCCACTGGCGCGGATTCAGCGGCGGCGGCCAGGCGTGGGAACGCATCGGCGACTTCTTCGAGGGCCTGCGGGCCCGGACCGTCGAGGACGGGACATGACCAACGGCGACACGCCGGCCGTCCCCGTCCTCGACTTCGAGGTGCTCGACGTCGGCGTCGCCCGCGGCGTGGTGCCGCTGCTCTCCTTCCGGCTGCGGATCACCGAGCACGCCGGGGTGCCCGTCGAGGCGGTCACCCTCGAGTCCCAGATCCAGATCGA
Organism: Candidatus Dormiibacterota bacterium; assembly: GCA_035544475.1. GTDB lineage: Bacteria > Chloroflexota > Dormibacteria > Aeolococcales > Aeolococcaceae > CF-96. Next base: position 12,600 of record DATKEY010000443.1, on the reverse strand, counting down.
GGCCGCCCGCCGGCGCTACAAGGACCCGCGCGAGCAGGAGGCGCTCCTCGACATCTTCGGCGAGCCCCATCGCTACGCCAAGACGGTGCGGACGATGGTGCTGGCGATCGCCACCACCCAGGTGCCGCGCTTCACCGGCAGCACCGAGGCGCACGTGAAGGTGTCGTCGAGCTTCGACCTCGGCCTCGGCTGGGTGAAGTACTTCCACGCCCTCCAGGACGGAGAGGTGCCGCTCGCCTTCCAGTTCAGCGGCACGATCTTCTACCAGGCCGAGGCCGGCAATCTGCAGATCTGCAAGATCCCCTGGGACCGCGAGGCCACCTTCCGCATGCCGCTCAGCGTGTGGAAGCAGATGGTCGACGAGCACTACCCGGACGACAACTGGCTCAACCTGCGGCGCGACGTCTTCGACCGCCTCTACCGCTACAAGGCGCGCAACGCGCTGGGGAGCTGGGAGGAGACGATCACCCGGCTGCTCGCCGGCGAGGCCGACGCACCCGAGGCCTACGGCGGCCTGGCAGGGACCCCCGCGTCGAACCGGCTGCGGTTCACCAACATCCCCGACGAGCCGGTGCCGTGAACCAGCAGCTCGTCGACCGGCTGGTCCGCGCCACCCTCTACGAGGGCTACATCCTCTACCCCTACTCTCCGCGGGCAATCAAGAACCAGATCCGCTGGACGTTCGGCGGCGTCTACCCCCGGGCCTACGGCGAGGCCTCCGGGGGCACCGATCCCTGGACCGCGCAGACCGAGTGCCTCCTGGAGGGCGGCGACGACGCCGTGGTCGAGGCGCGCCTGCGCTTCCTCCACGTGCTGGTGCGGACCATCGGCAGCATCGCGCCGCCGCAGGCGGCGCTGCCCCCGGTGCCCGAGTACACCGAGGTCCCCGAGCTGAAGGTCGGGCTCACCACTCACCGGCCCTGGGAGGAGGCCACCGAGCGCCACGTCGACGCCGGCCGGCACCGCTGCGGTGATCTCTGCGACAGCCCGGTGCGCACCTCGGTGACGATCCCCGCGGGGCGTTCCCACGAGGCGCTCGCCGATGAGACCGGCGCCGTGGTCGGGGTGGCGGTGCGCGACCACGAGGAGCTGAGCGTCGAGCTCGAGGTCGGCGCCGAGCGGGTCGAGGGCGACCTCCGCCGGGTGCGGGTGCGGGTCGCCAACGTCACCCCCTACGAGATCGGTGACCGCGACCGTGAGCGCGCCATGCGCCGCTCGCTGGTGTCGACCCACGCCCTTCTCGGCGTCGAGGGTGGCCGCTGGCTGTCGCTCGCCGATCCCCCCGACCATGCCGCGGAGGCGGCCGCGGCCTGCGTCAACACCGGGATGTGGCCGGTGCTCGTCGGCGAGCCCGGCGAGGACGACACCGTGCTCGCCTCGCCGATCATCCTCGAGGACCACGTCCAGGTCGCCCCGGAGAGCCCCGGCGACCTCTTCGACTCCCGCGAGATCGACGAGCTCCTCACCCTCAGCATCCTCACCCTCACCGACGAGGAGAAGGATGCGATGCGTGCCGCCGACCCCCGCACCCGGGCGATGCTCGAGCGCACCGAGAGCATGACCCAGGACCAGATGATGAAGCTCCACGGCACCATCCGTGAGCTGCGGCGGCACTGAGGTGACCGAGCGCGATCCGTGGGCCGGCATCGGTGAGTGGGACCCCTTCGCGACCCATCCGGTGAAGGAGTCGGTGCGCGCCGGCGACGCCGTCCTCCGCGTCGGCGACCGGGTCCGGCTGGTGCCGAAGCCGGGCGGCGACATCTGGGACCTCGCACTCCGCGGCCGAACCGCGGTGATCGAGTCCATCGAGGTCGACTTCGAGGACACCGTGCACCTCGCGGTGGTCATCGACGACGACCCCGGCCGCGACCTCGGTCTCGACCGCCAGGTGGGGCACCGATTCTTCTACAAGCTCGACGACGTCGAGGCGGTGAGCGGGGAGGACGCGACATGAGCCGTCCGCGCGTGCTCGTCGCCGGGATCGGGAACATCTTCCTCGGCGACGACGCCTTCGGGGTCGAGGTGGCGCAGCGGCTGCTGCGCCGGCCACAGCCCGACGGGGTGCGCATCGTCGACTTCGGGATCCGCGGCTTCGACCTCGCGTACGCGATGCTCGAGCAGAACGAGCTGGTGATCCTCGTCGACGCCGTCTCCCGCGGAGTCGAGCCGGGCACGCTCGTCCTCATCGAGGCGGACACCAGCCCCGGCGATGGGCCGGCGCCGGAGATCCAGGCGCACTCGATGACCCCGGCCGCGGTCTTCCACCTCATCCGGAGCATGGGCGAGGAGCCGCCCGCCCGGGTGCTCGTCGTCGGATGCGAGCCGGAGACGTTCGGCCCCGAGGAGCTCGGCCAGATGGGGCTGAGCGACCGTGTCGCGGCCGCGGTCCCCGGTGCGGTCGAGATGGTCGAGGAGCTCGTCGCCGAGACCCTCGGCGTCACCGCGGAGGCGCCCACCCATGCATGAGCTCGGCCTCAGCGAGGGGCTGCTCGCGACCGTCGTCGACGTCGCCGGCGACCGGCCGGTGAGCCGGGTGCGGGTGAGCATCGGGGCGCTGCAGCGCGTGGTCCCCGACAGCCTCGAGTTCGGCTTCCGCCTCGTCGCCGAGGGCACCGTCTGCGAGTCGGCGACGCTCGAGATCCACCCGCTGCCGGTGCGGGTGCGCTGCAAGGCGTGCGGGGTGGAGAGCCGCTCCGACGAGGAGCCGGTCGGATGTCCGGTGTGTGGCGCCGGGACCATCGAGATGCTCGGCGGCGCCGAGGTGCTGCTCGACGAGGTGGAGCTCGCGGGCAGCCCACCGACCGTGATCCGGCGGGCGGGGCTGGAGGTGGCGGAGGCGCCGCACGAACACTGACGATCCGTTCGGGGGTGTGGATCCCGCAGTCACAGACAGGACCAGAGGAGAAGGAGGCAGGACATGTCGCTGACAATCGGTGGGCAGAGCAGCGGGCTGCGCTCGTTGGCGCAGTGGGTCATCCTCGGCGCGCTGGCCGCCGCGGTCATCAACTCTTCGGACATCAAGCGCTACTTCGAACTGCGGAACATGTAGCTCGGCCACGAACCACGGAGGATGAGTCCATGCTCGAGAAGGCACTGCTCTTCGGGGTCGGCTATCTCCTGGGGGCGAAGGCCGGCAAGGAGCGCTACAACGAGCTGATGAGCGCCCTCGGCAACCTGGCCGGACGCAGGGAGATCCAGACCGTGGTCCAGCTGGTCTCCGGAATGGTCGAGGAGCGTCTGGCGGCGTAGCCGGATGGCGGCGGTCGCGCCGGACCGGCGCGGCCGCCTCCCCTGCCAGGCCGAGGGGCGACGGATGCAGACCACGAGCGTGACCGCGTCCCCCGCACGCGGCACGTCGGCGCCTGTGCGCCGGCGTCTCCGTGTGCGCGGGGTGGTGCAGGGGGTGGGGTTCCGCCCCTTCGTGTGGGAGCTCGCCCATCGCCACGGCCTCGCGGGCACGGTGTGCAACACCTCGGGGTCCGTGCTCATCGAGGTCGAGGGCGCGCCGCCGGCCGTCGACGCCTTCGTCGCCGACCTGCAGGCCGATCCTCCCCGGCTGGCGCGGATCACCGCGGTCGACGACGCCGAGGTCGCGCTGCGCGGCGAGGACGGGTTCCGGATCGTCGAGAGCCTCGCCGTCGAGGGCGAGTACCAGCCGGTGTCGCCGGACGCGGCGACGTGCGCGGACTGCCTCGCCGAGATCCTCGATCCGGGGGCGCGGCGGTACCGGTACCCGTTCACGAACTGCACCGCCTGCGGGCCGCGGTTCACGATCATCGAGGGGCTGCCCTACGACCGGGCGCGCACGACGATGCGCGCCTTCCCGATGTGCTCGGAGTGCCGGGCCGAGTACGAGGATCCGTCCGACCGGCGCTTCCACGCCCAGCCGGTCGCCTGTCCCGCATGCGGGCCGCGGCTGTGGCTCACGGGCGCGGACGGGGTCGAGGTCGAGGGCGACCCGATCTCTGTCGCGGCGGAGGCGCTGCGTGCCGGTGAGGTGGTGGCGCTCAAGGGGCTCGGAGGCTTCCAGCTCGCCTGCGACGCCACCGACGCGGACGCCGTGGCGCGGCTGCGCGAGCGCAAGCGCCGTCCCGCCAAGCCCTTCGCGGTGATGGTCACCGACCTCGCCGCCGCCCGTGCGCTCTGCGCGGTCGGCGATGCGGAGGCGGCGATCCTCGAGGGATCGGCGCGACCGGTGCTGCTGCTCCGCCGCCGCGCCGAGCCCTCGCCGATCGCGCCCCAGGTCGCGCCCGGGGTCGCCGACCTCGGCCTGATGCTCCCCTGCACGCCGCTCCACCACCTGCTCCTCGGCGAGGTGGGACGGCCGCTGGTGATGACGAGCGGCAACGTCACCGAGGAGCCGATCGCGAAGGACAACGACGAGGCGCTGGACCGGCTGCGCGGGATCGCCGACCGCTTCCTCCTCCACGATCGCGACATCGCCGCCCGCTACGACGACTCCGTCAGCCGGGTGGTCGCCGGCGAGGAGAGGCTGGTGCGGCGGGCGCGCGGTCACTGCCCGCTGCCGGCGCCGCTCGCCGGGATGGACACCGACGTGCTCGCCCTCGGCGCCCATCTCAAGAACACCTTCTGCGTGCTCCGCGGCGGCGACGCCTTCGTCGGGCCCCACATCGGCGACCTCGACCACCCGCTCACGCTGCGCCACCAGGAGGAGTCGCTCGCCGGCTGCCTGCATCTCTTCGGCGCGGCCCCGCAGGTGGTCGCCTGCGACCTGCATCCCGACTACGCGTCGACGGCGCTCGCCGAGCGGCGCGCGGCGGAGTGGGGCGTGGGCGCGCCCGTCCGGGTCCAGCACCACCACGCGCACGTCGCCAGCGTCATGGCCGAGCACGGCCTGCGCGGGCGGCTGCTCGGGGTCGCGTTCGACGGCGTCGGGCACGGCACCGACGGCGGCATCTGGGGCGGCGAGTTCCTCGTCTGCGACGAGGCCGACTTCCAGCGCGCCGGTCACCTCGTCCCGGTGCGCCAGCCCGGCGGCGACCTCTGCGCACGCGAGGGCTGGCGGATGGCCGCCGCCTACCTCTGCGCGGCGGGGCTCGCCGGCGAGGTCCCGCCCCCGTGGCTCGGCGAGGGCGGGCCGGACGAGCGCCGCTGGCGGCTGGTGGTCCGGGTCGCCGCCAGCCCGACCGCGGCGCCGCTGAGCACGAGCGCAGGGCGGCTCTTCGACGCCGTCGCCAGCCTGATCGGCGCCGGCCACCACTCGACCTACGAGGCCGAGGCGGCGATGCGCCTCGAGGCGCTCGCGACCGGGATCGACCCCGCGAGTGCACGAGCGTACCCTGTCGCCATGGAGGGCGAGCCGCTGCGTGTCGACACCCTCGGGCTGATCCGTGCGCTGGTCGCGGACCGGCTCGCGGGCGTGCCCGCGGCGCTGCTCGCGGCGCGCTTCCACGAGAGCCTGGCCCAGGCCGTCGCCGGGGCGTGCCGCCGGCTCGCCGGGCGGACGGGGCTGCGGCGGGTGGCGCTCAGCGGCGGCGTCTTCCAGAACGCGCTCCTGCTGGAGCGGAGCGTCTCGCTGCTCCAGGAGTCCGGGTTCGAGGTCTATGCCAACCGCACGGTTCCAGCCAACGATGGCGGGATCAGCCTCGGCCAGGCGCTGGTGGCGGCGGCGCGGACCCGTGCGGCGGGGACGGTGTGATGATCGCGCAGCGCGCCTCCGACGCCCGGCGCGATGCGGCCCGCGCCCTGGTGCGGGAGCGCTTCGGCCATCGCATCCGCGCCTCCGAGCTCTTCTTCGACCGCCACGCCGCGGAGGTGGCGGCGTGCGCCTCGGCGATGGCCGACCGCTTCTTCGACGGCGGCACGCTGATCATCTTCGGCAGCGGCCTGCGCGCCACCGACGCGCAGCACAACTCGGTCGAGTTCGTCCATCCCGCCCTGCCGGGCTGCCGGGCGCTCCCCGCGCTCTCGCTCACCAACGACGCCGCGACGGTCACCGGGATCCTCCTCGGCGCCGACCGCGATGCCGTCTTCGCCCACCAGCTCGACGTCCTCGGGGTGGCCGGCGACATCGCGCTCGCGTTCGCCGAGACGCCGGTGTCCGCCGCGGTGCGCCGCGGGCTGGAGGCCGCGCGGCACAGGGGCATGCTCGGCATCGCCCTCCTCGACGGGCCGGACGAGGGCGGCCTCGCCGCCGACCACGTCTTCGAGGTCGACGAGCCCGACCCGCTCGTCGCCCAGGAGCTGCACCTCGCGACCTACCACATCCTCTGGGAGCTGGTGCACATCGTCCTCAACCACCGGGGCATCGGCGCGACGCCCCCGACCGGAGCCGGACGATGACCGAGCAGTGTCACGACGACGTCTGCATCACCTGCGCCGACGCCCTCTTCCCGGTGGTCGTCGAGTGGCTGAGCGAGGACGGGTGCATGGCCCGCGGGCTGCAGCGCGGCGAGCCCTGCGAGGTGTCGGTCGAGCTCGTCGACGGCGTCGAGGTCGGCGACACCGTGCTCGTCCACGGCGGCGTCGCCCTGCAGATCGGCGAGAAGGGGGCGAGGACATGAGCGACACCGGGCGCGACCCCTTCTCCCAGCTCCTCTACCCGATGCTGAGCGCACAGCCCTCGGCGTCCGCCGAGGTGCTCGAGGAGCTGGCGGTCGCGCCGCGGGACAAGTCGGCGGAGAGCAACCGGCTGCGCGAGCTGCTGCTCGCCGAGGCCGAGGACGAGATGGTCGCCTGTGCCGAGGCGATGGCGGCGCGGTTCGCGGCCGGCGGGCGCATCCTCTGCTGCGGCAACGGCGGCAGCGCCACCGCCGCGGCGGACATGGTCGGGGAGTTCCTCTTCCCGCCGCCGCCGCACCGGCCGCTGCCCGCGCTCTGCCTGACCAACGACGTCGCCGTCGTCACCGCGGTCGCGAACGACGTGAGCTTCGACGACGTCTTCCTGCGCCAGATCATCGCCCTCGGCCGGCCCGGCGACATCGTCGTCGGGGTGTCGACGAGCGGCAACTCCGAGAACGTGCTGCGGGGGATGCGCGAGGCGCGCCGCCGTGGCATGCTCACGATCGGCCTCGCCGGGTATGACGGCGGCCGTATGTCGTCCGACGACGCGCTCGATCACCGCTTCGTGGTGCGCAGCAGCAGTGTCCACCGCATCCAGGAGGTGCAGACCACGCTGTACCACGTGCTCTGGGAGCTGGTGCAGCGATTCATGGAGGAACCGGCATGTGCCTAGCCATCCCCGCGCGGCTGGTCGAGTACCTCGACGAGGACCGCATGTTCGGAAAGGTCGAGCTGGGCGGCGTGCAGCGGCGGGTCAACACACTTCTGCTGGTGGGTCCGGACGCGTGTGAGCCGGGCGACTACGTGCTCGTCCACGTCGGGTTCGCGCTCAGCAAGGTCTCCGAGGAGGAGGCGAAGGACCAGCTCCGCATCCTCGGCGAGATGGGCTCCGCCTACACCGAGGAACTCCAGGCGATGGGGGAGTCGGTCTCGCTCGACCTGCAGGACACCGAGGGCAGCATGCTCAGCGTGTCACCCCAGGAGGTGCCGCGATGAAGTTCGCCGACGAGTTCCGCGACGCCGACCTCGCCCGCGCCCTCGGCGCGCGCATCGCCGCGGAGTCCGGGGACAGGCACTGGAAGATCATGGAGGTCTGCGGCGGCCACACCCACACGATCTTCAAGTACGGGATCGAGGACCTGCTGCCGAGCAACGTCGAGCTCGTCCACGGGCCCGGCTGCCCGGTGTGCGTCATCCCGATGGGACGGCTCGACGACGGCATCGCCCTGGCCCGCGACCCGGAGGTGATCTTCACCTGCTTCGGCGACCTGATGCGCGTCCCCGGCGCGAACGGCAGCCTTCTCGACGCCAAGGCCGACGGCGCCGATGTGCGCATGGTCTACTCGCCCCTCGACGCTCTCAAGCTCGCGACGCAGAACCCGGACCGCAAGGTGGTCTTCTACGCGATCGGCTTCGAGACCACCGCGCCGTCGACGGCGCTCACCCTGCTCCACGCGAGGGCGCAGGGGGTGAAGAACTTCTTCGTCTTCTGCAACCACGTCACCATCATCCCGCCGATGAAGGCGATCCTCGACTCGCCCGACCTGCGCCTCGACGGCTTCCTCGGACCGGGCCACGTCTCCTCGGTGGTCGGCATCCGTCCCTACGAGTTCGTCACCAACACCTACAACAAGCCGGTCGTGGTGGTGGGCTTCGAGCCGCTCGACATCCTCCAGGGCGTGCACATGGTGATGCGCCAGATCCTCGAGGGCCGCTGCACCGTCGAGAACCAGTACAAGCGCGTCGTCCACGACGACGGCAACCCGAAGTCGCTCGAGGTTCTCGGCAGGGTGTTCGCGCTGCGTCCCCAGTTCGAGTGGCGCGGCCTCGGCTTCATCAGCCAGAGCGCGCTGAAGCTGCGCGACGAGTTCGCCGAGTACGACGCCGAGAAGGTCTTCACCGTGCCCGGCATTCGGGTCGCCGACCCCAAGGCGTGCCAGTGCGGTGAGGTGCTCAAGGGCGTGCTCAAGCCGTGGGAGTGCAAGGTGTTCGGCACCGCGTGCACGCCGGAGACGCCGATCGGCACCTGCATGGTGTCGAGTGAGGGCGCCTGCGCCGCCTACTACAACTTCGGCCGGTACTCCCGTTCGCGTGACCGCGAGCGGGTGCTCGCCGGCAGCGCCGCGAACGGCGACCGCCGGTGACCGATCACCCCGCGGATCCCGCACCCGGCCACCGCGAATCCGCGGGGACCCCGATCCAGGTGGCGGACATCGAGGACGCGAAGCCCGAGGCGGGCAGCGGCGCCGCGATCAAGGCCGCGATCGCGCGGATCGCCGACCCCGAGCAGCGGGTGCTCGCGCGCATCGCCGAGATGCGCAAGCGCAAGCCCTCGCTGCGCGAGACCGCGATCACGATGAGCCATGGGGCGGGGGGCAAGGCGAGCCACACCCTGGTGCGGGCGCTCTTCGCCGACGTCCTCTCCAACCCGGCGCTCGAGGAGCTCGGCGACCAGGCCCAGCTGCCGGTGAGCGGCCTCGACGGTGCCCGCATCGCGATGAGCACGGACTCCTTCGTCGTGAGCCCGCTCTTCTTCCCCGGCGGCGACATCGGCGAGCTCGCGGTCAACGGCACCGTCAACGACCTCGCCGTCGGCGGAGCTCAGCCGCTGGGGCTCTCCGCCGCGTTCATCCTCGAGGAGGGGCTCGACGTGGCGGTGCTCCGCCGCGTCGTCGAGTCGATGCGTGCCGCCGCCGACCGCGCCGGCGTCTCGATCGTCACCGGCGACACCAAGGTGGTGCCGCGGGGCAAGGCCGACCAGCTCTTCGTGACCACCACCGGCGTGGGCCTCGTCCGCGAGCCCGAGCGCCTCGGGATCGCGCGCATCCGTCCCGGGGACGCGGTCCTGCTCAACGCCGCCATCGGCGACCACGGCAGCACGGTGATGCTCGCCCGCGGCGACGTCGACCTCGAGGCGGAGGCACTGCGCAGCGACACCCGGCCGCTGTGGGGCCTGGTCTCGACGCTCCTCGACGCCGGGGTCGAGGTGCACTTCATGCGCGACGCCACCCGGGGCGGTGTGGCCACCGTGCTCAACGAGATCGCCCAGCAGGCGGGGCTCGCGGTCGCGATCGACGAGGACAGCCTGCCGGTGCACGACGAGGTGCGCGGCGTCGCCGAGATCCTCGGCATCGAGCCGCTCTACATCGCCAACGAGGGCGTCCTCGTCGCCATCGTCGCCGCCGCCGACGCGGAGCGTGCCCTCGAGCTGATGCGCTCGCTCCCCGAGGGCGCCGAGGCGGCGCGCATCGGCGAGGTGCGCGAGGAGCCGGAGGGGATGGTCTTCATCCGCACCGGCTTCGGCGGCACCCGGGTCGTCGACATGCTCATCGGAGACCCGCTGCCGCGCATCTGCTGATCGTGCGGTCACCCGGATGGAGTGCGCCCCTCACCCGAACGGGTGGTCGGGCCGCCCCATCCGGGTGCCCGGCGTTCACCCTCGGCCGCCGCGGTTTTCGCCCGCCCGCGTGATGACGCGGGCCGTCCCCGGGGCGGAGGCTTCTCGGCATGGCGATCGGCGTCCGGCCGGGGGTGACCTCGCGACCGGTGAACTTCCTGCGGCCCTGCCTGCTGCTCCTCCTCGACGAGCGTCCGGGGCACGGATACGAGCTCAGCGAGCGTCTCGTCCCGCTCGCCGGCGCCGTCCCGGACACCGCGGTCGTCTACCGCGCGCTCAACGCGATGGAGGACGAGGGGCTGGTCAGCTCACAGTGGGAGCGCTCGACCGAGGGCCCGGTGCGCCGCTGCCACGAGCTCACCCCGGAAGGACGCGCCGCGCTCGCCGCGTGGGCCCGCCAGCTCGCGGACCTCGACCTCCTCGTCGGCGGCCTGCTCGAGCTCCTCGCCGCTCGCGGACCCCTCCGCGCCGCGTAGGCTCAGTACATCTAGCGCGGCGGCATCCGCATCGCGCCGTCGAGACGGATCACCTCGCCGTTGAGCATCGCGTTGCCGACGATGCACTCGACGAGGGCGCCGTACTCGTCCGGGCGGCCGAGCCGGGACGGGAAGGGCACGGCGGCGCCGAGGGCGTCGCGGACGTTCTGGGGGGCGCCGGCGAGGAGCGGGGTGTCGAAGGTGCCCGGGGCGATGCAGACGACCCGCACCCCGTCGCGGGAGAGGTCGCGCGCGAGCGGGAGCGTCATGCCGACGATCCCGGCCTTGCTCGCCGAGTAGGCGACCTGGCCGATCTGCCCGTCGAAGGCGGCGATCGAGGCGGTGGTGACGATGACGCCGCGCTCGCCGTCGTCGTTGGGGGTGAGCGCGACCATCCGCGCGGCCGCGAGCCGGATCGCGTTGAAGGTGCCGACGAGGTTGATCTCGAGGATGCGGGTGAAGTGCTCGAGGCGCATCGGCGAGCCGTCCCGGCCGACGACCTTCGCGGGCGGCCCGACCCCGGCGCAGCAGACGAGCACGCGCAGGTCGCCGAGGCCGGCGGCTGTCGCGACGGCCGCCTCGACCGCGCCGGCGTCGGTGACGTCGGCGGGGACGAAGCGGGCGCCGTGCGGAAGACCGGCGGCGAGGTCGGCGCCGGCGCTGCCCGGGAGGTCGAGGATGACCACCGTCGCCCCGGCGCCGGCGAGGCGGCGTGCGGTGGCGGCGCCGAGCCCGGAGGCCCCGCCGGTGACGAGCGCGACCGAGCCGGTGACGTCCACTGCTGCGTGCCTCCCTGGATGACGCGTCGGGAGGACAGCCTACGCAAACGCCCGCGGGCCCCGTACCCGACATTCAACAGGCGGTCGGAGGTCGGTGGTGGTCAGCGGGGGACTCGAACCCTCGACCTCGCGGATGTGAACCGCGCGCTCTAACCAACTGAGCTAGCTGACCGTGCCGCCACGGAGAGGCGCGATTGTACCGCGGCTCCGCGGTGGCCCCGGGCGCCGACACCCGGTCGACCCGCGCCTGCCATCCGCGGTCGCACAGCTGCGCGGCCGCGTCCTCGGCGCGCTCCTCCGACGCGCAGAGGACCCCCAGCACGGTGCCGCTGTGGGCGGCGCAGACCCCCGCGCCGGACGCGAGTGCGCACACCGCGAGGGCGTCGTCGAATGCGGGGTGGGGAAGCCGTTCCTGGTTGCGGCGCGCCGACGCGGTCGCGAGCGCGCCGATGGCGTCGAGGTCGGCCGCCGCGACCGCGGCGGCGAGCGCCTCGACCTCGCCGGCCGGCAGGGGCGGGCCGGCGCCGGCGCGGGCGTGCATCTCGAGGGTGTCGACGGTTCCGCCGCCGTCGACCGAGGCGACCCAGGCGCCGGGGGCGGGGCCCAACCGGCGCAGCCGGCCGCCGGCGGTGTGGTCGACGGCCCACAGGCCGGGCAGCGGGCTGGTGTCGGTCGGCTCCACCGCGGTCGCCAGGCGCATGAGCTCGACCGCGCCGAGCGGCCGGCCGGCGGCGGCGAAGGTCGCGCAGAGCACCCCGGCGACGTCGACCGTGCTCGACCCCAGGCCGTGGCCCGCGGGCACCTCCCCTCCGAGCCACGCCCGCGCGCCCCCTCCCCATCCGCACGCGTCGACGGCGACGCGCAGCGCCGCGGTGGCGCGCGGCCGGTCCGGCTCGACGCGTACGCCGGGCTCGTCGACGAGCGCCACCTCGACGCCGCCCCAGCGGTCGATCGGGAGGGAGACGAGCACCGGCCCGCGGTCGTCGACGCCCTGGAGCAGCTCGCCGCAGGTCGCCGGGACCCGCGCCCTGCCCCTCACCCCGTGCCGCCCTTCACCCAGAGCGGAAGGCCGGCGACGACGAGGACGACCTCGTCGGCGAGGGCGGCGAGCGCCTGGTTGGCGGCGCCGACGCGGTCGCGGAAGACGATTCCCGCCTCCGTCTCGGGATGCACTCCGAGCCCGACCTCGCTGCCGACGACGACGACGAGGCCGGCGGTGGTGGCCCGGCAGGCGGAGGCGGTCCGGGTCGCGTAGGTGCGCGCCGCGGCGTCGCTTGCCGGGCGAGCCAGGGCGACGGCGAGCTCGAAGCCGTCGACGAGCAGGCCGTCGCGCCGGGTGTGCTCGCAGACCGCCGTCACGATGTTCCCGCGGGGGTCGACCGCGGTGGTGATCCAGGCCGGCGGCCGGCGGCGGCGGTGGGCGGCG
>DATKEY010000442.1:0-8963 GCA_035544475.1 Candidatus Dormiibacterota bacterium | reverse complement strand
GGCCGCCCCGAGGCGTGCCTCGGCCCACCAGCCGCGGACCGCCGCCGCGACCCGGCCGACGCGCAGCTCGACGGCGAGGACGAGGCCGAGGCAGGCGATCGCCATCCAGGCGGTGCCCGCGGCGGCGTCGCCGAGGCGGTTGCCGAGCCCGGGGCCGAGCCGCTGGCCGACGCGTCCGGCGCTGCCGGAGTCGACGAGGCCGAGGAAGCCGAGCAGGGCGAGGGCGGTGACGACACAGCCGGCCGCGCCCTGGACTCCCCCACTCCAGCCGCGGACCCCGATCATCCGCACCCCGGCGACGAGGGGCGCGGCTGCGATCAGCCAGGCGCCGACCCCGAGCCAGGAGAAGAGCGAGTCGTGCACCGGTGCCGCGACCGACCCGCCTCCGGGCAGGGCGAGGACCGCGGCGAGCACGACCCCGACGCCGATGCCGGCGACCCCGCAGAGCTCGCGACGCTGATCGGGCGTGAGCAGCGGCGTCCGCGGCGCGGAGACCTTCTTCGGGGTCCGGGCGCGCCGGGCGCGCTCGGCCGCCGGACGGGAACGCGATCGGGCGGGGCGCCGGGCCCTCGTGCGGGCCGGTGCCGCACCCCGGGTGCGGGCCATCGGAGGGGCAGCCTCTCTGGTGGGACGTGGAGACGGACGGTGAGCTGCGCGATTCCGTCGAACGGATGCGCCGGTGATGGTAGCAGCACGGGGGGCTCCCGGCCACCCGGTGACGGCGATCAGACCTCGGTGATCACCGGGAGGATCATCGGGCGGCGGTGGGTGCGGCGATAGAGGAAACGGGCCAGCCCCTCGTGGATCGCCGCCTGCCACACCGTCCACTCGGCGTCCGGACGCAGCCGGGAGACGAGCTCGAGCGTGTGCGCGCGGGCCTCGTCGAAGAGCGACTCGGTGGAGGACTCGTCGACGAAGCCGCGGGAGACGAGGTCGGGACCGCCGACGACGGCGCCGGTCGAGCGCTCGACGGTGAGGACGACGATGAGCACCCCGTCCTGGGCGAGATGGCGGCGGTCGCGGAGCACGACGTCGCCCGCCTCCTCGATCTCCAGGCCGTCGACGTAGACGTAGCCCGCGGGCGCGCGCCGGGTGGTGCGCCGGATCCCCTCGGCGTCGACCTCGATCACCGTCCCGTTGTCGATCGGCAGCACCCGCTCGGCGGGGATCCCGACCGCCTTCGCGAGCTCGGAGTGGATGGCGAGGTGGCGGTACTCGCCGTGGACGGGGACGAAGTAGCGCGGCCGGACGAGGGTCATCAGCAGCTTGAGCTCCTCCCGGCTGGCGTGCCCCGAGGCGTGCACCTTGTGACGCGACGAGTGGAACACGCGGGCGCCCTGCCGGTAGAGGTTGTTGATGGTGCGGTGCACCAGCTCCTCGTTCCCGGGGATCGGGTTTGCGCTGATGATGACCGTATCTCCTCTCTGGAGCTGGACGATGGGATGCTCGCCGGCGGCGATGCGGGTGAGCGCCGAGAGCGGCTCGCCCTGGGCGCCGGTGCAGACGACGAGCACCCTCTCCGGGGTCAGCCCGTCGAGCTGCCGCGGCCAGATCAGCGACCCCGCGGCCACCCGGAGGAAGCCGAGCTCCTGGGCGGTGGTGACGTTGTTCAGCATCGACCGCCCGACCACCAGCGAGCGGCGGTCGTGCGCCTCGGCGCAGTCGAACGCCTGCTGCAGCCGCGAGATGTTCGAGGCGAAGGTCGCCATGAGGATGCGGCCGGGCGAGCTCGCGAAGATCGGTGACAGCCCCTCCCCCACCGTCCGCTCGCTCGGGGTGGTCCCCTCGGACTCCGCATTGGTGCTGTCGCTGAGGAGGAGCAGCACACCCTCGTCGCCGAGCCGCGCGAGCCGGGCGAGGTCGGGCGGCTCGCCGTTGATCGGGGTGTGGTCGAGCTTGAAGTCCCCGCTGTGGACGATCGTCCCGAGCGGGGTGTGGAGCGCGAGCGCGCACGCGTCGGGAATGCTGTGGGTGGTGTGGATCCACTCCACCGTGATCCCGCCGAGCGCCACCGTGTCGCCGGGCCGGACCACGTGGGTCTCGGTGGCGTCGAGCAGGCCGTGCTCACGCAGCTTCGAGCGCAGGAAGCCGAGGGTGAGGCTGGTGCCGTAGACCGGCACCGGCAGCCGGGGCAGGATGTACGGCAGGCCGCCGATGTGGTCCTCGTGCCCGTGGGTGAGGACGATGCCGCGGACCCGCTGGACGCGGTCGAGCAGCCAGGCGATGTCGGGGATCACGAGGTCGATGCCGAGCATCTCCTGCTCGGGGAACATCAGCCCGGCGTCGACGACGACGATGTCGTCGTTGCACTCGACGACGAGCAGGTTGCGCCCGATCTCCCCGACGCCACCCAGGGGCACGAGGGAGAGCCGCCCCCCTCCCACCGCAGGTGGGGCGCTCAGGCCGTCGCTCATCAGAACAGCGTGAGCTGCTCGTCCGCGGCCCGGACCGCGGCGGCGCGCGCGGCCTCCTGCTCCGCCTCCCTGCGCAGGCGCTCGCGCTCCGCCTCGGCGTCGGCGAGGTAGCCGCGCACGCGCTGCATGTCCTCCTCGAGGGTGCGCAGCAGCGACGCGTTGTAGAGCGCCGCGGCGGGATGGAACAGGGGCACGTAGAGCCGGTCGCCGCGTCGCACCCGCTCGCCGTGGATGCGGCTGATGCCGGGCATCCCCGGGAGCAGCCGTCCGACCGCGTGCCGGCCCAGCAGCAGGATGACGTCGGGCCGGATGAGCGCGATCTGCTCGTCGAGGAAGTGCGCGCAGGAGCTCACCTCGTCGGGCTCGGGGTCGCGGTTGCCGGGCGGCCGGCACTTGAGCACGTTGCAGATGTAGATGTCCTGACGGTCGAGGCCGATCGACTGCAGCAGCCGGGTGAGCAGCTGACCGGCGGCGCCGACGAAGGGCCGTCCGGTGCGGTCCTCGTTCTCGCCGGGGGCCTCGCCCACGGCCATGATCCGGGCCGTGACCGGCCCGTCTCCGGGGACGGCGCGGGTGCGGGTCTCGTGGAGCCGGCAGGCGGTGCAGACGTCGATGCGGGCGTGGAGCGCGGCGAGCGCCTCGGGGTCGACGAGGCCGAGGCTCACGCCGTGCGGGCCGCCGGGCGCGATCCACGCGCGATCGGAAGGCCGACGAGGTCTGCGGAGGAGTCGAGGAGCGCGCCGAGCACGGCGCGACGTTCGGCGTCGAGCGGCACCAGCGGAAGCCGCACCGCACCGACCTCGACGCCGAGGTGCTCGAGCGCGGCCTTCACCGGGATCGGGTTGGAGCTGACGAAGAGTCCCCGGAAGAACGGGAGCAGCCGCCCGTGCAGAACCGCCGCCACCGCGGGCTCGCCGGCGACGTGGGCGTCGATCATCCGCCGGATCGCCGTACCGCAGACGTGGGAGCAGACGCTGACGACGCCGTAGGCGCCGACGCTCATGAAGGGCAGGGTGAGCCCGTCGTCACCGCTCCACACGTGGAAGCCCGCCGGGGCGCCGGCGACGATGCGCGCGACCTGGTCGGAGTCGCCCGCGGCCTCCTTGGTGCCGCAGATGTGGGGATGACGCGCGAGGGTGAGGGTCGTCTCGACGCTGAGGTTGACGCCGGTGCGTCCGGGGATGTTGTAGACGATGACCGGAAGCCCGACGTCGGCGACCGCGCGGTAGTGGGCGATCAGGCCCTCCTGCGGCGGCTTGTTGTAGTAGGGCGCGACCACCAGCGCGGCGTCGGCGCCCTCGTCCATCGCCTCGCGGGTGGCGAGCACGGTGGCGGCGGTGCTGTTCGTGCCCGTGCCCATCACGACCGCGTGGTCGGGGAGCGCCCGGCGTACCGCCCGGACCAGATCGAGCCGCTCGGCGTGGGTGAGGGTCGGGGACTCGCCGGTCGTGCCGTTCACCACCACGCCGTCGCTTCCGGAGTCGACGAGCGCGCGTGCGAGCCGGGCGGCGAGGTCGAGGTCGACCGCTCCGGTGGCGTCGAAGGGCGTCACCATCGCGGTGAGCAGCCGTCCCAGGCTCGCGGGCATGGCCGGGATTGTACGTTCCCGGCCCGGCCGGAGCGGCGGGATCAGGCGGTGACGAGGCCCAGGGGCTGGGTCGACCCGGACTGCGTCGAGGGCACCGGCTGGACCGTCCCGGTCGCCGGGTCGACGATGACGGGCCCGCTCTGCTGGGCGGTCGAGCCGCCGGTGGTCGAGGTGGCGACGAGGCGTCCGTCGGCGAGCCAGCCGAGCGGCTGAAGGCCGGGGGGACCGACCGCCTTCGCGGTCCCGGAGACGAGGTCGAGGACGCGCAGCCGGGTCAGCGTCTCCCAGGTCCCGCAGTCGGAGCCCGCGGTGACGGTCGCGTAGGCGAGCTTCGTCGAGTCGGCCGTGAAGGTGGCGTCGCCGCCGGCGTTCTGGGTGGAGAGGTCGAAGCTCTGCACCACCTTGCCGTCGCGAAGGATGCGCAGCGCGTCGGCGCCGCGGCCCTCGTTCTTCGAGGTGGGGATCACCGGAGTGTGAAAGCAGGCGGTCGTGCCGTCGGCGGCGACGCCGCTGACCGGGCAGTTGGGATCGTCGGTGACCGAGCCGGCGACACCGCTGGCGGGGTCGACGATGGCGGTGTAGCCCTGCACCGTCTCCATCCCGAACGGACCGCAACCGCAGCGTCCCTCGGGGAGCCGGGCGATGAGCAGGCCGCCACCGGTCCAGGTCACCGGGTCGTAGGACCAGTCGTAGGGCGGGATGCCGGGAACGTTGGCGGCGCCGTCCATCGTCCCCTTGGTGGAGCGGTCGGCGAGGAGATGGACGCCGCCGGAGGTCACGAGGTAGAGGCGGTTGTCGGTGGTCGGTGGTGTCGTCTGCGGCCCCATGAACGGGCTGGTCACGTAGGCGATCCGGCCGCCCGAGCCCACGGCGAAGTACGCCCCCGGGGGCATCGTGGCGACGGTCGTCACGGCGCCGTCCCGGCCCAGGCGGTGCAGCGCCCCGGTGTTGTCGAGCCAGTACGCGCCGTCCGGGCCGGCCTTCACCCAGCCGCTGATCGGGAGCTGCACCCTCGTGCTCGCCACCTCGGTCCCGTCGAGCCCGACGAGGCGGATGGTCATCACATTGGTCGCGGAGGTGCTCTCGAGCGCCACGAGCGCGGGCGGCGCCGGCTTCGGGGTCGGGGTCGGCCGCGCGGTCGGCGCCGCTGAGGCGCTCGCCGACGGCAAGGCGGCGGGAGCGGAGCCGGTCGGCGTCTGGGTCGTGCGGGCCACCGAGGCGGCCGGCGATCCGCAGCCCGCCAGGAGGAGGGTCACCCCGAGGGCCGCCATCCGGCCGTGAGCAACGGGATTGCGCATGTGCCGAAGAATGCTATGGGCGTCCGGCCGCGCCGCCCATGACCGGGGTGTCACGATCTCCGGAAATGAGGCTCATCCCGTCGCCGTCCGGGCTTCGGAACGCGGGCGCCAACGTCCTCGACCGGGTCGTCACCGGCCATCTCGCCGACCTGCGACCGTGGCCGCGCACCCTCATCGACGAGGGGCCGCAGCGCTCCGTCTACCACCTTCGCTCGGACGAGGAGCGCCCCGACGCGCTGCCGGTGCTGCTCGTCCCCCCGCTCGCCGCCCCGGCGACCGCCTTCGACCTGCGCCGTGGCTGCAGCATGGTCGAGCATCTCGTCGGCACCGGCCGTCCCACCTACCTCGTCGACTACGGGGCGATCACCTTCGCCGACCGCAACCTCGGGATCGAGCACTGGATCGACCAGGTCGTCCCCCGCGCCATCGAGGCGGTCTCGAGCCACGCCGGGAACCGCCCCGTGCACCTGGTCGGCTGGTGCCTCGGCGGCATCTTCTCGCTCTTCACGGTGGCGGCGGGTCCGCGGCTCCCGGTCGCGACGGTGACCGCGGTCGCCAGCCCCTTCGACGTCACCGCGGTCCCGCTGCTCGCGCCGCTGCGCCCCCTCGTCAACCTCACCGACGGCCGGGTGCTCACCACGGTGTACCGCGCCTTCGGCGGCGCGCCGGCGCCCCTGGTGCGGGCCGCCTTCCAGCTCAGCAGCGTCGACAAGTACGTCACCAAGCCCCTCGCGATCGCGCGCCACCTCGGCGATCGCGACTTCCTCGCCCAGGTCGAGGCCGTCGACCGCTTCACCGCCGGGATGCTCGCCTACCCGGGGAGGACCTTCGGGCAGCTCTACCACCGCTTCTTCCGGGCGAACGACCTTCGCGAGGGGCACCTCGACCTCGGCGGGCGGCGGCTCGAGCTCAGCGAGGTGCGCGTTCCGGTCCTCGTCATCGCCGGGGCCGGCGACACCATCGCGCCGCAGCGCGCGGTCCACCGCCTCACCGAGCTGCTCCCCCACGCCCCCGCCGTCGTGTACGAGGTCGCACCCGGCGGTCACCTCGGGGTGCTCGCCGGCCGGGGAGCGCGGCGCACGACCTGGGAGCACATCGACCGGTTCCTCGCGGCCAACGACCGCCGCCGGCGGCCGAGCCGCGCGCAGGGAAGCAAGTCGGCCGCGCGTTAGATCATTCGAGAGGGGCGGTGGGTGAGGGAGGGGACGACGCATGGTCGCGCAGAGGATGGCGCAGATTCGAGGCAGGCTCGCCCGTGTCGACGCCGAGCTCCGACAGCGGGTCCGGGCGTCGAGCATGGGCGAGCGGGCGCTCGTGGGCGGATCGGCGGCGGTGCTCATCGCGCTGCTCTTCCTGCCCTGGATGGCCGCGGTCTGCCTCGGCAGCTGCAACGGCTTCGACTTCGGCGGCAACCTCGACGGGGTCCACGGCTGGGGGCTGCTGACCCTCGCCGGCCTGGTCGCGGTCGTCGGTCTGTGGGCGGTGCGCTGCTATCCCGACAAGGTGCGGATCCCCCAGCTGCCGCCGCGACTGATGCGGCACCCCCTGGTGATGCGCGTGCGCCCCTATGTGCGCGATCCGCTCGTCTACATGGTCGCCGGCGGTGTCGAGGTCGCCGGCGTCGTGCTCTTCTGGTTCGAGTACCACGGCGGCCTCGCCACCTTCCTCGACGTCAGCGTCCGGCCCTCGATCGGCTGGTTCCTCGCCCTGCTCGGCGCCGCGGCGACGATCGCCGGCGGCTACCTGCTCCAGCGGGAGAACGCGACCTAGGAGACGGCGAGGCGGCTACCCGCGCGCGGCGATCAGCTCGCCGACCTGGACGGCGTTCGTCGCCGCGCCCTTGCGCAGGTTGTCGACGCTGAGGAAGAGGGCGATCGCCCCGGGACGTCCGACGTCGGCTCGAACACGGCCGACGAGCACCTGGTCCTGCCCGGCGGCGTCGCGCGGGGTCGGATAGCGCTGTCCGGTGGGGTCGTCGACGACGCGCACCCCGGCGGCGGCGGAGAGCAGCTCGCGCGCGGCGTCGGGGCGGACCGGGCCGTCGAACTCCGCCCACACCGCGGCGCTGTGCCCGGTCGCGACCGGGACGCGCACCGTGGTGACGCTCACCGGGAGCTCCGGGATGCCGAGCACCCGGCGGGTCTCGGCGATCACCTTGACCTCCTCGTCGGTGTCGTCGCCGTGCATCGCCCAGCCACCGGGCACGACGTTGCCGTGGAGCACATGCGGATACACGCGATGCGCGGGCTGCTCGCCGGCGGCGTCGGCGCGCTCCTGGTCGCGGAGCTCGGCGACGAGGTCACGACCGCCGCCGCTCGCCGCCTGGTACGTCGCGACGGTGATCCGCCGCAGCCCGAAGGCGCGGTGCAGCGGCGCGAGCGTGACGGTGAGCGGGATCGCGACGCAGTTGGGATTGGCGACGATGCCGTGATGGGACGCGAGCTCGTCCCCGTTCACCTCCGGCACGACGAGCGGCACCGCCGGGTCCATGCGGTAGGCGCTCGACTTGTCGATGGCGACGCCACCACGCTCGGCGACCACCGGCGCGTAGCGGCGCGCGGTCGACGATCCGGCGGCGAAGAAGACGACATCGAGACCGTCGAGCGCGTCGTCGCTCACCTCGGCGACGACGTGCTCGCGGCCCGCATATGTGAGCGTCGTGCCCGCGCTGCGCGAGCTCGCCAGGCAGCGCAGCTCGGTGAGCGGGAACCGCCGCTCCTCGAGGATGCGCAGCACCGTGCCGCCGGCGGCGCCGGTGGCGCCGACCACGCCGACGCGGGGCGCGCGGCGGTCTCCGTTCGCTGTCATGGCGCCTCCGATGATGCCATGGCCCGCGCGAGCGAGGCCGCCGGCGGCAGGCCCAGCACCTCCTCGAGGCTGCGGTAGAAGCGCTCGGTGGCGACGACCGCGCGCACCGCCGCGAGGACCCCGGGGACGAAGGCCGCGCGCGAGGTGGTGCGGTGCTCGAGGCTCAGAGTCTGGCCGAGTGCGCCGAAGATCACCGTCTGGTCGGCGACCGGACCGTCGAGGCGGAGGCTGTGGACCCCGGCGCCGCCGAGCGACCCGCCCCTGGTGCCGGGGAGCGTCTCGGTCCTCGGGTCGGGATGGCGGAACGGCCGGCCACGGCGCGCCTCGAGCAGCCGCTCGGCGGTCCGCAGCGCGGTGCCGCTGGGGGCGTCCAGCTTGGCGGCGTGGTGGCTCTCGATGATCTCGCAGCTCTCGAAGTGGCCGGCGCAGAGCTCGGCGAGCCACATCAGCAGCGCCGCGCCGAGGGCGAAGTTGGGGATCACGGCGCCGCCCAGGCCCGCGGCCTCGCAGCGGGTGCGCAGGGTGGTGATCGCGGCGTCGCCGATGCCCGTCGTGCCGACGACCGGTCGCACGCGCTGCCCGATCGCGGTGAGCGCGTTGCCCGTGGCCGCGGTGGGGACGGAGAAGTCGACGAGCGCGTGCGCCGACGCCTGCTCGAGGGCGGCGCCGAGGTCGTCGCCGACGTCGACCGCGGCGACGCACTCGAAGCCGGGATCGGCCTCGAGCGCGGCCACGATCTCGCGCCCCACCCGTCCCCGCGCGCCGCTCACGGCGACGCGCAGGGGTTCAACAGGAGGCTCTCCCGGGCTCAGACGGGTGCCCCCGAGCCGGCCTCCGCGGCCGCGGCGGTGTTGC
>DATKEY010000441.1:0-12942 GCA_035544475.1 Candidatus Dormiibacterota bacterium | reverse complement strand
GACGCAGAGCACCCGCTTGTCGTCGAGGACGCGCAGGAAGGCGAACACCGACGGATTGCTCGCCTCGAGCACCTCGAAGCCCCCCTCGCCGAACACGGGGTGGCGGCGGCGCACCGCCATGAAGCGGCGCAGCCAGTGGAGGATCGAGGACTCGTTGCGCTCCTGCGCCTCCACGTTGACCGCCTGATAGCTGTACACGGGGTCCATGAGCGGGGGCAGGTAGAGCCGGGCGAAGTCGGCGCGGCTGAAGCCGCCGTTGCGGTCGGCGCTCCACTGCATCGGCGTGCGCACCCCGTCGCGGTCGCCGAGGTAGATGTTGTCGCCCATGCCGATCTCGTCGCCGTAGTACAGGATCGGGGTGCCGGGCAGGGAGAGCAGCAGCCCGTAGAAGAGCTCCATCTGACGCCGCCCGCTGTTCAGGAGAGGGGCGAGGCGGCGGCGGATCCCGAGGTTGAGCTTCATCCGCGGGTCGCGCGCGTACTCCGTGTACATGTAGTCACGCTCGTCCTCGGTGACCATCTCCAGGGTCAGCTCGTCGTGGTTGCGCAGGAAGATCCCCCACTGCGCGCCGCTCGGGATCGGCGGTGTGCGGTCGAGGATCTCGGTGATGGGGTAGCGCTGCTCGCGGCGCAGGCCCATGAACATCCGCGGCATCAGCGGGAAGTGGAAGCACATGTGGCACTCGGGCCGTTCCTCGCTGCCGAAGTAGTCGACCACGTCCTCGGGCCACTGGTTGGCCTCGGCGAGCAGGACCCGGTCGCCGCCGTACTCGGCGTCGACGGTGGCGCGCAGGTCGGCCAGGAAGGCGTGGGTCTCGGGGAGGTTCTCGCAGTTGGTGCCCTCGCGGGCGTAGAGGTAGGGGACCGCGTCGAGGCGGAACCCGTCGAGCCCGACGTCGAGCCAGAAGCGGACCACGTCGATCATCGCCTGCCGGACCTCGGCGTTGTCGTAGTTGAGGTCGGGCTGATGGCTGAAGAAGCGGTGCCAGTAGTAGGCGCCCGCCTGGTCGTCCCAGGTCCAGTTCGAGCTCTCGGTGTCGATGAAGATGATCCGCGCGTCCTGGTAGCGCTGCTTGGTCTCCGACCACATGTACCAGTCCCGCTTGGGACTGTCCGGCGACGAGCGCGACTCCTGGAACCAGGGGTGCTGGTCGCTGGTGTGGTTCATGACCATGTCCATGATCACGCGCATTCCCCGCTCGTGAGCCTTCTCCACGAGCTCGCGGACGTCGTCGACGGTGCCGTACTCCGGCTGCACCACCTCATAGTCTGAGATGTCGTACCCGCCGTCGCGCATCGGGCTGGCGTTGACCGGGAGCAGCCAGATGCAGTCGACGCCGAGCCACTGGAGGTAGTCGAGCTTCGCGATCAGCCCCTGCAGGTCGCCGACACCGTCGCTGTTCGCGTCGGCGAACCCCCGGACCAGGAGCTCGTAGAAGACGGCGCGCTTGTACCAGTCCTTGTCGCTGCGGTCGATGCTCATCGTGGCCTCAGGTGGAGGACGTGGGCGGGCTGGCCGAGACTCGGGTCGAGCCGCACGTAGTTCGCGGCCCCGTGCCAGACGTAGGTGGTGTCGGTCAACTCGTCGTGGGCCTCGAAGGGCCGGTCGTCGGGCAGGCCGAGGGCGCGGAGGTCGAGCCAGGTGGTCGCCTCCCCGACCTTGAAGGGGTCGAGATTCACGATCACGAGGAGCACGTCGGAGCGGGCGTCGTCGCTGCGTGAGAAGCAGAGCATCGCGTCGTTCGAGATGTGGTGGAGGCGCAGGGTGCGCAGCTGTGAGATCGCGCCACAGTGCCGCCTGCGGATCCGGTTGACGCGGCCGATGAGCGGGGAGAGCGAGCCCGCCCGGGCCCAGTCGCGCGGACGCAGCTGGTACTTCTCGGCATCGAGGTACTCCTCGCTGCCGCTGCGCACCGGGGTGTTCTCGAAGAGCTCGTAGCCCGCGTACATGCCCCAGGAGGGGCAGCTCAGCGCCGCGAGCACCAGGCGCAGCCGGAAGGCGGGCGGGCCGCCGTGCTGCAGCACCTCGTGGAGGATGTCGGGCGTGTTCACCCAGAAGTTGGGCCGGAACCAGTCGACCTTCTCGGTCTGGGAGAGCTCGGTGAGGTACTCGCTGAGCTCCTGCTTGGTGTTCCGCCAGGTGAAGTACGTGTACGACTGGGTGAAGCCGACCTTGGCGAGCCGCTCCATCACCCGTGGCCGGGTGAACGCCTCGCTGAGCAGGATCACCTCGGGGTTGCGTGCGCGCAGCTCTGGGATGACCCACTCCCAGAACGTCAGGTGCTTGGTGTGGGGGTTGTCCACCCGGAAGACGCTGACCCCGTGGTCCATCCAGTGGAGCATCACGTCGCGGAGCGCGACGAAGAGGGCGTCGCGGTCCTCGGTGTCGAAGTTGACCGGGTAGATGTCCTGGTACCGCTTGGGTGGGTTCTCCGCGTAGCGGATGGTGCCGTCGGAGCGGTGCCGGAACCACTGCGGATGCTCGCGTACCCAGGGATGGTCGGGGCTGCACTGGATCGCGAAGTCGAGCGCGACCTCGAGCCCGCAGCTACGGGCGTGCTCGACGAAGGCCTCGAAGTCGCCGATGCTCCCGAGGTCGGGATGCACGGCGGTGTGGCCGCCCTCCTCGGAGCCGATCGCCCAGGGGCTGCCGACGTCGCCGGGAGCGCACTCGAGGCTGTTGTTCGGTCCCTTGCGGAAGGTGGTGCCGATCGGGTGGATGGGCGGGAGGTAGACGATGTCGAAGCCCATGTCCGCGATCGCCGGCAGCCGCTGGGCCGCGCTCGCGAAGGTGCCGCTCCGCGGCGGCACCGCGCCCTCCGAGCGCGGGAACATCTCGTACCAGGCGCTGAAGCTCGCGAGCGGCCGGTCGACGAAGAGCCGGAACGGCCCGGCGACCGTCGCGCGCGAGCGGTCGACGGTGCGCCGCGTCAGAGCGAGCGCGTCGGGGGCCGACGCGGCGGCGAGCTTCGCGCTCACGGACACATCGGAGCGCAGCGCGGCCGCCAGGGCGGCGAGGGCCTTGCGGTCGGTGGGTCTCACCCCGTCGCCGGCACGCTGGCGGTCGACGATCCGGGCGCCGTCCTCGAGCTCGACGGTGACGTCCTGGCCGGCCTCGATCCGAAGCCGCAGGTCGCGCGCCCAGCTGCCGTAGGCGTCGGGCATCCCGACGACCTCGAACTCCCAGGGGCCGACGGCCTCGGGGACGATGAGCCCCCGCCAGTGGTCGTTGCCGACCGGCTCGAGCTCGACCTCGGTGCGCTTCGCCGCCGCCCGTCCGCGCGGCGGGGGGCCGTGGCGGACGGCCGCGATGAGCTTGTCGTGCCCGTCGGCGAAGATGTCGGCGCTGACCTCGAGCGGCTGCCCGGCGGCGGCCTTCGCCGCGAACCGCCCGCACTCGACGGTGGGGCGCACCGCCTCGATGATCACCCGGTACTCGGTATTGCTGCCCGCCATGACAGGGATCCTATCGGGCGTGCACCGGGCGCTGTGAAGGCGTGCTTCGGCAGTTGGCGAAGTCGAACGGGCAGCTCGTGTCCGGAATCCTCTAATGTGTGCGCGCGTCCGCGTTCAGGGGGTGATCGCGTATGCCCGGCCGAGGGCGGGGCCTGCTGGTGGGCTGTGGACTGTCCGCGTTGTGGCTCGGCATGCCGGGGACGGCTGCCGTGGCGCCACTGCGCGCCTCCGCCGTCCTGCCGGGGATCGGGCACGTCCTCCACGCCCCGTCGCCCGCGGCCAGGGAGGCGCAGACGCCGGAGCCGGGCGTGGGCCAGGCGGTCGAGTCGGTGGTCGCGGCGAGCATGGCGCCGCCGCCGCCGGGCCAGCCGCGCTGGGTTCCCGAGGATCCCGTCTTCGGGCTGTTCACCGCCGTGAACCTCCCCGTGAAGATGGCCGACGGCGTCGTCCTCCGGGCCAACGTGCTCTTCCCCGCCGACCCCGGGACGGGTGTGCCCGCGGTCGGGAGCTTCCCGGTCCTGCTCACCCAGACGCCCTACGGCAAGGCGCTGAGCGGGCCCGAGCCCGAGCTCGTCCGTCGCGGCTTCATCGAGGTGATCGCCGACGTCCGCGGCACCGGCGACTCCCACGGCCAGTTCGGGCTGCTCGACCCCGTGCAGATCTCCGACGGGGTGACCCTGGTGCACTGGGCGGCGGCGCTGCCCCACTCCAACGGCAGGGTCGGTCTCTTCGGCGCCTCCTACCTGGGGATCAACCAGCTGCTGACCGCCGCGGCGGTGGGGCCGAACTCCCCGCTCAAGGCGATCTTCCCGGTGGTCGCCGCCAACGACGTCTACCGCGACATGGCGGTGATGGGGGGCATCCCGGACGCCGAGTTCTCCGGCTACTTCCTCGGTATCACCGCGGGGATGAACGCCGCCCTCCCGGTGAAGGAGGGAACCGCCGCCGGGGCCGACCAGGGAACTCCGGCGGAGATCACCACCGTCGAGAAGGATCACCTCTCCGGCAACTTCCAGGCGAGCTACCTCGGCAATCTCCTGCAGGGCGGCGACCTGGCCTACGACGGCGGCTACTGGGCCGAGCGGCGCCCCCAGAGCGTGCTTGCCGCGATCGTCGCCAACCGCATCCCCGCGTACCTCGTCGGCGGCTGGCGCGACATCTTCCAGCGCGGGGAGCCGCTCAACTACACCGGCCTCCAGAACGCCTGGGCGGGCAGGCCCGTCGAGGCGGCGATGCGCCCCGACCAGCCGGTCACGGGCCGCTACCAGCTGCTGATGGGGCCTTGGTACCACGGGAACTTCGGGCAGGGCGTCGACCTCACCCTGCTCGAGCTGCAGTGGTTCGACACCTGGCTGCGCGGCGAGCCCACCGGGGTGGACCGCACCCCCACGCCCCTGCATCTCTACCAGGTGGGAGGCGGACGCTATGTCGAGGCCTCCCACTGGCCGCTGCGCCGGGCCCACTCCGAGCGTCTCTACCTGAGCCAGGGCCGGACCGGCCTCGCCCCGTGGTCGCTCAACGACGGCGGCATGACCCTCGCGCCGGCCTCCCCGGGCGCCGACCCGGTCGCCTTCCAGGGCGCGTCGACGCCCTGCAGCGCGTCCACCGATCAGTGGGCCGGGGGGCTGCTGACCCTGCTCGCCTCGGCGGCCCGCCAGGGGGTGGTCTGCAGCGGCGACGACCGCGCCGGCCAGGCGGGACCCGGAGTGCTGACCTATACCACGGGCGTCCTGTCGGAGCCGATGGTGATCGGAGGCCCGATCGGGGTGACCCTCTTCGCCACCTCGACGAGCCCAGACGCCGAGTTCGTGGTGGCCGTCGAGGACGTCGGCCCCGACGGCGTCTCCACGCCGCTCACCCAGGGAGCGCTGATCGGCTCACTGCGCGCCGTCGACGGCACCAGCTGGGCGGCGGCGGACGGCGGGCTGCTGCTTCCGCACCACCCCCTTACCCGCCCTTCGGAGTCGCTGCTGAGGCCGGATCAGATCACCCGCTTCGACATCGAGGTCTACCCCGTCTACGCGCTGATCAAGAAGGGGCACACCTTCCGGCTCACGATCGCGACCTCGGACACTCCCCACCTGGTACCGACCCCGGAGCAGCTCGCCCACCTCGCCGGCGGCGTCTACCAGGTCGTCCACGGCGGCTCGGCGGCGTCCTACGTGGAGCTCGACCTCGCCGACTGAACCGCCCGTGCGGCGTCAGTCCGCGGGCGGTGCCGACGCCCGCCGGAGGATGACGAGCGAGCGGGAGGTCACCCACAGTGCCTCGCCGCCCCGGCAGCGCCGGGTCCCGGGTGGCTCGTCGGGGAGGGCGGTATCGAGGATCACCTCCCACACCTCGCCCCACCCCGTGGGGAGCTGCCAGAGGGTGTTCTTGTGCGCGGAGTGGAAGAGGAGCAGCAGCGAATCGCCGGTGATGCGCTCGCCGCGGGGACCGCGGTCGGGGATGAGGTCGCCGTTGAGCAGCGCCCCGAGCGACTGGCGCTGGTCGTTGCCCCAGTGCTCGTCGCGCATCTCCTGGCCGTCGCGGCGGAACCAGGCGATGTCCTTGCGCCGCACGCCGCGGCCGACCTGTCCCTGGAAGAAGCGCTGCCGGCGCAGGACCGCGTAGTTCGCCCGCAGGTCGATCACCCGCCGGGCGAAGGCGAGCATGTCCTCGTCGACGTGCTCCCAGTCGAGCCAGGAGATCTCGTTGTCCTGGCAGTAGGCGTTGTTGTTGCCCCCCTGGGTGTGGCCGAGCTCGTCACCGCTCAGCAGCATCGGGCAGCCCTGGGAGATGAGCACGGTTGTGATGAGGTTGCGGCGCTGCCGGTCGCGGAGCGCGTTCACCTCGGGGTCGTCGGTCTGGCCCTCGACGCCGTGGTTCCACGACCGGTTGTCGTCGGTGCCGTCGCGGTTGTCCTCGCCGTTCGCCTCGTTGTGCTTGTGGTCGTAGGAGACGAGGTCACGCAGCGTGAAGCCGTCGTGGGCGGTGACGAAGTTGATGCTCGCCCAGGGTCGCCGGCCGTCGGACTCGTAGAGGTCGCTCGAGCCGGTGAGCCGGTAGGCGAGGTCGCTGACGCCCGCGGCCTGGCCGCGCCAGTAGTCGCGCACCGTGTCGCGGTAGCGGCCGTTCCACTCCGCCCACCGCACCGGGAAGTTCCCGACCTGGTAGCCGCCCGCGCCGACGTCCCACGGCTCGGCGATGAGCTTCACCTGGGAGAGGACCGGGTCCTGGTGCATGATGTCGAAGAAGGCGGAGAGCCGGTCGACGTCGTAGAACTCGCGCGCGAGGGCCGCCGCGAGGTCGAAGCGGAAGCCGTCGACGTGCATCTCCAGCACCCAGTAGCGCAGGCTGTCCATGATCAGCCGCAGCGTCTGCGGCTGGCGGACGTTGAGGCTGTTGCCGCAGCCGGTGACGTCGTAGTAGAAGCGCGGATCGTCCTCGACGAGCCGGTAGTACGCCTGGTTGTCGATGCCGCGGAAGCTGAGCGTCGGCCCCAGGTGGTTGCCCTCGGCGGTGTGGTTGTAGACGACGTCGAGGATCACCTCGAGCCCCGCCTTGTGGAGGGCGCGCACCATCGCCTTGAACTCGCGCACCTGAGCGCCGTGCTGCCCGGCCGACGAATAGCGCGCCGCCGGGGCGAAGTAGCCGATGGTGTCGTAGCCCCAGTAGTTGCGCAGGCCGTGGTCGACGAGGTGGGCGGGGTCGATGAAGTGGTGCACCGGCATGAGCTCGACGGCGGTGACGCCGAGCCGGGTCAGGTGCTCGACGGCGGCGGGGTGGGCGAGGCCGGCGTAGGTGCCGCGGAGGTCGCCGGGCACCTCCGGGTGGCGCATCGTGAAACCGCGGACGTGGGTCTCGTAGATGACCGTGTCCGCCCACGACGTGTTGGGCCGGTGGTCCTCGCCCCAGGGAAAGAACGGGTCGATGACCACGCTGCGGGGGACGCACGGCTCGGAGTCGAGGTCGCTCGGCTCGTCGTCGCCCTCGCCCTCCCAGCGGTACCCGAAGACCTCCGGGCCCCAGCGCAGGTCGCCGGCGATGGCCTTCGCGTAGGGGTCGACGAGCAGCTTGCGGGGGTTGTGGCGCAGCCCCTCGGCGGGGGCATAGCGGCCGCGGACCCGGTACCCGTAGTGCTGCCCCGGCCCGACCCCGTAGACGTAGCCGTGCCAGTGCAGATCGGTGCGCTCGGCGAGCTCGAAGGATGCCGCCGGCCTCCCGGAGCGGTCGATGAGCACGAGCTCCACACCGTCGGCGGCGGCCGCGAAGAGAGAGAAGTTCGTTCCCTCCCCATCCCACGTCGCCCCCAGGGGGACGATGTGACCGGGCCAGGCCGCCGTCATGCCGCCGAGGTGGCCGAGCTCATGACCGGCCATCATAGGGGACGGGGGCGGGTCGCTCCGAGCCTCGCGGAGATCGCAGGGACGGCGGCGTCTGTACTCGACGGACCCCCTCCTCTCCCTTCGCCCGTGACATGTTGTGGCCATTGATGGCTAGAACAGCAGTCGCGAAAACCTTGTCATGCGATCCGCTTCACAGTGATCCTCCTTTTCCGTCAGGGATTTCCGATGATTGCGCTGTGCAACGTTGGCCGGTCGTGACTTGTCTTTCTCTGCAGAGGGGGACTTTCCGATCACACGACCCGTGGATTCATCGCATCCATATCGATTTCTGTTCAGTGGAGGAAGGACGAGCATGATCGAGCGACGCCCCGGTTCCCGGTGGCGGCTCAGCATTGGGACCGCCGCCGGCGCCCTGGTCATCCTGGGGGCGGCCGTCGCCACCGGCACCGCGCCGGCGAAGGCGGCCCCGAGCGGCACCGGCCCCGACCGCGTCGGCAGCTGGACCGCGCCCTTCGAGGAGGGCGGGACCAACACCCCGCGGTGCGTCAAGGGTGGCGACGGCCGCCTGACCTGCAAGGCCGTCGGGTACGCGCAGGCGATCACCCCCGACGGGCGGGTGTTCTACTTCAACGGCATCGAGAGCTCTGAGAACGTCCAGTACGGCTCGGCGGCCGAGCTCTCCCCGGAGTCCCGCGACAGCCGCGCGCGGGTCCTCGACCTGCGCAGCGGGGTCCCGACCTGGAGCACACCCGGTCACGAGACCGGCGGCGCGGTCAACCCCAACCTGAAGCCCGGCGACACCTGCCAGGGCGATCCCCTGGGGGTGGCGGGCGTCCCCGGCCGTCCCGGTGACGGCTTCGTCGGCAGCCTGGTCGGCGGCGCGACGACCGGCACCGCGACCGGCATCCAGCACAACCCGACCTGCAGCCCGGACACCGGCGTGCAGAACTCCGGTGACATGTTCTGCGCCGACTTCGCGAACCTCGCCGACGGCCGCGAGCTCATCGTCGGCGGCACCAGCTGGTACAACGAGCCCGGCAACGGTCTCGACCGCGACCACGGCTATCCCGCCGACCTCGGCGCCATCGAGCTCGAGGGCCTGCGCAGCGCGCGCATCTTCAACCCCGCCACCAACGACTTCCAGCAGGTGGCGCCGATGAAGTACGGCCGCTGGTATCCGACCGCGACCACGCTGTCCGACGGCAAGGTGCTCGTGGCCAGCGGCGTCACCAAGCTCATCAAGAGCACCCAGCTCAGCCAGGTGCGGCGCACCGAGACCTACGACCCGGCGACCAACACCTGGACCGAGAACTACACCGGTCCGCTCTCCGAGAACAGCCTGCCGCTCAACGCGCGGCTGTTCCTGACCCCGAACAACCAGATCTTCTACGGCGGCGCCGGCCAGTCGTGGGGACCCTTCGGCCAGGCCGTCGACGAGCCACTCTTCGCGCTGCAGCAGTTCTTCGACCTGCAGAGCAAGCAGTGGCACATCGTCGGACCCAACCCGCTCGGCTCGCGCAGCAGCCCCTTCTCGGCGGCCCTGCCGATGTCGCCCCCGTACGACAAGATGACGATCATCACCTACGGCGGCGTGCTCGGCCCGCCCCCCGGCGGTGAGCTCGCGGTGCCCTTCACCCAGCTGACGACCATCGACAGCAAGGGCGACGTCTCGAACCGGATGGGCGCCAACCTCCACCACCCGCGGTGGTTCGTCTCCGGCGTCTCCCTGCCCGACGGCAAGATCCTGGCGCTCAACGGCGCCGACAAGGACGAGGTCATCGACCCGGGGAGCGAGCGGGCGGTCCGCACCCCCGAGCTCTACGACCCCGCGACCAACACGTGGACCGACATGGCCGGCGAGAGCCGTGATCGCACCTACCACAACGCCGCGGTCCTGCTCCCCGACGGTCGCGTCCTCAGCGGCGGACACTCGCCGATCCCGGCGTCCTACGGCGCCCATCACACCGTCGTCCCGGGCGTGACCGCGAACAACGACAAGGACCCGAGCTTCCAGATCTGGAGCCCGCCGTACCTCTTCTACGGCCCGCGGCCGAGGATCACCCACGCGCCGCACGCGGTCGCCTGGGGCTCGAGCTTCACGATCAACGTCGACGACCCCGCTTCGATCAGGCAGGTCGTCGCCATGCGCACCCCGTCGCAGCAGCACGTCAACGACAACGACACCCGCACCCTGGAGCTCGCCTTCACCCAGACCGGCCCGCACACCCTCACGGTGACCGCGCCGCCGACCGGCGTGGTGGCGCCTCCGGGCACCTACTACCTGTTCGTCAACCGGCAGAACCCGAAGGGCCTGACCCCGTCGGTGGCCCGGATCTTCTTCATCGGCTCCACCTCGGACAACCGTGAGGCGGTCCAGCCGGTGCCCGACGACCCGACGCCCGCCCACGGCGGCAGCGCGACCCCGGTCAAGGACGACAGCTACCAGGCGACGTACCTGGGCGCCGCCGGCCAGCAGGCCGACCGGTCGATCTCCGCGGCGGCCGCGAACCGGCCCGTCGCCACCCTCGCGTCCCGTCTCAGCGGCCTGGTCCGCGCGACGACGGGCGGAGCGTCGGTCGCCGTCGCGACCCTGCTCCTCGCCCTCGCTCTGGGCCTCGGCATCCGCACCCGGCGGTGGCTGGTCCGTCGCGTCAGGGGCTGACACCCGACCACACACACCGGAAGGGGGGCGCCTCGGCGCCCCCCTTCTCGCGTCCGCCGCCGAGCAACATGCGGGCGCAACACGGAGGCGGTATACAGCGGGGATGAGACTCCGCCATCCCTACCGGTGGGTGCTCGGCGCCGTCCTCACCGCGGTCGTCGGGCTCACCGTGGGCGTCTCCGTCGCCCATCCCTCCGCCGACCCCGCCGGCGGCTCCTCGGCGGGCACCGCAGCGTCGCTCGACCCCTCCTCCGACCGCGCGCAGGTGCCCGACTTCACCGGCATCGTCCGCTGGATCAACAGCCCGCCGCTCACCCGTGCGGAGCTGCGCGGGAAGGTCGTGCTCATCGACTTCTGGACGTTCTCCTGCGTCAACTGCACCCGCACGATCCCCCACCTCCGCGCGCTCTACGACGACTACCGCGCCCGCGGTCTGGTGATCGTCGGGGTGCACTCCCCGGAGTTCGACTTCGAGAAGGATGCGACCAACGTCGCCGCCGCCGTTCGCCGGCTCGGGGTGACCTGGCCGGTGGCGGTCGACAGCGCGATGGCGACCTGGAACGCCTTCTCGAATGAGTACTGGCCCGCCGAGTACCTCGTCGACCGCAGCGGCCGGATCGCCTACTTCCACGCCGGCGAGGGCGACTACGACGCCACCGAGCGCGCGGTGGTCTCGCTGCTCGGCGGCGGGGCCACAGACGCTCCGGCGGTGCCCGCCGCCGCCCCCGGCACGAACACCACCCCGGAGCTCTACGCGGGGAGCGATCGCGGCGGGCTCGGCGACGGTGAGAGGTACGGCTCCCAGGGTGCCGCCGTCGACTATCCCGAACGTGGCGCTCCGAGCGCCCGCGACCAGATCACCGTCGCCGGGCCGTGGACCGACCGTGGCGAGTACCTCGAGGCCGCCGGGCCGGGGCACGTCCGGCTGCGCTTCCACGCGTCCGACGTCTACGTCGTCGCCGGGAGCGTCACCGGCGCTCCGCTCACCGCCGGCGTGAGCCTCGACGGGGCGGCGGTGCCAGACGCCGAGCGTGGCCCCGACCTCGGCGGCGGTGGGGTCACCGTCAGCGGATCCGACCTCCGCCACGTGCTGCGCGGCATCGGGGCCGGCGACCACGTCATCGACCTCAGCGTCCCGGCGGGCTTCCGGCTCTACACCTTCACCTTCGGCTGAGCTCGATGGTCGGGCTCCCCACCCTGATCGCCACCTTCGTCGCGGGCCTGGGGTCGTTCCTCAACCCCTGCTCGCTCCCGCTGCTCCCCGCCTATCTCTCGTACGCGGGCGGGATCAGCGCCGCCGATCTCGTCGACCCCGAGCGCCGCCATCGCCACCGCGGGCGCCTCGTCGGCGGCACCCTCCTCTTCGTCGCCGGCTTCGGCGCCGTCTTCGTGCTCCTCGGGATCGGCGCCGGGGGCCTCGGACGCCAGGTCCGCGCGGCGGAGCGCCCGGTCGAGATCGTCGGCGGGGCGGCGATGGTCGTCCTGGGGCTCGCCCTCGCGGGCGTGCTCCGCACCCGCTGGCTCGAGCGCAGCGGCCGGCTCGAGCTCCCGGCGCGGCTGCGCGGCGCGGGACTGTGGTCGGCGTTCCCCCTCGGCGCCGTCTTCGCCATCGGCTGGACACCCTGCGTCGGCCCGTACCTCGCCTCGGCGCTGACCCTCGCGGCGGTGAGCAGTCACGCCGGGACCGGAGCGGTGCTCCTCGCGGCCTACGCGGTCGGGCTGGGGACGCCCTTCGTCGTCGCCGCGCTCGTCTACGCCTCGATGCCCGACGTGGGGCGGAGGATGGTCCGCTTCGCCGTGCCCGCCGCCCGCGCCGGGGGGGTGCTCGTCGCCGCCCTCGGCGTCCTCCTGCTCAGCGGCCAGTACACCCGCCTCACCTCGCTGCTGGCGTCGTTCTCCGTCCCCCACGGCGGCTGATCCCCGACCCGGCCCGGCGGCTGCCAGCCCGCCGCCAGGTGCGAAGATCTCCCGTTGCACGAACGGAGACGAGGAGCTGGACCATGCCGGAGGATCGATTCGGAGCGCGCGCCGCCCTGGGCGGCGTCGACGGGGTGGACCTCTACCGGCTCGACCGGCTGGCGTCCGTCGGGGTCGGCGACCCCTCCGGACTCCCCGTGACGGTGAAGATCCTCCTGGAGAACCTCCTCCGTCACAGCGGAGAGAGCCACGTCGGCGAGGGGGACGTCGAGGCGCTCGCCCGCTGGAGCGGCACGGGCGGCGACGACCGCGAACGCGCCTTCACCCCCGCCCGGGTGCTCCTCCAGGACTTCACCGGCGTGCCCGCCGTCGTCGACCTCGCCGCGATGCGCTCGGCGATGGCGCGCGCCGGCGGCGACCCCTCCCGGGTCGACCCGCTGGTCCCCGCCGACCTCGTCGTCGACCACTCCGTCCAGGTCGACTCCTTCGGCACCGCCGGGGCGTACGCCGCGAACATCGAGCGCGAGTACGAGCGCAACCGCGAGCGCTACGAGCTGCTCCGCTGGGCGCAGCAGGCCTT
>DATKEY010000440.1:0-2307 GCA_035544475.1 Candidatus Dormiibacterota bacterium | reverse complement strand
TCCGCCCATGAGCAGCCCGGCCAGGTGAGCGAACAGGACCATGGTCACCGCCGGCGCCGCGTGGGCCACGCCGGAGACCGCGTGCGCCCAGGTCTCGCCGAGGGCGTGCACCAGGCGGGGGTCGACGGTCTCGGTGCTCGCCACGAGGGCGTTGCCGGCGACGGTCGCCAGGCTGTACCCGCCGACCAGGGTCCACGCGTACCGGGCGATCGGCCGGCGCCCGAGCTCGGCCGCCTCCAGGGCGTTCAGGCTGCCCACCCACACGGCGACGTCGATCACCAGGGGGAAGAGGTCCGCCAGGGCGACGGGGAAGCCGAGCATCACAGCGAGGTCTCGCAGCGCGGCGTAGCTGAGCACCGCCCCCAGGAGCCAGAGGACCACGACGCCCCAGCGCGCGCCGCGGCCCCGGGTCAGGTGCCACCAGGTGGTCGACCTCGTCACGCCGGCTCCCCCTTCGAGCGAGTGGTCCGCCGGCGGGTGGGGATACCCAGGAGGCGCCGGGCCTCGTCGCGGGTGAGGACCTTGCCGGCGACGGCGTCGAGGACCTGGCCGGCATCCCGGAAGGGCACTGGCTGACGCCGGGCCCGGGCGCCGCCCTTCGCGCCGGCGGCGGCTGCCTGGGCGAGCCCGTCGAGGGCTCCGTGCTCGTGGAGCAGCTCGGTCAGCCGGGTCAGGTCGGCGGGGGTGAGGTCGATCACGACCGGTCCTCCTGGTGGGTGTCCGCCGCCTCGCCGTCGACCAGGTCGTGCTCGACCTCACAGCGCGAGCAGAGATCGCCCTCGTCGAGCGGATCCTCGACCCACTCGCAGCCGCCCTCGCACGGCAGGTCCTCGGTGCAGCCACAGACGCGGCAGCGGGCGACGTCGTCGTCCTCCTCACCGTCGTCGACCGGGCCGCGGCCGCTCTCGCGGAGCGCCTCGCGGGCAAGGGTGTCGATGGGGTTGTCGTTATCGTCGATCGTGGGCGTCACCCGGTCGAGCTCGACCTGGCCCAGGGTGTACCCGGTCGCCTCCAGGAGCCCGGTCAGGTGGTGGAGCTGCGGATCCCCACCGCCCCACGGGGAGCGGAAGAGCTCCTCGGCCTGTCCGATCGCGCAGGCGAAGGCGGCGCGCTGCAGGTGCTCGGTTCCCTGCTCGGCATAGGTGGCCAGGGCGTTGCCGTACCGGGGAGATCCCCACTGGTCGCGCTCAGGCTCCAGGCCGAGCCAGCGCGCCGCCATCTGGCAGCCGCGCGAGCTTGCATCTCGGAGCACCTGGCGGAGCACGAAGTCGACCGCCTCGACCGGGAGGGCGGCCTCGGCGACGAGGCCTCGCCAGTGCTCCTCACGCGCCTTCGCGGCGTCGCGGCGGGCCTTGTCCTTCGCGCGCTCTGCCCGCTGGGCGTCGGTCTCCCGCTCCATCCGGGCGATCGCCGCCGGCGAGGCGTGGTTCTCAGGCTTGCGGCACACCTCGACGATGCGCCCGTCGCTCATCACCGCGGCCCCGTGGCACTTCTCCTTGGCGTGCTCGGCGGGGTTGAGACGCAGCTGGTCGAGGGGCTTCTCCTTGCGGTCGTACCAGCCGTACATGGGCGCCTCGACGACCTTGACCCGACGGTCCTGGAGCGTCCGCAGCGAGGCCTCCCGGACTTCCTGGGCCCGCTGCTCGTCGATCTCCTGGCGGACGGCCTCCGTGACGTCGCCCCACTCCTGACCCTGGCGCAGCGCCTCGGCCAGCCGCTCCGGGTGCTTCGCCAGCTTGGTGAGCTCCACCGCCTCCGTGACGGTTATTCCGCCGGAATGAAGAGCGTCCACCGCCTCTGTCGGGAGGTTCAGCAGGGCGAGCCGCTTGCTCACATGGGACTGCGAGATCCCCAGCCGCTCGGCGATCGCCTGCTGCCGCAGCCCGAGCTCGAGGAGCCGCTGGTATCCCCGGGCCTCATCGAGGGGGCCCAGGGTCCGGCGCTGTAGGTTCTCAACGAGCATGACCTCGATGCGCTCGTCGTCGGTGTAGGCCCGGATCGTCGCCGGGACCCGGAGGAGGCCTGCGGCCACCGCTGCGGCATGTCGCCGGTGGCCGGCCACGATGGTGTAGCCGCCGGCGGCGCGAGGTGTGAGGAGCACCGGCTCCAGGACCCCCAGGGTTGCCACCGACGCGAGGTCGCTCAGGTCGCCCAGCTCCTGGCGGAGGTTGTCCTCGGCTGCGTGGAGGTCGGCGACGTTGACCCACTGGAGCTCGGCGACGGGCGTTGTCTGCTCAATCACCGCTGGTTCTCCTGATCGGTGTCGGTCGCCGGCGGGGAGACGGTCTCGGCGACCGCCTCCCGCAG
>DATKEY010000439.1:0-20142 GCA_035544475.1 Candidatus Dormiibacterota bacterium | reverse complement strand
CCTCGCCACCGCCACCGCCTCCGCCGCCTCCGCCGCGGCCGCCGCGACGGGTCATCCCGGTCGTCGCTGCCGCCGCCGGGGTCGCGCTCGTCGCCGTCGCCGGGGTGCTCGCCCTCGGTCATCGCGGCGCCGACACCCCGGTGAAGTCCGCGGCGTCGGCCTCGCCCGTGCCGATCCGCGGCCTCCAGGGCGCCCTGCTGACGATCCACGACTTCACCACCGGCTCGGTGACCCCGGTGTCGCCCGACCTCCGTCTCGGTGGCGTCACCTGCGGCGCCCAGCCGGCCGCCGAGGTCGAGGAGCGCGAGGTCGCCTTCGAGGGCGTCGGCGACACCTCCCGGTTCGGCTACTTCGACGCCGCGGCAGCGTTCGCGAGCGACGCCGACGCGCTCGCGTACATGGAGCGGCTCACCGCGGCCGCGCAGAGCTGCCCGTACCGGCGTCCCGACAGCCCCGCGGCGCCCGCGCTCGGCGACGGCAGGGTGCGCCTCACCTTCGCCAGCAACTCGGGGACGACCCCCTTCGTCTACGACGCCCTCTACGTGCGCCGCGGCCGGGTGGTGAGCCTGGTCATGGTCAGCGGCGCGGGCACCAAGGCGCCCCCGGCGAGCCATGCGGAGGCGTTCGCGAGGGACGCGCTTCAGCACATGGTCGACTCCGCCGCCTGATCGCAGATTGCCCCGCGCACCGGCGGCCGGTATGCTCCGTGCGAGGTTGGGACGGAGAGGGGGCGGCTGATGCGGTGCGGCACCGGCACCGGCGGGACCGGGTCTCGATGAGCCCCGTCCCCCGCGGCGACCCTCCTCCGGCGCCCGCCCCGGTCGTCGCGGTCATCGGTCGCCGCGGCCGCCGGCGCAGACCGGGGAGCTCCGGGCCGATCCTCCTGCTCCTCTTCGTCGTCGTGATGGTCGGAGTCGGCAGGCTCACCGAGCCGGCGGCGCACGGACGCGGTGAGATCGTCCTCGAGGCGGCGTCCTCGGCCGGGCCGCATCCCTTCACCGCCTCGGTGGCGACCGGCACCGCGCCCACCGCGCCCGCT
The DNA here is from genome assembly GCA_035544475.1 of Candidatus Dormiibacterota bacterium. Classification (GTDB taxonomy): domain Bacteria; phylum Chloroflexota; class Dormibacteria; order Aeolococcales; family Aeolococcaceae; genus CF-96. Next base: position 19,103 of record DATKEY010000439.1, on the reverse strand, counting down.
GCGGCGAGCGCGAGGACCACGTCGGGGACGTCCGGATCCGGCGCCACAGTGATCGCCACCAGCCGCGGATCCCAGCCCGGGCTGTACGGCGGCACCCGCGGTGCGCCGAGCTGCGACGCGCAGAAGCTGATCGAGGCTCTGCAGAAGAGCACCGCGGAGACCGCCGCCTTCGCCGAGGTCGAGGGCATCTCCCCGCAGGACATCCCGTCGTTCGCCGGCGGGCTCACCGGGGTGGTGCTCCGCGGCGACACCCGGGTCACCGACCACGGCTTCATCAAGGACCACCCGAGCGTCTTCCAGGCGGTGCTCGAAGCGGGCACGCGGGTGATGGTCGACCACTTCGGCGTGCCGCGGGTGCGCTGCGCCGGTGGCTCTCCGCTCGGCCCGCCGGTCGCGGTCGTGATCACCCCCCGCTACGTCGGGGCGCAGTGGTCGGGCTACGCGCCCGGGGGGATGTCGGTGGTGACCGCGGCGACCCAACCGATGACCACGCTGGTGCTCGTCGACGGCGCCGGCGGAGCGCGTTTCAGCCGGCCGGTCGCGACCGGCGGCCAGGCGGACACGGACGCTCCCGCGGCGCAGGCCGCGCACTGAGCGGCGCGGCGGAGCCGCGCACCGAACAGGGAGGAATCCGATGAGCAGGATGAACCGGCGCCGCTTCCTCGGCATCGCCGGAGGCGCGGCGGTCGCGGCGTCACTGCCCTGGCGCCTGCCCTCGTGGCGCGCCGGGGCGGCCGAGCGCCTGCCCGGGTCGCTGCCCTTCCCCGACCGTCCCGCGGGGATGCTCCACCCCGACCTCGTCCCGGAACTGGCCAACATCGACCACATCATCATCGTGATGATGGAGAACCACTCCTTCGACAACTACTTCGGGATGCTGCCGCACCGCTATCCGGCGCTCGCCCAGCGGGTCGACGGCTTCGCGCAGCTCGCCGCCGACGGCAGGCCCACCAACGCCAACACGGACGCCAAGGGCAGCGTGTTCCGCTGCTTCCCGATGCCCAACGGCTGCCAGCTCAACGGCAGCCCCACCCAGACCTGGGACGCGAGCCACGCATCCTTCGCGGGCGGCGCGATGACCGGCTTCGCCGCCGCCGGCGGCCAGGCGGCGATGGGCTACTGGGACCAGCGGATCCTGCCCTTCTACTACTCGCTGGCGTCGCAGTTCCCGGTCTGCGACCGCTACTTCTCGTCGACGCTCTGCCAGACCTATCCGAACCGGGTCTTCATGATGGCGGCGACCGCTGCGGGGCTGACGACCACGGACACGCCGCCGCCGGCGGTGAAGCCACCGAACGGCCAGATCTTCGACGTGCTCGAGGCGCACGGCATCTCCTGGGGCTGCTACTACACCGACGCGCCGACGCCCGCGCTCTTCGGGGGAGGCTACGTCTCCTCGCGCAGCGGGAAGAGTTGCTTCGGCCCGAGCGGCTCGCCCGACCGGACCATCCAGGCGTTCCAGGCCGCGCTGGCGTCGAACTCCCTTCCCGCGGTGACGTTGGTGGAGGGCGGGTACCGCTACTCGAGCGAGGAGAACCCCCAGGACGTGCAGACCGGGCAGAGCTTCGTCGCCGGTGTGATCCGGGCACTCTTCGCCGCGCCCGCGGTGTGGTCGAAGTCGATGCTCGTCTTCACCTACGACGAGGGCGGTGGCTACTACGACCACGTCCCGCCGCCGGCGGCGGTGTCACCGGGCGACGGCACCCATCCCGCCCTGAAGCCGGGGCAGAACGGGTACGGCGACGACTACACGCGGCTCGGCTTCCGCGTGCCGACGGTGATCGTGTCGCCGTGGGCGAAGGCCGGCTTCACCTCGCACACCATCTACGACCACACCTCGATCCTCGCCACCATCCAGCGGCGGTGGAACCTGCCGGCCCTCACCAGACGGGACGCCGCTGCGATGCCGCTCACCGACTGCCTGGTCGCCTCGGGGCCGGCGCCGTTCGCGACCCCCCCGCAGCTGGTGGCGCCTCCGCCGGCGACCGAGCAGGACTCGAAGAACTGTTCCAACCCGGGCGCCGCGGGCGCCTTCCCGGCGCCGGGGCGCTGATGGGCGCCGGGGGGGTGATGCGAGTCGGGGCTTCCTCCGGGGCCGTCGCGCGCGCGTTCGGTCTCGTGATGGTCGCCGGCGGCGTGGCGGTCATCCTCGGATCGCTGATGTCGTGGGTGCAGATCACGGTGCCGATCGCGGGGACGCTGACCCGGACGGGGATCGACAGCGGCGCCGACGCGGTGTTCTGCATCGTGGTCGGCGGGGTGGCGTGCCTGGTGGGGCTGCGGACGGTGTTCGTCGGGGCGCAGGCGGCGCAGGCGCCCACGGAGCGCGCGCTGGTCGCGACCGTGGGCGTGCTCGGGGCGGTCAGCGCGGTGTTCGCGGCGGTGGCGGCGAAGCACGTGAACGACCGGCTGGGATCGCTGCTCGATCACCTTCCGGGCTTCGCGCGCGGCTTCGTCTCCGGGGACATCGGGGCGGGGATCTGGGTGGTGCTCGCCGGCGGGGTCGTCATCGCGCTGGCGGCCGCGGCGGAGGTGCTGGCGTCGCGGGAGGGCTGAGAGCCCGCCCGTGGGGATCCGGCGGGGTCGCGGGGTGCGGCCCTACCCGAGCAGGCTCGGATCCCTGCGCCGGAGCAGCATCCCGGTCGCGACGAGCTCGACGGCGAGCAGCCCCACCAGCCAGCCCGCGTCGGTCAGCCAGGTCCGGGCGTCGTGGTTCCACCGCCCGCGGGTGTCGAACTGGCTCGGCCCCGGGGCGACCTGGGCGTCGGCGACGAGCTGGTTGGTGTCGACCGTCGAGGCGATGAGGGCGTAGCCCCACTGCGCGCTCGCCACGTCGGCGATCTGTCCGAGCACCGGCTTGTCGTAGATCCCGAGCTGCGCGGAGGAGAGCACCAGCTGGAGCACGAGGATGAGGGGGATGAGGGTGCCCACCTTGTCGGCGCTGCGCACCCACGCCGAGATCATCAGCCCGAGGCCCATCGACGCCAGCCCGCAGAGCGCCATTCCGAGGATCATCTCGAGCCGCCAGGAGGGCAGCAGCGCCGCATCGGGCGGCGACCCCTGCCGGGCGGTGGCGATGAGCACGAGCACCGCGGCCTGAACCACGGTGATGAAGGAGAGGACCGCCACCTTGGAGCCGATGTAGGCGCTGATCGACAGCCCGACGGCGCGCTCGCGGAGGTAGACGGGCAGCTCCTTGACGATCTCCCGGATCGCGTTGGCGGCGCCGAGGACGCAGGCGGTCACCGCGACGAAGACGCCCACCGACTGGGCGATGCGCACCGCGACGTTCGTCTCGGGGTCGAAGCCGCCGCTGCCGTTGGCGAGGAGGATGACCAGCGCGAGGACCGGCGCCTGCCCGGCGAGCAGCGCGAGGTTGCTGCGGTCGCTCGCGATCACCGCGACGTAGCGGCGGGTGAGCGACCACCACTGGCGCAGCCAGCGGTGTCCCGGCGGTGGAGCCGGAGCCGCTGTGGAGTCCACGACGCGGTGCGGATGCTCGCGACGGTGCACGTGGCGCGCGTACGGGCTGCGCAGGAAGCGGGTCTTCCAGTCGAGGTCGCGCCCGGCCTCGAGGTCGCTGAAGACGTCGGCGAAGTCGGTGCGGCCGAAGTGCTGGAGGGCCTCCCCCGGCGGGCCGAAGAACGCGGTGCGCCCGCCCGGGGCGAGCACGAGGGCGCGGTCGCAGAGCGTGAGGCTCTGCACGCTGTGGGTGACGACGATGACCGTGCGCCCGCCGTCGGCGAGCTCGCGGAGCAGGCTCATCACCCCCTTCTCCATCCCCGGGTCGAGTCCGCTGGTCGGCTCGTCGAGGAAGAGCAGCTCGGGCTTGGTGAGCAGCTCGACGGCGATGCTCGTGCGCTTGCGCTGGCCGCCGCTCAGCTTGGAGATCATGAGGTCGGCACGCACGGTGAGGCCGAGCTCGGCCATCACCTCCTCGACCCGCGCCTCGCGGTCGGCCCTGCTGACGTCGGGGGGGAAGCGCAGCTCGGCCGCATAGCGGAGCGCTCGCCGCACCGTGAGCTGGGGGTGGAGGATGTCGTCCTGGGGGACGTACCCGATGCGCTGGCGCATCTCCTCATAGGACGCGTAGAGGTCGCGGCCGCCGAAGAGCACCGAGCCCTCCTGCGCGGGGCGGAACCCGGCGAGCGCGTTGAGCAGCGTCGACTTCCCCGCGCCGCTGGTGCCGACCACGGCGAGGAAGGAGCAGCGGTCGAGCGAGAAGGTGACCTCGTCGAGCAGCACCGCCCCCGCGTCGCTGCGCACGATGAGCGAGAGCGCCTCGAGGCTCGTCGCCTCCTCGTCGACATGGACCGCGAGCCTGCCGCCGGTGAAGCGCATCCGCCGCCCGGCGAAGCTGACCAGGTCGTCCTCGGCGAGCCGCGCCCGGGTGATCCGGGAGCCGTTGACGAACGTGCCGTTGTGACTGCCGAGGTCGACGAGCTCCCACCCGCCGTCGCCGGCGCGTACGAGCTCGGCGTGGTGGCGCGAGACCTGGAGGTCCTCGAGGACGACGTCGTTGCTCGCCGAACGTCCGATGCGCACCACGCCGGCGCGCGAGGCCGGCGGCGGCGGCGGCGGCGACTCGTACAGGCGCGTCGAGTCGGGGTCGAGGATGACGGTCTCGTCGTCGCGCTCGGGGAGGAGCTCGACGACGACGCCGCTCGCGGGGTCGCCAAGTCGGAGGCTCGTGGGCTCGAGGAGCAGGAAGCTCTCGATCCGGTCGCCGTCGCGGAAGGTGCCGTTGGAGCTGCCCGGGTCCTCGACGAGCCAGGCACCGTTCTCCGGGCGGAGCAGCAGGTGACGGCGTGACACCCGGGAGTCCTGGCATCGGACCCGCGCCTCGGGGCCGCGTCCGATCACCACCACGTCGCGGCCCGGCTCGACCAGCACCTCGTCGCCGTCCGCGCGGATGCGGAGCCCCCTCATTCCGTCCCTCTCGTCGCCGGCGTCCCGGGCGACCGGGTCGGCGGCTGGTCGGTGCCGCCTTCACTATACGGAGCGCCCGGGCGCCCTGCCGGATCGCTCCGCGAACGGCGGCGTGGACTCCCGCGTGTCGAGCCGTCATGATTCCCGCGACGCCTCCGAGGCGTCACACCCACCCCCGGGCCCACGGGAAGAGAGGGAATGGCGGGAGACGGACGCAGCGTCCGCAGGAAGGGCATGGCCGCGGTCGGCCTCGTCGTGGCGGTGATCGCGGGACTGGTCCTCACCTTCGGCGTGCTCGGTCGCGGCGGAGGCGGCGCCCAGGCGTCGGGGGAGATCTACCTCGCCCCCGCCGCCAGCACCGGGCCGAACCCCTTCACCGCCTCGCTGATGACGCCGGGCGCCTCGCCGGCGCTTCCGCCCACCCCGCAGACGAACGAGGCGACGCCCCCTGTGGCGGTGCCCCAGGCGCCGGCACCCAACGCTCCTGCGCAACAGGGCAACGGCGCGACCGCCTCCGTCGCCTCGGCGACCCCCGCCGCGGCACTCACGAGCGTCGACGCGTCGACGCCCCAGCTCTACGGCGGCCACATGGGGGTGGCGCCGTGCGACGGCCGGATCCTCGTCCGTGCCCTCGACGCCGACGGCGACCTCGCTCGCGCCTGGGCGGAGGCGGTCGGGGTCGACGTCGACGGGCTCCACGTCTTCGTCGGCGGCCTGGTCGCGGTCGACGTCCTCGACGACGTCCGGCTCACCGACTGGCGGCACGAGGACGGGCGGGGCGTGCCCTACCAGGTCGTTCTCGAGCGCGGGACGGCCGTCCTCGTCGACCAGCACGGCGAGCCCCGCGTCCGCTGCCTCAGCGGCGACCCGCTCGGACTTCCGGCCAAGGTGCAGACGTCGGCCCAGTTCGTCGGCGAGCACTGGGAGCACTTCGAACCCGCGGCGCTCGTCGTCATCGCACCCGCGGCGAAGGAGCTCCCGACCCTGGTCCTCCTCGAGGTCAGCAGCGGCAGGCCCTTCGGACGGCCCCTCGGAGGCGGAGGTGAGGGAGCACGGGCGGACATCGACACCGACACCCTGGTCGCCGAGCAGGCGAGGCTCGGGGTGGTGGTGAGCGTTCCCCCGCCGGCGGCGCCGGACGAGGTTCAGGACGTCCGGCTGAGCCCCGAAGGCGGTCCGCCGGGGACCGTCATCATCGCGATCGGCACCGGATGGCCCGCCGGCGATCGCGTCCGCATCGAGCCCTGCATCGGCGGACGGCCCGAGACGTGCGCGCTGCGCACCGACCTCGCGGTGGTGGTCGTGGTCGAGCCCGACGCGTCCGACGGGGGGTTCAGGGCGACGCTCCACGTCCCCTCCGACGTGCGCGCCGCGGACTACGTCGAGTTCTACTTTCAGGACCTGAGCGGGGAGCATCACCAGCGCGTCTTCGACTCGCCGTGGCGGGTCGCCGCCGCCGAGTGCCGCGACTCGTGCGGGGACGATCCCGGCTGCCACCCGCCCTTCTGCGGCGGTGACACCGACCACCACGGGTGCCGCTGCATCGTCCGTCCGGAGCCGGTCTGCCAGCTCGACAGCTGCGGTCAGAGGTGTCCGAAGGATCGCTGCGCCGACACGCTGGAGGTCACCCCGGCGCCGACGGCGCGACCGTCCCCGCACGCGACCGCCGGCCCCACCCGTGGCGGAGGTGGCGGAGGCTCGACGACGTCGAGCGGCGGCACCCGTCAGTCGACGCAGTCCCAGAGCACCGGAACGTCGCAGGGTGGCCACGCGACCGCGAACGCGCAGTCGACGCACACCACGACCGAGACCTCCCAGAGCACGCAGGCGACGCGCACCACGACCACGACGCAGACGGGCCACAGCACCCAGCAGCCGGCCACGCAGACGCCGCGTCCGCAGAACACGTTCATCCCGCCGACGCCGCAGCCGACACCGCAGCCGACACCCAGGCCGACCCCGAAACCCACCCCGCAGCCCACGCCGGCGCCGACGCCGCAGCCGACACCGAGGCCGACCCCGCAGCCGACTCCGACGCCGAAGCCCGCGACGCCTCAACCGGCACCGCAGCCGACCGCGAAGCCGACGCCGCAGCCGACCCCGCAGCCGCATCCCTCGCCTTCGCCGTCGGCGCGCTGAGACCGCGCCGGACCGGGGGTATGATCCCGAGGCGGGGGAGAACGGCACGGTGTCGGGTCGGAAGGCGACGAGGGGCGCTGACGCGTGACGGAGACTGCCGGCAGGCTCATCGAGCCCTACCAGCACACTCCCGCGTCCTGCCGCGCCTTCGACCCTCACGCCGGCGAGGTGGCCGACACGGTCGCAGCGATGCTCCGCAGCAGCCTCCCCGACCTCCAGATCGAGCACGTGGGGAGCACCGCGATCCCCGGCTGCGCGGGCAAGGGGATCATCGACCTCATGGCGCTCTATCCCGACGGGATGCTCGAGCAGGCCCGGGACGCGGTCGACTCTCTCGGGTTCCAGCCGCAGACGTTCGGCGAGCCCTTCCCCGAGGACCGGCCGATGCGGGTCGGCACGATGCGCTTCAAGGGCCGCCGCTACCGCATCCACGTCCACGTCATCGCCGCCTCCTCGGACGAGGTCGATGCGATGCGGACCTTCCGCGACCGGCTGCGGCGCAGCTCCAGCCTGGTGCGCGCCTACGTCGCCCGCAAGCGCCACCTCATCGCCGACGGGGTGACCGCGTCCCCCGACTACGCGCGGGCCAAGGGCGGCTTCATCAGCTCGGTGCTCTCCGAGGACCGGCGCCCCCGGCCCGAGTAGCCGCCAGCGCCGCGTCGAGGTCCGTCCACAGGTCGCCGGCGTCCTCGATGCCGACGGACAGCCGCAGGAAGCCGGGTGCGCAGTGGGGTGCGTCGAGGTCGTAGCGGCCCCGCCGCTCGAGCGTCGATTCCGTGCCTCCGAGGCTGGTCGCGTGGGACCAGAGCCGGACCGCGCGGCACACCGCGTCGGCGCGCGCGTCGCCGCCCGCGACCTCGATGCCGACGACCGCGCCGAAGCCGCCCTCGAGGAGCCGCGCGGCGCGCTCGTGGTGGGGATGGCCGGCGAGGCCCGGATAGAGGACCCTGACGACCTCCGGGTGGCCGCAGAGACGCTGCGCGAGGGCGGCCGCGTTCTCCATCTGCCGGCGGACGCGGACCTCGAGGGTCCGCAGCCCGCGCAGTGCCAGCCAGGTCTCGAGCTGCCCGGGGATGGCGCCGTCGCGGGTGCGCAGGCCGGCGAGGACGGCGGCGTCCCCGGCGTCGGCGGTGATCACCGCGCCGAGGATGAGGTCGCTGTGGCCGCCGGCGTACTTGGTGAGCGAGTGCACGACCAGGTCGGCGCCCAACCGGAGCGGACGCATCGCCAGCGGCGTGGTGAACGTGCTGTCGACGAGCACCCGGCACCCGGCCGCGCGCGCTGCGGCGGCGCAGGCGGGGACGTCGCACACCGTGAGCTGGGGGTTGGTGATCGGCTCGAGGCAGCAGAGCGTGGCGCCGCGCACCGCCTCGGCAACCGCGCCGGTGTCGGCGACGTCGACGAGACGGGTCTCGATCCGCCCCGCCTCGTCGAGCTCGTGGAGGAGCCGGCGGGTCCCCGAGTAGCCGTTGTGCGGGCCCACCACCGCGGCCCCCGGCGGGAGGGCGGAGAGCACCGCCGCGATGGCGGCGATGCCGGAGGAGAACGCCACCGCGGCGGCGCCCTCGTCGAGCGCGGCGAGCACGGCCTCGAGCCGCTCCCAGAGCGGGTTGCGCTCGCGCCCGTACTCGTAGCCGCCGGGGTTGCCGTGCTCGAAGATCGACGAGGGGACGAGCGGCGGGGCGATCGCGCCGGTGAGCGGGTCGGCCCCGAGCCCGGCGTGCGCCGCGCGGGTGGCGATCGTCCACTCCTCAGCCATCCTGGCAGCATAGGCGGCACGCTCAGTGCCACGGCTCGGCGCGACCGATTCGCCCGATCAGTAAACCTCGCAGATCCGCGATCGGCGTGGGCCCGCCCATGACGGCCCCTGCGAGGACCCGCGCGCAGACTGGCCTCAGACAGTGGTCCGCCGCTCGGGAGGAGGCCAGCCTGGACACCGTCCGCGCACGCTTCACCGGCCCCTGCTTCGGGGTCCGCGACGCCCTCGCCACCGTCGAGGCCACTCTCGGCGACGGCGACCCGCGCTCCGTCGTCGCGCTCGGATCCATCGTCCACAACCCCCAGGCCCAGGAACGGCTCGCCGTTCGGGGGCTGGCCGTCGAGCGCGACCCCGCCCGCGTCGCCGCGGGCGCTCGCCTCGTGGTGACCGCGCATGGCGCGCCCCCCGCCGTCTTCGAGGAGGCGGCCCGCCGGGGGCTCGAGGTGGTCGACACGACCTGCCCGCTCGTGCGCCGGGTGCAGGAGGCCGCGGTCGCGGTGCGCGACAGCGGGCGCACCCTGGTCGTCGTCGGTCACGGTGACCACCCGGAGGTCCGTGGTGTCCTCGGCTGGGCGGGCTGCGGCCACCTGGTCCGGACCGCGGAGGACGCGGCCTCGGTGCCGGAGGGGCGGCATCTGGGGGTGGTGGTGCAGAGCACCTTCCCCGGCGCGCACCTCCCACCCATCCTCGCCGCGCTCGAGGCCCGGGGGCTGAGCGTCGAGGTCCACGACACCCGCTGCCCGGTGGTGACCCGGCGGCAGCGGGACGGGGGCCATCTCGTCGAGGAGGCGGACGTGATCGTCGTCGTCGGGGGGCGGTCGAGCGCGAACACCCGCGCCCTCGCCGAGACCTGCGCCGCCCGCCGTCCGACCTACCATGTCGAGACGCCCGACGAGGTGCGGCGGGAGTGGTTCTCGCCGGGGCAGCGCATCGGCATCGCCAGCGGCACCTCGACGCCCGACTGGCTGGTCGACGCGGTCGACCAGCTCTGCAGGAGCTTCTGATGGCGGCGGTGCTCGGTTCCGACGTGGCCACTCCACCCCCCGCGCGAAGCGCCGAGCTCCGGCTCCGGATCGACGACGGGCTGCGGCTCGCCCTGGGCGACGTGCCCGCGGCGGTGCGTCCGCTCTGCGGCGAGGCGCTCGGGGTGACCGATGCCGACGGTGCGCCGGTGCCGGGCGGCGGCAAGCGGCTACGGCCGCTGCTCTGCCTCCACGTCTGCGACGCCCTCGGCGGCGATGCCAACCAGGCGCTCCTGCCGGCGCTCGCCCTCGAGTGCATCCACGCCTTCTCGCTCGTCCACGACGACATCGCCGACGGCGACCGCGAGCGCCGCGGGCGCCCCTCGCTCTGGGCGCGGGCGGGCACCGGCCCGGCGCTCAACGCCGGCGACGCGCTCATGGCCCTCGGTCTCGGCCTCGCCTGGCGGGCGAGCCCATGGGCGGCGGCGCTCATCCACAGCGCCACCCTGTCGATGATCGAGGGCCAGCACCTCGACATGAGCGCCGAGGGCGCGATCGCCGCGAGCGTCGCCGACTGGGAGCGGCTCGCGACCCGCAAGACCGGTGCGCTCTTCGCCGCGGCGAGCGCGGCGGGCGCGGCCACCGCACGCGACGGCGACGACGGCGTGGTCGAGGCCTTCTGGCGGCTCGGCGAGCGGCTGGGCCTCGCGTTCCAGGCCCGCGACGACCTCCTCGGCGTCTGGGGCGACCCCGGTCAGACCGGCAAGCCGGTGGGCGGCGACCTCGCCCGGCGCAAGGCGAGCCTGCCGGTCGCCGCCGCGCTCGACGCCGGCGCCCCCGGGCTCGCCGGAGCGCTCGAGGACCCCTCGAGCAGCGTCGACTCGCTGCTCGCCCTTCTCGAGGCCGCAGGCGCCCGGGAGCGGGCGATGGAGGTCGAGCGCGCACACGGCCGCGTTGTCGAGGCGCTGATCGCCGAGCTCGTGCCTCCGGGGGACGGAGGCGACGGGCTGCGCGGCCTCGTCACGGCGATGTGGGGGCGGCGGTCGTGACCGCCGCGGTCGCGCTCCCCGCGCGCCCGCCCCGCGCGGGCTCGCTGGCCCCCGACGGGGAGCTCCTCGACCGGGCCTGTGAGCGCGCCCGCGACGGCCTGCTCGCCCACCAGCGCGCCGACGGGCACTGGTCGTACCGGCTCCAGAGCAACGTCTGCATGGAGGCGGAGTACCTGCTCCTCGGGCGCATCCTCGGCCGCGCCGACCCCGACCGCGAGCGCCGCCTCGTCGCCCGCATCCTCGACGACCAGCTCCCCGACGGTGGGTTCCCGACGTATGCGGCGGGACCGGCCGACGCCGACGTCACCGTCGAGGCGCTCGCCGCGCTCCGCGCCGCCGGCCTGCCCGCGGGCCACCCACGGGTCGCCGCCGCCCGCGCCGCCGCCGAGCGGCTCGGCGGGGTCGCCGCGACCCGGGTCTTCACCCGGATGTGGCTCGCCTGCGCCGGCGTGCGCCCCTGGGATGGGCTCCCCGAGCTTCCCCCCGAGATGCTCCTGCTCCCCGAGCGCGGGCCGCTCGGGCTCATGCGCTTCGCCTCCTGGGCACGGGCGACGATCGTCCCGCTCACCGTCGTGCTCACCCTCCGCCCGCCCTGCGACGCGGTGGTGCTCGAGCCCGGGGCGATCCCGGAGGGCGGTCCGGGAGGCCCGTCCCGGCCGGTGCCCACCGGCCCGGTCGCGTCCGCCTTCCTCGGCGTCGACCGGTTGCTCGCCGCGTACCGCCGGCTGCCGCGCCAGCCCGGGCGGGCGCGCGCCCTCGCCCGCGCCGAGGCGTGGATCCTCGACCACCAGGACGTCGACGGCTCGATCGGCGCCATCCAGCCGCCGATGGCGTACCAGTGCCTCGCCCTCCACGCCCTCGGCCACCGCCGCGGCAGCCCCGCTCTCGAGCGGGCGTGGAACGCCTTCGAGGGCTTCGTCCTCGACGACGGCGAGCGCTGCGAGATGCAGGCGTGCGTCTCGCCGGTCTGGGACACCGCGCTCGCGATGTGCGCGCTCGCCGACCTCGGCGTGGCCCCGGACGACGAGGCCATGCGCCGCGCGGCGCGGTGGCTGCTCGCCGAGGAGGTGCGGGTCCGCGGCGACTGGGCGGCGATGCGCCCGCGCCTCCCCGCCGGAGGCTGGGCGTTCGAGTACCACAACGATCTCTACCCCGACGTCGACGACACCGCGATCGTGCTCTGCGCGCTCGCGGGCGCCGACCTCGAGGGCGGTGACGACGCGGTGCTCCGCGGGCTGCGCTGGATGCTCGGGATGCGCTGCCGCGACGGCGGGGTCGCCGCCTTCGACGCCGAGAACACGAGCCGGCTCGTCGGCCGCATCCCGTTCTGCGACTTCGGCGCGGTCACCGACCCGCCGAGCGCCGACGTCACCGCCCACGTCCTCGAGGCGGCGGCGCGCTGGGGGATCTCGGCCACCCACACCGACGTCGCCGCGATGCGGGGATGGCTGCTCCGCCACCAGGAGGCGGACGGCTCGTGGTTCGGACGCTGGGGCGTCAACCACGTGTACGGCACCGCCGCGGTGATCCCCGGGCTGACGGCCGCGGGGCTCCACCGCCTCCACCCGTCGGTGCAGCGCGGCGTCGCCTGGCTGCTGCGCGTGCAGCGCGACGACGGCTCCTTCGGCGAGGACTGCGGCTCGTACCGCGACCCGGCGCTCATCGGCCGTGGTGAGCCGACCGCGTCGCAGACCGCGTGGGGCCTCCAGGGCCTCTGCTCCGGCGGCGAGGCGGGCAGCGGCGCGGCGGCGCGTGCGGCACGCTGGCTCGTGGACACCCAGGGCGCCGACGGGCTGTGGCGCGACTCGCGGTTCACGGGCACGGGATTCCCCGGCGACTTCTACCTCGGCTACCACGGATACGCTGCATACTTCCCGGCCGCGGCGCTCGGCCGTTACCGGCGCAGCCGCCCCGCGGGCGGAGCGCACCGGACCGGCCGCGCGCCGGTCAAGCTCACCGGCGTTCTCTCGGAGGCCCGCGTCTAAGTGCGCTTCCCAGTCCGACTGACGGTCGACACAGCCATCTCCGCCGCGAAGGCGAAGCGCAGGGGTGACACCCACGCACCGATGGTGCTCATGCTCGAGCCCACGCTCGCGTGCAACCTCGCGTGCATCGGCTGCGGGAAGATCCTCGAGTACGAGGACAACCGCACCGAGCTCACCGTCGACCAGTGCCTCGACGCCGCCCGCGAGTCGGGCGCGCCGGTGGTCTCGATCTGCGGCGGCGAGCCGCTCATCTACCACGGCATCGACGCGGTGGTCGACGGGCTCATCGAGATGGGCAAGCACATCATCCTGTGCACCAACGCGATCCGCCTCGAGTCCTTCGCGAAGCGCCGCACGCCACACCATCAGCTGAGCTTCGCGGTGCACCTCGACGGGATGGAGGAGACCCACGACCACATCGTCGCCCGGCCCGGGGTCTTCGAGATCGCGGTGCGCGCGATCGCCGCGGCCAAGGCCGAGGGCCACCGGGTGACGACGAACACGACGATCTACCGCGAGACCGACGTCGACGAGATCCGCGAGATGCTCGAGCTCGTGACCTCCCTCGGCGTCGACGGGGTGCTGCTCTCACCGGCGTTCGGATACGAGGCGATCGACAAGTCGGTGGTGATGACCCGCGACGAGATCGTCGCCAAGTTCCGCGCCATCCAGTCCTTCGACAGCCGCTACCCGGTGCTCACCTCGCCGATCTACCGCGAGTTCCTCCGTGGCGAGCGCACGCTCACCTGCCACGCGTGGGGGACGGTCACCCGGAATCCGTACGGCTGGAAGGGTCCCTGCTACCTCATCACCGACCAGATCCACGAGAGCTGTCACGACCTGCTCACGTCGACGAACTTCGACGACTACGGACCGGGACGCGACCCGCGCTGCGAGCACTGCATGATGCACTCGAGCTTCGAGCCCGCCGCCGCCGACGCGGCCGCGGCGAGCATCCGCGACCTCTTCCGCACGCTGCGGTGGACGGTGACGTGAGCAGGCCCGCGGTGCGGTGACCTCGAGCGCCGCCCCACCGCTCCCCGGCGACGGGCTCGGGGTCGCCCGGCGCGCCGAGAACTTCCCCCTCGCCTGGATGTGCGGTCCGCGGCTGCGCGCGAAGCGGCTGGCGCTGTACGGCTTCTGCCGCCTCGTGGACGACCTCGGCGACGAGTACGCGGGGGATCGCGATGCCGCCCTCGACGCCGCCGAGACCCAGCTGCGCGAGGCTGCGCGCGGCACCGCCACCCATGCGGTGTTCGTCGCGCTCCAGCCGCTCCTCGACGCCGGCATGCCCCTCGATCCGTTTCTCCGCCTCGTCGAGGCCAACCGCGTCGACCAGAGGGTGGCCGGGTACGAGACCTGGGACGAGGTCGACGCCTACTGCGCGCTGAGCGCGGCGCCGGTCGGGGAGATGGTGCTCCGCCTCGAGTCCGCCGCGACCGAGGAGCGGCTGCGCCTGTCGGCGAGCGCCTGCGCGGGGCTGCAGCTCGTCAACCACTGGCAGGACCTCGCCGAGGACGCCGGCCGCGGCCGTTGCTACGTGCCGCGCGACGTGCTCGCCCGCCACCGCGTCGAGGTCGCCGACCTCGCCAACGGCTCACCTCCTCCAGGGTTCGTGGGGATGCTCGGGGAGTGCCTCGCCGCCGCCCGCGAACGGCTCGCGGCCGGCTGGCCGCTCGCGGCCCGGCTCGGACGGCGCCGCCTCGCCGCCGAGGTGGCGGGGTTCGTCGCCCACGGCGCCGCCGCCTGCGATGCGGTCGAGGCCGCGGGGGTGCGGCTCCTGCGCGAGCGTCCCTCCGCGGGTGGCGCCGGCCGGGCCGTCGCGGCGCTCACCGCGGTGCGTGCACTGATCGCCCCCGGGCCACTGCCGCGGGGGCTCTGCAGATGAGCCTCGTGGTCGGCGACGGCCGGCTCGTCGCGGAGGGTCGTCGCGAGTGCGCCCGGGTCGCGCGCACCGCGGCGCGGACCTTCTACGTCGCCTTCTGCCTGCTGCCGCCGCGGCGCCGCCATGCGATCCATGCGGTGTACGCCTTCAGCCGCGCGGCCGACGACATCGCCGACGACCCGGGCTTCTCCGCCACGGAGAGGCGGTATCGACTCGACGTGCTCCGCGACGAGCTCTCCGCGGTGTACTCGGACCCGGTGACGCCCCGGCAGGCGGCGCTCGCCGAGGCGGTCGGGCTCTTCGCCATCCCCCGCCGGCTCCTCGACACCCTGGTCGACGGCGTCGCCATGGACATCGAGCCGCGGCGCCACGCCGACCTCGCCGCGCTGCGCGAGTACTGCCATGCGGTCGCCGGGGTGGTCGGGCAGATGTGCGTGCGCATCTTCGGCGCCGTCGGGCCCGAGGCCGACGCCCTCGCCGACGAGCTCGGCTTCGCGCTCCAGATGACGAACATCCTGCGCGACCTCGCCGAGGATGCCGCCTGCGGCCGCTTCTACCTCCCCCAGGACGAGCTCGCCGCCCACGACCTCGACGAGGCCGCGGTGCTCGCCGCCGTCCCCGGCGACGGCCCGGCGACCCGCTACCTCGCGCTCCAGGCCGGCCGCGCCGCCGCGGCGTTCGACGCCGCCTCGGCGCTGCTCCCGCTCGTCCCCAGGGGCAGCCGTCCCTGTCTCGCCGGGATCGCGCTCCTCTACCGCACCCTGCTCGAGCGGCTGCGCGAGCGCGACTGCGCCCCGCAGCCGGCCCGGCTCCGCCTCGACACCCGCACCAAGCTCGCCGTCGCCGGCCGCGCCGTCGTCGGGGGAGCGGTGACCGGCCGCCTGTGAGGGACTGCGTGGTCGTGGGAGGAGGGGTGGCGGGGGTCGCCGCGGCGCTCGCCGCCGCCGACCGGGGCTGGCGGCCGCTGCTCCTCGAGCGCGGGCCGGTGCTCGGAGGCATGGCGAGGTCGCACCCGGACAGGCGGCTCGGGGGCGACCTCGACTGCGGCCAGCACGTCGTGCTCGCCTGCTGCACCGAGCACCGCGCCCTCCTCCGCCGCCTCGGCACCGAGCAGCTCGTCCCGCTCGCGCCGCGGCTCGACGTCCTCGTCGTCGACGAGCACGGGCGGCGGGCGCGGCTCGGAGAGAGCGCCCTGCCGGCGCCGCTCCACCTCGGCCCGGCGCTGCTGCGCAGCCCCTTCCTCGGACACGCCGACCGCCTCGCCATCGGCGGAGCGGTGCTCCGGCTGCGGACCCTCCGCGACCTGCGGCGGCTCGACGCCGTCGACCTCGCGACCTGGCTCGGTCCCGCCGCCCGCGGCCCCCGGCGGCGCGCGTTCTGGGACCTCGTCACCGTCGCCACCTGCAACCTCCCCACGGTCGAGGTGAGCGCCGCGGTCGGCGCCTTCGTGCTCCGCGAGGGCTTCCTGCTCCGCCGCGGCGCCGCCGCCATCGGAGTGCCGGCGGTCGGTCTGAGCCGCCTGCTCGAGCCCGCCGCGGCGGTGCTGGCCCGCGACGGCGGGGAGGTGCGGCTCGGCGCCGCCGCCGACCGGGTCCTCGTCGAGGACGGCGAGGTGCGCGGGGTGCGCACCGCGGACGGCGAGGTGATCGCCGCGGCCCGGGTGGTCGTCGCCGGGCCGCCCTCGCTGCTCGCCCGGGTCGCCCCCGAGCTCGCCGCCGGCCCCGCCCTCGGCCCGGCCCAGCGGCTCGGAGTCACCCCGATCCTCAACCTCGTCCTCCGCTTCGACCGTCGCGTCCTCGACGCGCCGCTGCTCGCGGTGTGGGACAGCCCGCTGCAATGGCTCTTCAGCCGCAGCCGCATGTGCGACGAGGAGGGAGACGGCGAGACCGTGGTGTGCTCGCTCTCCAACGCCGCCGAGCTGGCGGAGCTTCCCGGCGAGGTGGTGCGCGACCGGCTGCTCCCGCATCTGCATGCGGCCCAGCCGAGGTCGCGCGACGCCTCGCTCGCCGGCTGGCACGTCACCCGCGAGCGCGCTGCGACGGCGTCGCTGCGCGCCGGCACCGCGGCGCTGCGCCTCGGTCCGGCGACGCCGGTGACCGGTCTCGCGCTGGCCGGCTCGTGGACGGCGACGGGGTGGCCGGTGACGATGGAGAGCGCAGCGCGCAGCGGACGTGCCGCCGTCGAGCACCTCGTCACAACACGGAGTCGGGCCGGCGGCGGGACCCGTGGTATGGTGTCCGTCCCGACCGGCACCCGCCCGGTCACGACGGAGATCGCCACATGAGGCTCGGGTTTCTGACGCTTCGCCCCAGAGGGGGTGATGCGAGCACGGCCGGGGCCGAGCCTTGAGTACGTAGTCAGACACCTGACACCCGATCTCGAGGACCGTGCGGCCCGGCCGCAGCGGTCCTTTTTGATTCGACGAGAACGACGAGATACGGGTGACGGTGATGGCGACGTTGACAGAGGTGGCGATTCCGGTGCCGCAGAGAGCGGTGCCGGCGGTGGAGCTCCGCGGTGTGAGCAAGCGCTTCCGCACGCGTCCGGGCGGCGTGCCGTGGCGTCGCGGCGCGGTGGTCGAGAAGACGGCGCTGCACGCCCTCGACATGGAGATGGCCGCGGGCGCCATCACCGGGATCATCGGCGTGAACGGCAGCGGCAAGTCGACCCTCATCCGCATCCTCGCCACCCTCATGGTTCCCGACACCGGGACGGCGCGGATCTTCGGGCACGACGTCGTGCGCGAGGCCGACACGGTGCGCCGGCGGATCAACCGCGTCTCCGTCGAGGCGGCGTTCTTCAAGGAGCTGAGCCCGTGGGAGAACCTCCTCTACGCTGCGCGGCTGTACGGCACGGTCGAGGACGCGCGTCCGCGCGCGGAGTCCGTGCTCGGGCGGCTCGGGCTCCCCGGCGACGCGATGGACCGTCCGATGAAGCAGCTCTCGAGGGGCCAGCAGCAGAAGGTGGCGATCGCGCGCAGCTTCCTGACCAGCCCGTCGCTGCTGCTCATGGACGAGCCGACCACCGGGCTCGACCCTCACTCCAAGCGCGACGTGCAGCGGCTCATCGCAGTGCTGCGCGACGAGCGCGAGGTGACGATCGTGCTCTGCACGCACGATCTCGCCGAGGCGGAGGCGCTCTGCGACCGCATCGTCGTGCTCGAGGGCGGCGCGGTCGTCGCCGACGCCCCTCCCGCGGAGCTGTGCCGCGGCGGTGCGAGCCTCGAGGACGTGTTCCTGCGCATGACCGGACACAGCATCGGAGACGACACGGAGGACAGCTCATGAGCACGGCCGCGCTCCGCCGTGAGGCCGGCGCGTTCGTCGGATTCCTGGAGCGGCAGAAGAACATCTACCGGCGCTTCTGGGCCTGGGAGGCGGTGTGGTTCGTCTACAGCCTGGTCAGCGTGATGAGCATCGGCTATCTCGCCAGCGGGCTCGAGGCGAACGGCGTCGCCGGCTCCACCGACCTGCGCACGACCCAGCTCTACCTGCTCGCCGGGTCGATGCTCTGGAGCTACCTGTCGCTCGTCTTCATGGAGGTCGCCTACATCGTCGCCTGGGAGCGCTGGGAGGGCACGATCGAGTACACGTTCATGGCGCCGGTGCGCCGGGCGACACACCTGCTCGGCATCTGCGTCTTCGCGGTGCTCTACGGCATGGCGCGCACCGCGGCGGTGGTGCTCGTCGCGCTGCTCGTCTTCCACGTCGACCTCTCCCACGCCGACCTGCTCGCGGCGGGCGCGGTGCTCGCGGCGGCGACGGTTCCGCTGATCGGCATGGGCATCCTCATCGCCATCCTCCCGCTGCTCGCGCCCGAGAAGGGCGAGCAGATGAGCACCGCGCTGCAGGGGCTGTTCCTGCTCGTCTCCGGGGTGTACTACCCGGTGACGGTGCTGCCGCTCCCGCTCCAGGCGATGGGGGCGATCTCGCCGCTCACCTACACGCTCTCGGCGATCCGCGACGCCCTCCTCCACCGCGCCCACGTCGCCGCGCTGCTGCCCCAGATCGGCCTCCTGCTGCTGATGGGGGTGCTGCTCATCCCCGCGGCGCTCTGGCTCTTCTCTCTCGCCGAGCGACGGGCCAAGCGGCTCGGCACGCTGAAGCGGAGCGGGTAGGCCCCGCTCCGCCGCCCAGCGGCTCAGCGGTCGCCCGCGGTGACTCGCTCCCGCCTGGACTGCCGCTCACCGACGAGCCGGGTGTCCGCGGCGCGCCGCGCGTCCAGGCTCCACGGGCCGGCGCCGGCGGCCGAGATGTAGAGCCAGAGGAAGCAGTACAGCGCGGAGGGGGTGCCCTGGTTCAGCACCGGCCAGAAGCTCACCGGGAAGGCGACCTGGAAGTACGCGACCGCCATCTCGCCGGCGAGCAGGAAGGCGACGGGACGGGTGAGGAGGCC
>DATKEY010000438.1:0-12525 GCA_035544475.1 Candidatus Dormiibacterota bacterium | reverse complement strand
GCAGCCCGGCAAGGCTCAGGTACTGCAGCGAATCGGCGCCCAGCAGCGCGCCGATCTCCTCGACGGTGTGGTCTGCAGCGATCAGCTCGCGCCGTGAGGCGATGTCGATGCCCATGAAGCACGGCCAGACGATCGGCGGCGACGCCACCCGCATGTGCACCTCGCGGGCGCCGGCGCGACGCAGCTCCTCGACGATCCGTCGCGACGTTGTGCCACGGACGATCGAGTCGTCGACGAGCACGACGCGCCTGCCCTCGAGGACGTGGCGCATCGGGTTGAACTTCAGCCGGATCCCCGCCTCGCGCAGCCGCTGGTTGGGCTGGATGAAGGTGCGGGTGATGTAGCGGGACTTGATCACCCCCTCGACGAAGGGGATCTGGGACGCCTCGGCGAAGCCGACCGCGTGGGGCGTCCCCGAGTCGGGGAGCGCCATGACGATGTCGCCCTCGGCCGGCGCCTCGCGGGCGAGCTCGCGACCCATGTTCACCCGCGCCTCGTAGAGCGAGCGTCCCTGCATGACGCTGTCGGGACGGGCGAAGTAGATGAACTCGAAGGAGCACATCGCAGGCGCCTTCACCGCCTTGGGGATGTGCGCGCTGCGGATCCCGGAGCCGTCGATGGTGACGATCTCGCCGGGCTCGATCTCGCGGACGAACTCGGCGCCGACGACGTCGAGCGCGCAGGTCTCGCTCGCGACGACGTGCCCGGCGGTGCCGCCGCCGTCACCGGAGAGCCGGCCGAGGCAGAGCGGGCGGATGCCGAGCGGGTCGCGCGCCGCCACCAGGCTCGTGCGGGTCATGAAGAGGAGTGAGTACGCGCCCTCGAGCCGCGGCAGGGAGCGGCGCAGCACCACCTCGAGGCTGTCGCCCGGGGTGCGGCTCAGCAGGGTGCCGATCACCTCGCTGTCGGTCGTCGTCTGGAAGACCGCGCCCTGCTCGGCGAGGTCGGTCCTGATCTCGGCGGTGTTGACCAGGTTGCCGTTGTGGCCGAAGGCGATCGGCCCGAGCTGGCCGTGCTCGAAGCGCATCGGCTGCGCGTTCGGCAGGCGGGTGCTGCCGGTCGTGCTGTAGCGGGTGTGGCCGACCGAGATGTGACCGGCGAGGTCCTGGAGGTTCTCCTGGTCGAAGACCTGGGCGACCAGGCCCATGTCCTTGTGGATGCGGATGCGCTCACCGTCGGAGACGGCGATGCCCGCGGACTCCTGCCCCCGGTGCTGGAGCGCGTAGAGCCCGAAGTAGGTGAGGTTGGCGACGTCCTCGCCGGGACCGTAGATGCCGAAGACGCCGCACTCCTCGTGGAGGCGGTCGAGCGGCTCGTCGCCGAGGTCGATCACGACAGCAGCGCCTCCTCGTGCGCGGCGCGGGCGCGGTCGACGGGCACGTCGAGGAGGGGGTAGATGTGGATCCGGTCCCCTTCCACCATCCCCAGTCGCTGGAACGGGACCTGGTGTCGATCCATGAGTGCGCGGAGTTGCACCGCGGCCTCCGTGGAGTGACTGACGAGGAACCGGGACTGGCCCTCGCCGAAGAGTATAGCCGCGGCCTGCGAGGCCAAACCCCCGCCCGTCACCGCCTCGTCGAGGGCGCAGGACGCCCCCGTCCCGCCCGCAAGGCAGCACTCGGCGAGGGCCACCGCGAGCCCGCCCTCGGCGCAGTCGTGGGCGGAGGCGAGCAGCCCGGCGCCGGCCGCCTCGAGCACCGCCGCCTGGACCCGCCGCTCGAGGTCGAGGTCGAGCGCCGGCGGCGGCCCGGCGAGCTCGCCGGTCGCCAGCCGCTGGTACTCGCTCGCCCCGAGGGTGGCCTCGAGCGGCCCGGCGAGGCTCACCTCGTCCCCGGCCCGGAACGCCGGGGTGAGCCGCCGGGAGACGTCGCTGAGCCGGCCGACCATCCCGATCACCGGGGTGGGGTCGATCGAGACCCCGCTGGTGTCGTTGTAGAGCGAGACGTTGCCGCTGACCACGGGGACGCCGAGCGCCTCGCAGGCCTCGGCGATGCCCTCGACCGCCTCGGCGAGCTGCCAGAAGACCTCCGGCTTCTCGGGGTTGCCGAAGTTGAGGCAGTTGGTGACCCCGAGCGGCTCGGCGCCGGTGGCCACGAGGTTGCGGGCGGCCTCGCAGACCGCGATCGCGGCGCCCCGGCGGGGGTCGAGGACCCCGTAGCGGGCGTTGCCGTCGGTGGTGAGCGCCAGCCCGAGGCCGGTGCCCCGGACCCGAACCACCGCGGCGTCGCCCCCCGGCGGCACCACCGTGTCGTCGCCGACCTGGTGGTCGTAGCGGCGGAAGATCGGGCGGCGGCTGCCGATGTTCGGGCTCCCCAGCAGCCGCACCAGCGCCTCGTCGTGGGTGAAGGGCACCGGGCCCGCAGGGAGCGGGTCGCGGGCGAGCACGGCGTCGATGCCGGCGGGCCGGCGCGCCGGCGGGTGGCGCAGCGGAACCTCGTCGACGAGCATCCCCAGGGGGAGGTCGGCGACCGTCTCCCCGCCGTCCCGGACGCGGATCCGCCCGTCGGCGGTGATCGTCCCGACGACGTCGCTGCGCAGGTCCCAGCGGGCGAAGGCGGCGCGAACCCCCTCCTCCTCCCCGCGGCGGACGACGATGAGCATCCGCTCCTGGGACTCGCTGAGCATCACCTCGTAGGGGGTCATCCCCCGCTCGCGGCGCGCGACCCTGGCGACGTCGAGCTCGATGCCGCAGCCGCCGCGCCAGGCGAGCTCGGCGGCGGAGCTGGTGAGACCGGCGGCGCCGAGGTCCTGCACCGCCACCACCCGGGGGTCGCCGACGAGCTCGAGGCAGGCCTCCATCAGGCACTTCTCGAGGAAGGGGTTGCCGACCTGCACCGCGGGGCGGCGCTGCTCCGAGCCCTCGTCGAGCTCGACCGAGGCGAAGGTCGCCCCGTGGATGCCGTCGCGGCCGGTGTCGGCGCCGACGAGGAGGACCGGGTTGCCCGGCCCCGCGGCGGCGGCCCGCACCAGGCGGTCGTGCTCGACGACGCCGACGCACATCGCGTTGACCAGGCAGTTGTACCGGTAGGACTCGTCGAAGTACACCTCGCCGCCGACGGTGGGGATCCCCATGCAGTTGCCGTATCCGCCGATCCCGGCCACAACTCCCTCGAGGAGGTGGCGCTGATGGGGCTCGTCGAGCGGCCCGAAGCGCAGCGAGTCGAGGATCGCGACCGGCCGCGCCCCCATCGTGAAGACGTCGCGGAGGATGCCGCCGACGCCGGTCGCGGCGCCCTGGTAGGGCTCGATCGCGCTGGGGTGGTTGTGGGACTCGATCTTGAAGACGCAGGCGAGCCCGGCGCCGATGTCGACCGCGCCGGCGTTCTCGCCCGGCCCCTGGAGCACCCGCGGACCGCGGGTGGGGAGCCGGCGCAGCAGCGGCCTGCTCGTCTTGTAGCCGCAGTGCTCGCTCCAGAGCGCGCCGATGATGCCCAGCTCGAGCGGGTTGGGGACGCGGCCGAGGACGTCGACCGCGAGCCGCCACTCCGCCTCGGTGAGGGCGACCTCGGCGAGGACCTCGGCAGGCGGGACGGTGACCCCGGCGCTGCTCACGCGAACGCCCCGGTGCGGTCGAGCGACGCCGCCACCGAGCGGATCATCGCCATCCCGTCGTCGCCGCCGATGAGCGCCTCGCAGGCGCGCTCGGGGTGGGGCATCATCCCGAGCACGTTGCGGCCCTCGTTGAGGATGGCGGCGATGTCGCGCATCGAGCCGTTCGGCGAGTCCTCGCCGACGGGCCCGCCGTCGGGACGCACGTAGCGCAGCGCGACGCGCTCCTCGTCCTCCAGAGAGAGGAGCGTGCGCGGGTCGGCGACGTAGCGCCCCTCGCCGTGGGACACGGGGATCCTCAGCACGTCGCCGCGGCGGCAACCCGCGGTGAACGGCGACGCCTCGGTCTCCACCCGCAGCCACGAGGGTTCGCAGCGGAACTCGAGCGAGGCGTTGCGCAGCAGCGCACCGGGGAGGAGATGGGCCTCGCAGAGGATCTGGAAGCCGTTGCAGATCCCCCAGACGAGACCACCGGCCGCGGCGAACTCCGCGACCGCGTCCATCAGTGGTGCGAAGCGCGCGATGGCGCCGCAGCGGAGGTGGTCGCCGTAGGAGAAGCCGCCGGGGAGGATGACGCAGTCGGCGCCGCGCAGGTCGGGGTCGCGGTGCCAGAGCATCACCGCCTCGTGGCCGTCGACCGAGACCCAATGGGCGCAGTCACGGTCCGACCAGGTCCCCGGGAACACCGCGATCCCGAAGCGCATGCTCAGCCGGCCGCCTCGAGGGCGCGGAGCGAGTCGATGCGCCAGTCCTCGATGACCGGGTTGCAGAGGAGCTTCCGGCACATCTCGGTCACCGCCTCGCGCGCCGCGTCCTCGGTCTGCGCGTCGACGACGAGCTCGACGAACTTCCCGACCCGGGCGGACACGACGCCGTCGAAGCCGAGCCGCAGCAGGCCGGCGCGGACGCTGAGCCCCTGGGGGTCGTTGATGACCGGGCGCAGGGTGACGACCACCTCGGCGACGAACGACGTCACAGCTCGAGCCCGCAGATCCGCCGCGCCGCCTCGAGGTACTTCTCGCGCGTGACCCGCACCACCTCGTCGGGGAGCTCGGGGCCCGGTGGCCGCTTGTCCCAGCGCAGCGTCTCGAGGTGGTCGCGGACGAACTGCTTGTCGAAGGCGGGCTGGGACTCGCCCTCGCGCCAGATCGACGCCTCCCAGAAGCGCGAGGAGTCCGGGGTGAAGAGCTCGTCGATGAGGGTGAGCTCACCCTCGACCCAGCCGAACTCGAACTTCGTGTCGCAGAGGAGCATCCCCGAGCGCGCGCACACGGCCGTCGCGCGGTCGAAGAGCGCGAGCGAGACCGCCTCGAGCCGCTCGGCCAGCTCGGGGCCGACGGCCTCGGCGAGCTCGGCGCGGGAGATGTTCTCGTCGTGCCCCTCGTCGTTCTTGGCGGCGGGGGTGAAGCGCGGCTGCGGCAGCCGCGCGGACTCGCCGAGCCCCGGCGGCAGCGACTCGCCGGCGAGGGTGCCCTCGGTGCGGTACTCCTTCCATCCCGAGCCGGCGAGGTAGCCGCGCACCACGCACTCGATGTCGATGCGCTCCGCCCGCACGGTGCGCATCGAGCGCTCCCGCCAGTCGTCCCAGGGGACCGCGGCGGGGAGCGTGGCGGGGTCGTCGTCGCGGAGGTGGTTGGGGACGATGTCCGCGGTCTGCGCGAACCACCAGCGGGACATCTGGGTGAGCACCCGCCCCTTGTCGGGGATCGGGGTCGGCAGCACCACGTCGAAGGCGCTGATGCGGTCGCTCGCAACCATGAGAAGGGTGCCGTCGGGCAGGGCGAAGGTGTCGCGAACCTTGCCCCGCCGGAAGACGTCGAGCCCCTCCGCGGTCGCGGTCGTGAGTACGTTCATGTCACTCCCCCGCCGAGGCCGGCCTCGACCGCGAGCTCCGGCCGCTCCACCTGCACCGGCGCCGCCGGCGATGCGTTCACCGGCAGCCCCAGCCGCCGGAAGGTCTCGTCGATGTGCGCGGTGTACGCCGACGCGTCGAACACCGCATCGAGCCGCGCGTCGTCGAGGACGGCGCGCACCTCCTCCGAGCCGTGCACGAGGTCGCGGAAGGGCGCCTCGCCCTCGCGGGCGCGCAGCGCGAGCGCCTGGACGGTGCGGTAGGCGCGCTCCCGCGGCCAGCCGGCGCCGTCGATGAGCGCGGTCATCAGCCGCTGGGTGAACACCAGCCCGCCGCCCCAGTCGGTGTTCTCGCGCATCCGGCGCGCGTCGACCCTCAGCCCGCGCACCACCCGGGTGGCGAGCTGGAGCATGTAGTCGAGCACCGCGAAGGCGTCCGGGAGGATCACCCGCTCGGCGGCCGAGTGGGAGATGTCTCGCTCGTGCCAGAGGGCGACGTCCTCGAGGGCGACGAGCGCGTTGCCGCGGAGCAGCCGGGCCATCCCGCAGAGGCGCTCGGTGAGCACCGGGTTGCGCTTGTGGGGCATCGCCGAGGAGCCCTTCTGGCGCTGGGCGAACGGCTCCTCCGCCTCGCCGACCTCGGTCTGCTGGAGCAGCCGGATCGCGGTCGCAAACCGCTCGACGACGGCGCCGAGGAGCGCCATCGCGGTCACCAGCGAGGCGTGGCGGTCGCGGGCGAGCACCTGGGTGCAGGCGGGGGCGACGCCGAGCCCGAGCGCGAGGCAGACGTGCTCCTCGACCTCGGGGGTGACCGAGTTGTGGGTGCCGACGGCGCCGCTGATGTTGCCGACGGAGACCTCGCACGCCGCCTCGCGCAGCCGCAGGCGGGAGCGGCGCACCTCGTCCCAGTGGTTCGCGAGCTTCACCCCGAGGGTGAGCGGCTCGGCGTGGACGCCGTGGGTGCGGCCGGGCATCAGGGTGAGCCGGTGGGCGGCGGCGAGCGCGGCGAGCGCCGCCTCGAGCGCCTGCGCGTCCTCGTCGACGACCGCGGCAGCGTCGCGCAGCTGGGTGGCGAGGGCGGTGTCGACGACGTCCGAGCTGGTGAGCCCGAGGTGGAGGAACCGGCCGGCCTCGCCGGTGGTCTCCTGGACCGCGCTCACGAAGGCGGCGAGGTCGTGTCCCTGCTCGCGCTCGAGCTCGGCGACCCGGGCGGGGTCGACCCGCGCGCTCGCGCGCAGCGCCGCCGCGGTGCCCGCGGGGATCCTCCCCGACCGCTCCCAGCCCTCGCAGGCGAGCAGCTCGACCTCCAGCCACCGCCTGAGCCGGGACTCCTCGCCGAAGATCTCGGCGATTCTCGGCGGGGTGTAGCGGGGGATCACGTGTCCCGATTGTACTGAGGGTCGCCGCCGTGCCCGGGGCCCGGCCGGGGTCAGCCGTGCGGCTCGCCGGACGGCTCGGCCATCTCGGCCTCCATCACCGTGGTGAGCTCGCGGACGCGGCGCACGACGTCCGGCACCCCCTCGCTGAGGTCGTCATGAAGGTAGTCGCCGAGCAGGAGCTCCGGATAGAGAACCACTCGGTCGTCTCGCTGCCCGAGGCGCCAGTGGCGGGAGACCCGGGGGTCGAGCACCTCGAAGAGCTCGATCGGCGCATCGAACAGCCAGCTACCCGTCGCGTTGAGCAGATGGAACCAGACACCGCCGTTGTGGAAGGCGATCCCGTACACGAGGTAGTCGCGCCCAACCGTCAACGGTGACCCCCGCCCATCGAAGAAGGGGCGACCCATGCGGCGAAGAGCCTCACCCTCCGGCTGGTCTCGGATGCAGCGGACTCTCATGGCACGAGATCCTCGGCCCACCCCCCGGTCAACTTCACCTTCGGCTCGAATCTCTCGCCCACCGCGTTTTCGTACCAGTGCGTCTCGAATGTCCGGACACTGTCCGCCTCGTAAGAGGTGCTCGTCATCTTGCGCCAGTCGCCGGGCTCCCCGCCGTACGTATCGGAAAGTCGCGAGGCGTCACGAAGTCTGGTGCTCGTGCCACGGCCAGCGATGGCCTCGCCCGGACCCTTCATCTGTGCTTCGCTCGCGAGCGAGCGGCGAAGCCCCTGAGCCTCCGCCAAGGAGGTGCCGTCACCGACCGCCTCCGCCGCACGAGCCGCGGCCGCGGCGTCGGCGGCGACGTCGAGCAGTGGAACCGCCTGGGCCGCGACCAGACCGACAGTCGAAGCGACATCGAGCTTGTGGTCGCCGACCCAGCCAGCGGCCGAATCGACCGCATGGCAGAGGGTCGGCCCCATCAGCGCGTTGCCGCAGCTGTCCGGTGGCTCGGCAGCAGGAAGGTCGAAGGCGTCGATGCGGTCCGCTCCGGCGAGGCGGCTGGCGCCCTCGGGGTCCATGGCGGCGTGCATCAGCTCTCGTTGGATGTCCGAGCAGTCGGCACGGCACCCCGGTGCCTCGATCGCAGCGGGTGGCGCGGACGGCCCATTGGACACTTCGGCCGGTGCGTGGGTATGGATCAGCCAGGGCCGGCTCACTCGAGGCTCATGGGTGCGCTGCACCGACTGCCGTGCAGGGTGGATCGGGCGCGCCACGACCCGGGCGGCGGGTACCGACGAATTCATCGCCTTCGGGAGCTCACCCCCCGGTAGGTGAGGCGCCCTCCAGAATGACGGACCACCCAGCAGGGTGCCGGCCGGCACGGCGGGCAGCAGCGGCGCGCTGAGACTCGGGAGGACGGGCGGCGTACGGAGGAGACTCGCAAGCAGGCGAGCGAGATCCAGGTGCAAGGTCCCGGACAACGGGAGGGGGCGGGTCCCGCCTGTGCCCGAGCTCACCGAGGGCCGTTTGACGAGAGGGCCTGAGGAACGAACAGGCAGTC
Source organism: Candidatus Dormiibacterota bacterium (assembly GCA_035544475.1). GTDB lineage: Bacteria > Chloroflexota > Dormibacteria > Aeolococcales > Aeolococcaceae > CF-96. The sequence continues at coordinate 4,246 of DATKEY010000438.1, read as the reverse complement.
CGGCCTTCGTCAGCGACGACCTGGCGCGGTTGTCGGCAGGCCTCCGAGCCCTCGAGGCCTGCGGGATCGCAACCAGTGGCCGAGGATGACGTTGACGCTGGAGGGGGCGCGTATCGATGGCCTGCGAGGGCACGATGGCAACTCCCATGGGCGAGGGAGTCGCCGATCGACGCCCCGCCGATGCACTCTCGTTCGCGGCCGGCAACGTGACGGCCACCTCCCGGCTACGCGGCTCGGCCGGCTGAGCTGCGGGAGGGCGGTGAGGGCCGCTGTCGGCCGACACCAGCATCACCGCCATGGCGCCGGCGCATGCCGTCGCCGCCGTACGTGTCGACCGCCTCATGGCGGGTCCCCCGTGGACCGCGGCGTTCGCCGTTCCCCCTCCGGCGCTTCCGCACGGCGTATGACGACACAGGGCACGCGTTTCCTACGCCGCACCTTCCCGACCGGTCGGGATGGGGTCAGGAGACGGCCGGGCCCATATACTGTCGAGCGGTCTTCTCAGCCCCGGCGGATCCCCCCGGAGGCGCCGTCCCACCCACCGAGATGACGTGCTCGCCGTAACTCCGGAGCCACGCCTCCCGTTGTTCAGACACGTACGCACGGTTGCAGTGCGATGACACTGCCAAGAGCGTACGAGGATGGTCTCGTCGAGCGCGCCAAGCAGGATCCTGCGGCCTTCGGCGAGCTGTACGACCACTATTTCGGGCAGATCTATCGGTTCGTCTACAGCCGGTTGCGCAGCCAGGAGGCCGCGGAGGACATCACCGCCGAGGTGTTCTTCAAGGCCCTCCGCGCCATCGGCCGGTACCGACCCAGCGGCCACCCCTTCAGCGCCTGGCTCTACCAGATATCAGTGAACGCGATCGCCGACCACTACCGCGCCAAGCGACCCGAGTCGGACCTCGACTCGGTGATCGGTGTCGCCTCGTCGGAACGTTCCGTCGAGGAGGCGATCTCCGAGCGCGACGAGGCCGCCCGGGTGTGGGCCGCGATCGACTCGCTCCCGACCCATCAGCGCACCGCGCTCACCCTCAAGCTCGGCGAGGACCTCAAGCTCGCCCAGATCGGGGACATCATGGGCAAGAGCGAGGGGGCGGTGAAGCTGCTGATCCACCGCGGCATGATCGGGGTCCGCCAGCGCCTCGGCGTGACCCCCCAGGCGGAGAGGGTCTGATGGACCTCACCCGCTGGAACGACGGCACCGACCCCGAGCTCGAGGGGCTCGTCGGCGGCGACCTCGAGCTGCTCGACCTCGGCCGGCGGCTCCGCGCCGCCCGGCCGGAGCCGCGCGTCGACCCGGAGTTCCAGCGCCGGCTCCGCGCCCAGCTGATGACCGCCGCCGAGACCCAGCTCCGGCCGCGCGGCCTCGGCCGGCTGCTGCGCCCGCGGGCGCGGGTCTTCGCGTACGGCGCCACCGGCCTCGGCACCGCGATGGCCGCCGCCGCGGCGCTCGCCTACTTCGCGCCCCACAGCGACCAGGTCACCCTCGTCCAGGGGACCGCGAGGATCAACGGCCAGCCCTCGGTGAGCCCCGACGACGTGATCACGATCTCGTTCAACCGCTCGATGGACCACAGCGCCGTCGAGCGGGGGCTGACGATCCAGCCGGCGATCGCCTACACGCCGATCTGGCAGGACAACGACCTCGTCATCGTCCCGACCCACAACCTCCAGGCGAACACCCCGTACGTGGTGACCATCCCGAAGAACGCCGCACGCGACGTCCGTGGCGACGTCGCGAGCAAGGACATCACGATCACCTTCGGGACCAGCCCGGTCGCCCCGAGCAACCCGACCGGACGGCCGCAGGGCCCGGTGCCCCTCACCGGCCACGACGCGGGCGCGGTCGGCGACGGCAGCATCCTCGGCTTCGCCGGCGACGGCTCGCTGCTCGCCGGCGCCGGCCTGCTCCCCCCCGCCGGCGGCACCACTCCCGGCGCCGGCTCGACGGTGATCCCCGCCCCGGTTCCCGGGCTCGTCCGCTACGGCTCCGACGGCGCGACCCGGATCGGCGACCAGGTCACCGAGATCGCGCCGAGCCCGGCGGGCCACTCGATGGCGACCCTCGCCGCGGGCGTGGTCGCGGTCTCCGACAGGGACGGCAGCCACCGCTCGGTGCTGAGCAGCGCCGCCGATCCCGGCTCGCCGCTCGCCTGGGGCGGCGACGTCGACCACCCGCTCGTCTTCTTCGTGAGCGGCGGCCAGCTGACCTCGGTCGACCTCGAGCACCACCAGCACACGGTCTCCGCCCTGCACCTCGACCCGGGACAGGTGGTCCTCGGCATCGCCCCCGGCGGCCGCTACGTCTTCGTCGGCGCGACGCCGGCCCCGAAGCCGGTGACGCCCGCCCCCCAGGCGCCGGTCTCCCCGGTGCTCCCCGGCGGCGGCCTCACCCTCCCCGGCGTCAACCCGCTCGGGTCGAGCAGCGGCACCGACCCGGCGGCGGGCTCGAACACCACGACCGACGCGGTCACGTTCGCGGGCCCCCCGGGCCGGATCGTCGACCTCGGCGGCGGCGCCTCGACCCCGGCGGCGCCCTACCCGCCCCCGGGGCTCGTGCCGAACGCCGTCCCGTCGTTCAGCGGCGACGGCTCCACGGTCGCGTGGCTCGACGTCCCGCTCTCGGGGACCCCGGTGTTCGACGTCCTGACCCTCGGCAGCACCGGCCCGCCGCGGCACGTCACCCTCCCACCGCTCGGGAGCGGCGACGCGTACACCGATCCCGTCCTCGACCAGACCGGTGACCGCCTCGCCTACGCGCTCACCCACGCCGACGGCAGCGCCGAGCTCCGGCTCGTCCGCGTCTCCGACGGCACCCTCCTCGCCACCGGCACGGTCCACCAGCCGTCCGGACTGGTCTTCTCCCCCGACGGCGGCGAGCTCGGCTACCTGCAGAAGGGCACCACCCAGACCATCGCCGACGTCGCCACCATCCCCGGCGGCCCCGCCACCGGGAGCGGCGTCCCCGCGGCGGCGAACCAGGCCATCGACGCGCTCGTGTCCGCCGAGGTCAACGGCACCCCGCTCGACGGGCTGGTCGGTACCGCGGTCGAGCCCGACCTCCTCGCCCACCTGCCGAGCGGATTGAGCCGCGGCTATGTCATCTCCGCGGTGCCGAGCTCGAACGGCGACGTGGTGACCGCCCAGATCCGGCTCCTCCGCGACCCGACGAGCGACCATCCCACGGCGTCGTTCACCGACCAGAGCGTCGTGCTCCAGCGGGCGGGCGACAACGGCACCAAGTACATCGTCTCCCAGTCGTCGATCCCCCGGCCGCTCTATGACGAGCCGAGCGGGCCGCAGGTGGTCCGGGTCGTCACCACCACGCTCCCACTCCTGACCTCGGTCCAGATCACCTTCGACAGCGATATCGACCAGAGCTCGGTGAACAGCTCGGTGATCACCCTCGGTGGCTCCGGCGCCGGCCTGCCGACCCCGGGCGTCTCCTACGACCCGACCAGCCGGACGCTGACCGTGAGCATCGTCGGCCCCCTCCGCCACGCCTTCCCCCTCAGCGTGGGGATCGGCCTGCGCGACGTCAACGGTCAGGGCCTGGCGCAGGCCTTCACGACGACGGTCAGCCCGGCTCGCTGAGCAGCGCCGCCTCGACGGCGATGCGCAGGGTTCCGTCGGCGGCGATCCACCGCCGGAGCGCCCACTCGAGCTCCTCACGACGGCCCGGGTCGAGAGCCTCGGCGATGCCGCGCTCGGTGACGAGCGCCGCCCAGAGCGCGTCGAGGCCGTCGAAGCGGACGACGTCGCGCAGCAGCTCGACCCGCAGCGGCGGCGGCCCCGCGGCGAGGCGCTCGACCTCCTCCTCGCTCACCGTCGCGGGCCGCGCCGCGGGGCCGAGGACGGCCGCGACCGCCGCCTCGTGGGGCGACCCGGGCCCGGCGAGCTGGACGAGCGCGACCTGCTCGCCGGGGCGCGAGCGCAGCTCGTGGCCCAGCCGCTCCATCCACGGCCGCAGCATCGCGGCGGCGCCGACCGGACCCCAGGCCGACACGACCGGCTACATCGTGACGGCGACGGCGGCGCCGATGGCCGCGATCCGGGCGCCGTCGCGAAGCGCGCGGTCGAGGGTGCGCTTGCGCTCGGCCCACTCGGCGGTGCGCTCGGCGAGCTGCGGGTGCTCGGGGATGAAGTGGGTCGAGAGCCGCCCCGCGATGAAGTCCGGCTCGTCGAGGAGCGCGAGGTGGAAGGGGATGTTCGTCGTGATGCCGCCGATGACGTACTCGCGGAG
>DATKEY010000437.1:0-16733 GCA_035544475.1 Candidatus Dormiibacterota bacterium | reverse complement strand
CGCAGCGCCTGGAGCATGACCTCCTCGGGCACCTGCATCGCCCCCGCCTCGACCATGCCGATGGCGTCCTCGGTGCCCGCCACGATCAGGTCGAGGTCGGACTCGGCGAGCTCGGGCAGGGTGGGGTTGAGCACCAGCCGGCCGTCGATGAGGCCGACGCGGACGCAGCCGACCGGACCGGCGTGGGGGATGTCGCTGATCGCCAGGGCGAGCGACGCGCCGGTCACCGCGAGGGTGACGGGGTCGTTCTCCTGGTCGGTGCTCAGCACCGTGGCGACGACCTGGACGTCGTTGCGGAAGTCCTTGGGGAAGAGCGGTCGCAGCGGGCGGTCCATCAGCCGGCAGGCGAGGATCGCCGCCTCGGTGGGACGCCCCTCACGGCGCGGGAAGCTGCCGGGGATGCGGCCCGCGGCGTAGAGCTTCTCCTCGTAGTCGCAGGTGAGCGGGAAGAAGTCGATGCCCTCGCGGGGCGCGGTCGCGCCCACCGCGGTGACGAGCAGCATGGTGTCGCCGGAGCGGATGAGAATGGCGCCGTTGGCCTGCTCGGCGACGTGGCCGGTCTCCACGGTGATCTTCCGGCCGGTGTAGTCGAGTTCGAATTTCTGGTACGGCATGGGAACCTCGGGTGTCGGGTGTGTGTGATTCCCGGCCGGGGTATCGCCGCCACGGGCACCTGTGCCACCGAGGGTGAGGTGTTGGGGATGAGAGAGCGACGGTGCGGTCGCGCCTGAGGGGCAGCGGTCCGGCGCCGATCTCCGATCGCCAACGTCTCACCGCGTCGGCCGTACAGCGAGTCCTGTGAAGGGACACCCGCGACCGGGTGGGACGTGGTCGGGATTTGAAACGATTGACTGTGTCATGCCCACGCCTCAGCGGGGCCAAACGCCCTCCCCATTGAGGGCCGCGGCCGGTGAGCGATGGCTGCTCAGCGGCGCAGTCCCAGGCGGGCGATGATGGCGCGGTAGCGCGACACGTCGGTCCTTGTCAGGTAGTCGAGCATCCGCCGGCGGCGTCCGACCAGCTTGAGCAGGCCGCGCCGGGAGGCGTGGTCCTGCGGGTGCTCGCGCAGGTGCTCGGTGAGCATCCGGATGCGCTCGCTGAGAATCGCGATCTGCACCTCGGCGGAGCCGGTGTCGCTCTCGTGCTGCCGGTGCTCGGCGATGATGTCGGACTTGAGGCGGACGTCGGGCATGGTGTGTCTCCTGGGGCCCATCGTGAGGGCAGTCGCCGTGCGGAGGGCCGTCACCGGGCGGCGCAGGACGCGTCGCGACGGCGGGGCTCCCCGCAGGTCGTCAGGGAGTGTACAGGACGGGCCGCTCCCACACTCGCGAGGGCGCCATCAGGCGGGGGCGCAGAGCCGGACCGCCCCGGGGAGGATCTCGAGGGTGGCCGGCGCCGGGCCCACCTCCTCCCCCTCCATCTCGAAGCCGAGCGGCGGGTCCTCCAGTGGCGTGACCCGGACCCTCCGTGCGCGGATCATGCGGATGCCCGGCTGCCCGATGTGGGTGCCGGCATAGATGCGGCGGATGCCGGTGATCGAGCGCACCTTCGGGAGGTCGCCGAAGAGGACGACGTCGAACTGCCCGTCGCCGAGGTCGGCGTCCGGCGCGACCCGCATCCCGCCGCCGAAGTAGCGGCCGTTGGCGACGACGACGTTCTGGTAGTGGCCCTCCTCGACGGTGCCGTCGATCTCGACCCGGGCGGCGCGCGGCCGGTAGCTGAGCAGCGAGGCGAGCGAGTGCCAGAGGAAGGTGGCGGTGCCCCCCGCCCGCTTGCTGCTGCGGTTGACGCGGGCGACCACCTCCCCGCCGATCCCGCAGTCCGCGATGTTCACGAAGTGGCGGGGGGCGGCGCCGTCGAGGGTGAGCCGGCCGACGTCGACCGGGCGGTTGGCGCCCGTGGCGAGGATGGGGGCGGCCGCGGCGCCCACGGGGATGCCGGCGGTGCGCCGGAAGTCGCCGCCGGTGCCGCTGGGAACGAGGCCGAGGACCGCGTCGGTGGCGATCGGGGCGCCGTCCTCGTCGAAGAAGCCGTTGACGACCTCGTTGAGGGTGCCGTCGCCCCCGACTGCGACCACCCGCCCGGCGCCGTCGCGGAGCGCCTGCCGGGTCAGCTCGGTCGCCTGCCGCGGCTCCCGGGTCAGCCGCTCCTCGACCTCGACCCCGGCGGCGGCGAGGGCGCGTCGGAGCTCCGGCCACGCCCTCCCCGTCTTCCCGGCGCAGCTCGCCGGATTGACGACGGCGACGGTGGTGGCGCTCATCGGCGTGCCTCCAGGGCGGCGGCGCAGGCCTCCGCGAGCTCGAGGACAGGGAGCGGCGCGGCGCCCGCCAGGCGCGCCGCACACGTCGCGCAGCCGGTGACGAGCGCCCCGGCGCCGGCCGCCGCAGCCTCGGCGACGTGGGCGGCGAGCCGGTCGCGGTAGCCGTCCGCGATCTCCGGGTGGGTGAGCGGCAGGCCGCCGCCTCCGCCGGAGCAGGCGGTGGTGGCTCCGTTGCCGCGGAGCTCGACGACCTCGTGGCCGGTCGCCGCGAGCGCGGCGCGTGGCGGGGCGGTGCAGTCGAGGTGGCGGGCGAGGAAGCAGGGGTCGTGATAGGCGACCCGGGCGCCGGCCGCGCGCGTCGGGGTGCTCGCCAGTGCCTGAGCGAGGACCTCGGCGAGGGGCACGACGGCGGCTCCGTCCGGCGGCGCGCGGTGTGCGAGGAGGTGGGCGCAGGAGGGGGACTGCGCCGCCACTCGCCTCGCCCCGGTCGCGGCGATGGCGCCCGTCAGGCGGCCGGCCATCGCCGCCACGGTGGCGGTGTCGCCGAAGTTCCGCGCCACCGCCCCGCAGCACTGGTGCCCGTCGAGGACGGTGAAGGCGATCCCGAGCGCCCGGAGCGCCCGGCCGGCGGCGATTGCCGCCCCCGGCCGGCGGCCGAGGGCTCCACAACCGGGGAAGAGCAGGAGGTCGGCGCCGGGAGTGGACATCCCGCGCAGCTCCGCGACGGTCGCCGCGGGGTCGGTCCACGCGGGCGGTGCCTCCCCGGACGGGACCCGGCCCGCGACCGCCTCGGCGACGGCGCGGAGCCCGGCGGCCGGGGTGGCGCCGGCGTCGAAGACCGCTGCCCGCACCGCCCAGCTCAGCTCGGGCGTCTCCACTCCCCTGACCTGGCAGGGGACGGTGCACGCCCCGCAGGTCGCACAGGCGTACGCGGCGGCGACGGTCGCGGGCTCGGCGAAGCCGCCCGGCGTGCCGAGAGCGGCGACGACGCTGCGGGCGTGACCCCACGGCTGGTGGCGCTCGTTGGCGGTGACCGCGAGCGTGGGGCAGGCGCTGCGGCACATCTTCGGGCAGGCCGCGCAGCGGTTCGCCGCGACCACCTGCACCTCGGGGAGCGTGGCGGCGCTCACAGCCCCCACTTCCCCGGGTTGGCGACGCCGGCCGGGTCGAGCGCGGCCTTGAGGCGGCGGAGCACCTCGAGGCCGCCGCGGCCGAGCTCGGCCTCCATGTACGGCGCCCTCGCCAGGCCGGCGCCGTGGTGGTGGGCGATGCTCGCCCCGGTCTCGGCGGCGGCCGCCATCACCTCCTCCCAGAGGAGCTCGTGGAGGGGGACGGCCTCCGCCTCCTCGCCCGCGACCCCGGCGAAGCTGAAGTAGAGGCAGGCGCCGTCCGGATAGCCGTGGCTGAGGTGACAGAGGACGATCAGCCGGCCACCGAGGCGGCGGCGCACCGCCGCGTGGAGGGCGGCGAGCCGCGACCAGGAGGCGGCGAGCTCGATCGTGTCGAGCACCGCCCCCGCGAGCGGCAGGTAGCGCGCCTGGGCGAAGCCGATGTCGTCGCGGCGTGCGTACCAGGCCTCGACCGCGGCGGGGTCGCGGACCGCGGCGCCGTGGGCCGCGCAGATCGCGGCGAGCTCGGCGGCCTCGGCCTCGGCGACCCGGCGGCGGCCCTCGCACGAGGTGAGGAGGAGCGCGCCGCTCCCCTCCCCCACCCCGAGCTCGGCAGCCTGCAGGGCGGTGTCGGCGGGGTCGTAGAGGCGCAGCAGTGAGGGCCTCAGCCCCGCCTGCATGAGCTCCCGGACCGCGGCGATCCCCTCGGCGAAACCGGGGAAGACGGCGGCGTGGTCGACCCGGTGCTCGGGGAGCGGGTGGAGCCGGAGGGTCACCTCGACGACGACCCCGAAGCCGCCCTCGCTGCCGAGGAAGAGACGGCGCAGGTCGGGCCCGGCGCCGGTGGACGGCTCCGGGCGGAGCGAGACCTCGGTGCCGTCGGGAAGCACCGCCTCGAGCCCGGCGACGAGGTCGTCGATGCGGCCGTAGCGGGTGCTCAGCTGACCGGCGGAGCGGGTGGCGACGAAGCCACCCACGGTCGAGAGCGCGAGCGACGACGGGTGGTGGCCGGTGGTGCGGCCGCGCTCCCGGCAGGCGTCCTCGAGCCGGCTCCCGAGCAGCCCGGGCTCGACCCGGACCCAGCCGCTCTCGAGCTCCCACCCGAGGATGCGGTCGAGGCGCTTGAGGTCGATCACCACGCCGCCACGGACCGGCATCGCCGCGCCGCACACGCCGGTGCCGGCTCCGAAGGCGGTGAAGGGGACCCCGGCCCGGTGGCAGGCTGCGCAGATCCTCGCCACCTGCTCGCGGGTCCGGGGCCACACGACCGCGTCGGGACCCGGGAGCCGCTCTCCGGCACGTTCGCGGATGAGCGCCCGCGGCCAGAGGTCGTGGGCGACGGCGTCGCGGTCGGCCGGGTCGGTGCTGACGCCGCCGTCGCCGGCGGCTGCGCGGAGCTCGTCGAGGAGGGAGGTGCCGAGCGCGCTCACGCTGCGGCGACGCCGCGCAGCCGTGCCGCCGCCCGGCCGGCGCGCGCCCCGGACCAGACGGCGACGCCGAGGCCGCCGCCGCGCAGGGTGGTGTCGAGGCCGGTGAGCAGCGCGCCGCAGGCGAGCAGGTTGTCGAGGACGGGGGCCCCGAAGGCGTCGACCGGGCGGCCGTCGGCGTCGGTGCGCACCCCGGCGGCGAGGAAGGGCTGGGGACCGAAGCGGGTGCGCTCGACGAGGTCGCGGGGGGTGAGGGACTCGACCGGGACGCCGCCGGTGAAGAGCGGAAGCCCGAGGAGGGGCTCCCGCGGGTGCCGGTCGCCGCTCAGGCCGCCACCGAGGTACTTCCCGGTGGCGAGGACGAGAACGTCGCAGCTCAGGGTGTCGCCTCCCGCAGCCTCGACCGCGACCGCCCGGCGCTCGGCGCGGCGGATCCCGGCGACGCTCCCGGTGACGATCTCGACCCCGGCGCGGCGGGCCATCGCCTCGGCGGCGCGGGCGAGACGCCAGCCGGGCGCCGAGGGTGGCGGGCTGAGCAGCTCGGCGACCCGCACCCCTGCGGCGGCCTCGACCCGTGCGCGCACGCCGTCGGGGTCGTCGAGGCCGAGCACCGCGGGGAGGAGGACGACGTCGACCTCCTCTCCGCCGAGGGAGGCGGCGATCATCTCGCCGAGCATCTCGGCGCCCCCGTCGGCCTCGACCGCCCGCGCGAGGGTGGCGTCGTCCAGGTCGCCGGCGATGCTCTCGTCGACGCCGTGGAGGCCCGGGTCGAGCAGGAGCGCGCGGGCCGGGGGTCCGGCGGAGAACCGCTCTGTGAGAGCCGCGGCGATCGAGCCGGCGTCGACACGGAGCAGCCCGCGGATCCCGGCGACGGCGACGCGGGATGCCTGGCCGAGGTCGCCCGCGGCGATGCCCTCGAGCACGACGCCGGCGCGGCGCAGCTGACCGGTCACCGCGGCGACGAGCACCGGCCGCTGCAGCGAGACGCGCAGACGCAGCCCCACTCCGGCGAGCTCGGCGGCGAGCCGCCGCGCCTCGTTGTCGAGCTCCCCCACCGACGGCGGCTGCGCGCCCCCGGCGACGTAGGGGTGGTCGGGCGTCTCGCGCGCGAGCCGGCGCAGCCAGGCCCCGGGGTCGGCCGCCTCCCGAGGGGGGACGAGGTCGAGCGCGCCGGAGGAGACGGCCGTGGCCGCCGGTCCGCGCCGCACCAGGGCGACCTGCAACCCCGCTCGCGCCGCCGTGACCGCGGCCCAGCAGCCCGCCAGCCCGCCTCCGACGATGACGACCTCCGGCATGGGGGCGGATGCTACCGGGCCGGGTGGCCAGGGGGACCCTGGCCGGGCTGCTACACGAGCCGCCCGGGCTCGCTTCCGGGCCGGAGCCGGCGCCGCGTCTCCTCGACGTCGAGGCGCATCTGCGCACTCAGCGCCTCCGGCGTCGGGTACTTCAGGTCGTCCCGAAGCCGCGCCACGAAAGCGACCCGCACCCGCTCGTGGTAGATGTCGCCGGAGAAGTCCAGAAGGTGCGGCTCGACGGTGAGCTTCGTCCCTCCGAAGGTCGGGCGGTATCCGACGTAGGTCGCGGCCGCGTGCCACTCCCCACGCACCCGCACCCAGGTCGCGTAGATCCCCCGCGGCGGCAGGCACTTTCCCGGGGTGATGGCCAGGTTGGCGGTGGGAAAACCGAGCCCCGTGCCGATGTTCTCGCCATGCTCGACCCGCGAATCGACGAAGTACGGATGCCCGAGCACCCGGTTCGCCGACTCCAGGTCGCCATCGGCGAGCGCCGCACGGACGAGCGACGACGAGAACACCTCGGCGCCCTCGCACTGGGCGTCGACGACCTCGACGTCGAAACCCCGGGTCGACCCCCAGGAGCGCAGGAACGGGATGTCGCCGGCGCGCCGGTGTCCCAGCGCGAAGTCGTGACCGACGACCATCCGGCGCAGGTTGAAGCCCTGGGTCAGCCGCTCGAGGAACTGGTCGGCGCTCCAGCGGCTCAACTCCCGGGTGAACTCGAGCACGACGAGCCGGTCGAGGCCTGCGGAGTCGAGCAGCGCCGCCTTCTCGTCGAGTGTCGTCAGCCGGGGTGGGCAGTTGTCGGGATCGAGGATGCAGCGGGGATGGGGATCGAAGGTGACGAGCACGGATTCCCCGCCGAGCTCGCGCGCGGCGGCGACCATGCTGTCGACGATCCGCCGGTGGCCCCGGTGCACACCGTCGAAGTTCCCGATCGTCAGAAACGCGAGGCGGTCGCCCTCGCTCGCGCTCTCCGGCAGCCCGAACTCGGTCCTCAGCACCCGGCGAGCACCTTGGTGGGCCGGTAGAGGTTGCCCTGGAGCTCGCCGACGGCGAGCAGCTCGCCGTGCGCGCTGTGGGCGCGGCACGCGCCGCGGGGACGCGGCTCGGGGAGCTTCGGCACCCACACCGCCTGGCCCCTGCGCACCTGGAGCGCCTGGGCGGGGACGAGGTCGACGCGGGGGAGGAACGCGACCGCCAGGTCGAGGGGACGGAGCGCACCGCCGGGGTCGTCGAGCGCCTGGAGCTGCTCGACGGTGACCGCGTCGTCGAGCGTCATCGTCCCGTACGCGGTGCGCTCGAGCCAGGCGAGCAGCCCGCCGGTGCCGAGCGCATCGCCGACGTCGGAGGCGAGCACCCGCATGTACGTGCCCTTGCCGCAGAGCACGTCGACCTCGGCCTCGGCGACCTCGCCCGGTCGGAAGTCGAGGAGCCGCGCCTCGAGGATCGTCACCTTGCGCGGCCGGCGCTCGACCTCCACGCCCTCGCGGGCGAGCTCGTAGAGGTGGCGGCCGTCGTGACGCACCGCGGAGTGCATCGGCGGGACCTGCTCGATGTCGCCGATGAACCGCGCGAGCGCCTCGCGCACCGCCGCGGCGTCGACGGCGGTGGCGTCACCGCTGCGGGTGACCTCGCCCTCGAGGTCCATCGTCGTGCTGCGCTCGCCGAGCCGGAGAACGCAGTGGTAGCGCTTCGGCTGCTGGTGGAGGTAGTCGACGAGCCGGGTCGCCTGGCCGACGCAGATGGGCAGCAGTCCGGTCGCCGCGGGATCGAGGGTGCCGGCGTGACCGACCCGGCGCTCGCCGAGCGCGCGGCGGACCTCGCGCACCGCCTGGAAGGATGTCATCCCCCGGGCCTTGTTCAGCGGCAGGATGCCGTGGTGCCGCGCGGGCGGCCGCCCCTTGCGCGCGGGGGCCGCCGCGACGGTGTCGCTCACCCCGCTCTCAGCAGCTCGCGGGCGAGCTGGAGGACGCGCTCCTGTGCGACCGCCATCGGCGCGTGGATCTCGGCACCGGCGGCGCGGCGGTGGCCGCCGCCGCCGAAGGGCGAGCAGAGGGCGGTGGCGTCGACGTCGCCCCGGGTGCGCACGCTGATCTTCGTGACATCGGGCTGGAGCTCCTTGAAGAGCACCGCGACGGTCATCGAGTCGATGGTCTGGAGGACGTCGATCACCCCGTCGGTCTCCTGCCAGGTCGCCCCCGCCTCCTCGAGCATCGCGCGGGTCACCTCCGACCACACCAGCCGGCCGTCGAGCTCGCTGCGCATCCGGGCCACGGCGAGCGCCTCGAGGCGCAGCGTGCTCACCGCGCGCGACTTGTAGCTCTTCAGGGCGATCCACGCGGGGTCGGCGCCGAGCTCGACGAGGTCGGCGGCGAGCCGCAGCGCCTCTTCGGTGGTGTTCTCGTGGCGGAAGCCGCCGGTGTCGGTGAGCAGCGCCGCATAGAGGTTGGTCGCCGTGTCGGGAGTGATCGGCAGGCCGAGGGTGCGCAGCAGCCGGAAGACCACCTGGCCGGTCGCGCTCGCGTCGGGCTGGATGAGGTTCACCGAGCCGTAGGCGCTGTTGCTGACGTGGTGGTCGATGTTCACGACCGGGAAGCGCCCCGACTCGAGGAGCCCCCGCTTCTCGCCGAAGCGTCCGGTGGTCGCGCAGTCGAAGGTGAAGATGGCGTCGATCCGCTCCGGCTCCCGCTCCAGGGCCTCGTAGCCGGGCAGGTAGGAGAGCGTGAAGGGGATCGGGTCGGGGACCACGGGGTGGGGCACCTTGCCGATCGCGCGCAGCGTCGCCGCGAAGGCGAGCGCCGACCCGAGGCTGTCGGCGTCGGCGTCCTTGTGGGCCATGCAGACGATGTCGTGGCTGCTGTCGATGATCCTGCGGACGTCGTCGGCGACGTCGGTCAGGCCGGGCCATGCGACAGCGGGAGTGGCCGTCATGCCGGTGTCTCCTGAGGAATGCCGCGGCCGCGAGGCGGCCGGCGGTGTGGTGGTGTCGTCGAGCTCGCGCAGCATCGAGCTGACGCGCACCGCGTAGGCGATGGACTCGTCGAGGACGAAGTGCAGCCGGGGGATCGTCTTGAGGTTCTCCAACCGGTCGCCGAGCGTCGAGCGTAGGAAGCCCTCGGCGTGGCGCAGGCCGGCGAGCACCGCCTCGCGCTCCGCGTCGGTGCCGAGCGCGCTCACCTTCACGACCGCGCTGCGCAGGTCGGGGGAGGGACGCACGTCGGTCACCGACGCCATGCGGATGCGCGGGTCCTTCATCTCCGTGAGCATGAGCATCGAGAGCTCCTCACGAAGCTGCTTGGCGACGCGCAGCATCCGCTGCGAGCCACCGCCGCGGCGGTTCGCGGCGGCGGTGGAGTCCTGAGCTCGGAAGGTCACAGGTTCTGCTGCTCGACCACGTAGGCCTCGAGGATGTCCCCTTCCTGGAACTCGGAGAAGTCCTCGAGGGTGATGCCGCACTCGTATCCCTGGGCCACCTCGCGCACGTCGTCGCGGAAGCGCCGCAGCTGGGCCATACGACCCTTGGTCACCTCCTTGCCGTCGCGCAGGACGCGGATGATCGCGTTGCGGGTGATCTTCCCCTCGGTGACGTACGAGCCGGCGATGGCCGCACGCCCGTCGACGGTGAAGACCTTGCGCACCTCGGCCCGGCCCTGGAGCACCTCGATGAAGGTCGGCTCGTAGAGGCCCTTGATCGCCTTCTCGATGTCGTCGGTGACCTGGTAGATGACGTCGTAGTAGCGGACGTCGACACCCTGGGCCTCGGAGGCCGCACGGGCGGCGACGTCGGGCCGGACGTTGAAGCCGATCACGATCGAGTCGCTGACCGCCGCGAGGTTCACGTCGGACTCACCCACCTCTCCGACACTCGAGGCGACGATCTTGATCCGCACCGTCGGGTCCTCGATCTTGAGGATCTGACCGCGCAGCGCCTCGAGCGAGCCGTCGGCCTCGGCCTTGATGACGAGGTTCAGGCTCTTGATCCCGCCCTCGGCGACCTGGTTGGCGAGGTCCGCGAGGGTGATGCGGCGCATGGGCTGCGCCTTCTGCCGCGCCGTGGCGGCGGCCCGCTCCTGGGCCAGGGTGCGGGCCGCGCGCTCGGTCTCCATGACCTGGAAGATCTCGCCGGCGGCGACGACCTCGGTGAGCCCGGTGACCACCACCGGCATGCTCGGCACCGCCTCCTTGACCCGCTTGCCGGTGTCGTCGATGAGCGCCCGGACCTTGCCGAACCCGGCGCCGGCGACGATGTTGTCGCCGACCCGCAGAGTGCCGTTCTGCACCAGCGCGGTGGCGATCGGACCGCGGCCGCGCTCGAGGTAGGAGTCGATGACCGTCCCGACGGCGGAGCGCCTGGGGTTGGCCTTCGGCTCCTCGATGTCCGCGACGATCAGGATCACCTCGAGGAGGTCGTCGACCCCCTGGCCGGTGCGTGCGCTGGTGCGCACCACCGGGGTGCTGCCGCCGTACTGCTCGGGGACGAGGTCGCGGTCGGCGAGCTGCTGGAGCACGCGGTCGGGGTTGGCGTTGTCGCGGTCGATCTTGTTGAGGGCGACGACGATCGGCACCCCCGCGGTGCGGGCGTGCTGGATCGCCTCCTCGGTCTGGGGCATCACCCCGTCGTCGGCGGCGACGACGAGGACGGCGATGTCGGTGACGTCGGCGCCGCGGGCACGCATCGCGGTGAAGGCGGCGTGGCCCGGGGTGTCGATGAAGGTGATGAGCCGGCCGTTCTTGGTGATCTGGTATGCGCCGATCCGCTGGGTGATGCCTCCCGCCTCACCGGCGGCGACCTTGGTCTCGCGGATGGCGTCGAGCAACGAGGTCTTGCCGTGGTCGACGTGGCCGAGAACGGTGATGACCGGCGGACGCACCACCAGCGACGCGGGATCCTCCTTCGAGAGGTCGAGGAGGGGATGGCGCACCCGGCGCCCCTCGGCCGGCGCGGCGGCGGGCGCCGCGTCCTCACTCTCCGCCTCGAACCCGAAGTGGTCGGCGGCCAGGGCCATGGTGTCGAAGTCCAGGGCCTGGTTGAGGTTCGCCATCACCCCGTTCGTCATCAGGTACTTGATGAGCTGGGGGCCGGAGACCGAGAGACGGTCGGCGAGCTCCTTCACCGTGAGCGTCGCGGGCAGGGTCAGCTTCTTCACCGTTGCGATGTCAGTACCTCCAGAGGGACGTCGAGCTCGGCGGCGAGGCTGTCCCAGTCGATGCGGTCGGATGTGGTGCGCAGCGCCCGGACGAGGACGCGACGGCGCCTCGCCTGCGCCAGGCAGGTTGTACCCGTTTGGCGGCACAGGTATGCACCGCGGCCGTTGCGCTTCCCGGTCCGGTCGAGGGCGGCCGGACCCTCGGCGGGGAGGACGATGCGGATGAGCTCCCGCTTGGGACGGACCGCCCGGCAGCCGACGCAGGTGCGCTCGGGGCCGGTCGGGACGCCGGGCGCGACGCTCATGACCGCTCCATCCCGTCGGCGTGGATGTCGATCCGCCAGCCGGTGAGCCGGGCGGCGAGGCGGGCGTTCTCGCCGGAGCGGCCGATGGCCAGGGAGAGCTGGCCGGGCGCGACCGTGATCCGGGCGGTGCGGCTGTCCTCGTCGAGCTCGACCGCGAGCACCTCGGCCGGGGCGAGCGCGCGGGCGCAGAAGACCGCGGGGTCCGGGGACCAGCCGACGATGTGGAGCTGCTCGCCGCCGAGCTCGGCGACCACGGCGCGATGGCGGACGCCGCGGGGACCGATGCAGGCGCCCTCGGCGTCCAGGGTTCCGGCGACGGCGTAGACCGCGACCTTGGTGCGCCGGCCCGGCTCGCGGGCGATGGAGCGGATGGCGATCTGCCCCGAGCCCATCTCGGGCACCTCCTGCTCGAGCAGCCGCCGGACGAGGTTGGGGTGGGAGCGCGAGACGACCACGGCGGCGTCGCGCCCGCGGCGGCGGACGTCGACCACCACCACCTTGAGGTGGCGGTTGCGCTCCGGGGACTCGCCGGGGATCTGCTCCTCGACGGGCAGCAGCGCGGGGAAGCGGTCGTTGCGGAGCCACCAGGAGTCGCCGTCGCGCCGCTCGACGAGGGTGTCGATGAGCTCGCCCCGGCGGGCTGTGCCCTCGCGGACGACGCGGTCGCGCTCGGCATCCCGCAGCCAGCCGCCGACCGCCCCGCGGACGGCGAGCGCCGCCATCCGGGAGAAGTCGGGCCCGGGGTCCGCGACCCGCTCGCTTCCCCCGCTCTCGGTGGGCCGGAAGAGCTCGACCGCCCCGGAGCCGAGGTCGACACGGGCCCGGACCGCGCAGTCGGAGGGCGCGACCCGGTGGTACGCCTCGGTGACCGCGCGCTCCATCACGGCGACGAGCTCGGCCTCGCCGACCTCGGCGGTGCTGCCCAGCTCGGCGAGGGCGGAGCGCAGCTCGCTCACGACCGGCTCGGCCATCTCAGATCTCCACCGCGAGCCGGCCCTCGACCACGTCGGAGAAGGCGACCCGGAGCGAGCCGGTGCTTCGCCGCTCGCGGATCTCGACCTCGAGCGCGTCCTCGCCGACGGCGAGAAGCCTGCCCTCGACGACGGTGTCGGCCTCGCCGTTGCGGAAGCGCACGTTGACCCGAAACCCGAGCGCGCGCAGCCACTGCTCGCGCTCGAAGAGCGGCCGCTCGGCGCCCGGCGAGGACACCTCCAGGGTGTACGCCGAGCTGATCGGGTCGTGGGCGTCGAGCACCGCGGCGACGGCGTGGGAGACCTGCTCGCAGTCGTCGAGGTTCACGCCACCCGGCTTCTCGATGAGCAGGCGCAGCGTCGGAGGCGTGCTCTGACCGACCCACTCCGCTCCGTAGAGCTCGACGCCGCACTGCGTCAGGGAGGGCAGGACCAGCTCGGTGATGCGCGCCAGCGCGTCGTTCGACAACTCGGCATGAGGTGGTGGGACGGGCGCGACGCCCGTTCCGGGTGTGGTCAGGGGTGCTGCGGCACCCTGCACCGCCGGCGGCAGGAGCACGGTGGTGGGCAGCCCCTGAGTATAGCGCGAACACCTGCTCGCCGCAGGTGGCCCGGGCGCGCAGGATTCCCGACCTCCGAGTCGTTGTACGCGCGGGCCGCCGCCCTCTCGACGGCCCGTCTGGAGGAGCGACCGATGAACGCTCGGAACCGGGGACTCTGGACGCGAGGCACGCTCCTCGCGGGCGCCACCGCGGCGGCGCTGACCGCGGGGCTCGGGGCGGTCGCGCCGGTCCACGCCGCGAGCGGTGGACATCAGATCCACTACGTCAACGACCGCCACTGCTCCTCCGAGCCTCCGATGCGGACGGTGAGGATCACCGGGACCAATCAGTACGGACGGCGGGTCACCTGGTCGGGCACCTCGGCGGACGGACGGACCGTCCTCACGTCGGGCTGGTGGTGGATCGGGGCCGTCCACGTCTCCTTCCCCATCACGCCGTATCCCTACGAGCAGCATGTCGACGCCTACGTCCCGGCCGCAGACGACGACAGGTACGTCGCCAGAGGAGAGCCGTCCGTCTACGTCGACTGCTTCGGCACCCGCAAGTGGATCGACGCGGTGATCACCAGCGAGGACTCCAGCAACTGGTGCATCTCCAAGGGCAATCCCTCGGGGCACTACACGCTGTACACGCACTACCTCGGGTACGTCTTCGTTGGTCCCGGCGAGGCGTTCCAGGGCTACGCGCTGGGGCCGAACGGCGCCCCCGTCCCGATGGAGCTCGTCCGCAGGTACGGCGTCCCCGACTGCGGCTGACGCCGGTCGGTCAGGAGGCCGCCCGAGCCCTCGCCTGCACCCGGCGCGGACCCGGCGGCTGCGCCCCCGGCTTCTCGCGGTCGATCGACTGCCAGGCGATCAGCAGGGTGCTGGCGTTGAAGATCGAGCTGTAGGTCCCGGTGACGATTCCGATCAGCAGCGCGAGCACGAAGCCGCGGATCGACGAGCCGCCGAAGAGCACGAGCGCGAAGAGCACGAAGGTGACCGTCAGCGCGGTGTTCAGCGAGCGGGTCATCGTCTGCACCGTGGACAGGTTCACCACCTGGTCGAAGGTGAGACGCGGCCCGGTGCGGAGGTTCTCGCGGATGCGGTCGAAGACCACGATGGTGTCGTGGATCGAGAACGACACCGACGTGAGGATGGCGGTGACGAAGAGCGTGTCGACCTCGGCGATGTCGCTGAAGTGGCCGATGACCGCCCAGATCCCGGCGAGCACGAAGACGTCGTGGAGCAGCTTGAAGAGTGTGCAGACGCTGAAGCGGGTGCGCGAGATCGTCTGGGTGCGGAAGCGGAAGGCGAGGTACACCGCGATGAGGATCGACGACAGGATGACGAGGAGGATCGCCTTGCGCACCAGGTCGGTGGCGATCGTCGGCCCGACGGTCTGCGTCTGGACGATCGGCGCGCCCTTGGAGTCCTTCGCGTAGCCGAACTCGTCACCGATCTTGTTGACGATCAACTGCTCCTGCTCGAGCGAGGTGGGCAGGGTGCGGATCGAGAACCGGTTGCCCGCCTCCGCCTGGATGCTCGGCTGCAGGTTCGCGGCGACGCCGTTCACCGCGCCCTCCACCTGTGCCTGGGTCGCGGGCTTCGCGAGGGTCGCGTCGATGCGGTTGCCGCCGGCGAAGTCGAGGCCGAGACGGAAGCCCCAGAAGAGGATCGCGAGGATCCCGGGGATGATGATCGCGAGCGAGCCGAGGAAGTACCAGTTGCGGGTGCGCACGATGTCGAAGCGACCCTTCGGCGGGTTGGCCTCGTATTCCTCGTGGATCTCGGTGTAGAGCTGCGGATTGCGCGCCCTGCGCCAGTTCAGCACGCTGACGAACAGCGACTGGGTGATGAGGATGGCGCTGAACATCGACACCGCGACGCCGAGGCCGAGGGTGAGCGCGAAGCCCTTCACCACGTCGGTGCCGAAGACCCACAGCACCACGCAGGCGATCATCGTCGAGATGTTGCTGTCGCGGATCGCCGGCCATGCCCGGCGGAACCCCGCCTCGACGGAGAGGGGCACACTGCGCCCGTGGCGCAGCTCGTCACGCGTTCGTTCGAAGATGAGCACGTTGGCGTCGACCGCCATTCCGACGCTCAGGACGAAGCCCGCCAGGCCGGCCAGGGTCACCGTGACCGGGATGAGCTTGTAGAGGGCGAGGACGATCGCCGCGTAGCAGAGCAGTGCCAGGCTGGCGAGCAGTCCGGGGAATCGGTAGTACCCGACCATGAAGAGCACGACGATGATCAGCCCCACCAGACCGGCGATCAGGCTCTGGCGTACCGTCTGGGAGCCGAGGGTCGCGCTCACCTCGGTCGCCTGGACGGTGGCGATCTCCGCGGGCAGCGCGCCCGCCGAGATCTGGCTCGCGAGCTGGTTGGCGCTGTCGGCGGTGAAGCCGCCGGTGATCTGCGTCTGGTTGCTCGAGGGCGAGATGACCTGCGGGGCGCTGATGATCTGGGTGTCGAGGAAGATCGCGATCCGGTTCAGGGTCGACCCCTGTGGCTGCGCGTAGGCGGCGTTGGTGATCCTCGACCACTCGTCGGCGCCGTGCGAGTTGAAGTTGATGTCGACCGCATACGACGCCGACTGGGTGTCGTAGCCGACGGTGGCGCTGCTCACGTCGGTCGCGAGGATGTTGTCGTCGATCTTCCAGTGATAGCCGGCCGGGTACAGGCCGAGGGCGGGGTCGAGCTGTCTTGGGTCGTACAGGTTCTGCTGATCGCGGAGGAAGGTCGGGTCGCTCGGGTTCGCCTGGCCCTGCACCGGGACCGCGAAGTGGAGCTTGGCCGTGGTACCGATGACGTCCTTGGCCTTGGCGAGGCTGACCCCGGGGATCTGGACGAGGATCTGGTCACTGCCCTGGGCCTGGACGCTCGCCTCGGCGACGCCGAGGCCGTTCACCCGCTGGCTGAGGACGGTGATTGTCGCGTTCTGGAGGTCGGAGGCGCTCTTGCCCTTCGGCGGCGCGTTCCGGCAGCTGGTCCCCGGCGGGTCGTTGAGGCCCTTGCAGATCGCGATCGTCAGCTCGGTGCCGCCGCTGAGGTCGAGCCCCTTGTGGATGTAGAGCTCGAGGCCGCCGATGTGGGGGTTGGCGTTGAGCTTCTGCCCCAGCCCCTTCTTCTCGACGAGGAAGCGGTAGGTGTAGCTGTAGGTGTCGACGAAGAGGGCGGCGATGATGATGAGCAGGACACCGCCCATCAGCCAGCGGTTGAGCCGGATCACGGCGCAGGAGTGTAGCGGAGGCCGCGTGCCCTGGCGATAAACAGTGCAGGCGGCGAGTCCGGCCCTCCGGCGAGCCCCGCGAGGACGTCGCGGCGATAGTCCGCGAAGCGGCCTCCCGCGATCGCCGCCCTTGCTCCGTTCATGAGCACGCCGAGATGGGTGAGGTTGTGGAGGGAGAGCAGCCGGTGGGCGAGGATCTCCCCCGCCGAGAAGAGGTGGCGGAGGTAGGCCCGGGTGAAGCCTCCGGCACAGGCCGGGCAGGGACACCCCTCCTCGATGAGACGGACGTCGTCACGATGGGCGGCGCGCCGGAGCGAGAGCCGTCCCCCCGAGGTGAGCGCAGTCCCGTTGCGCGCCAGCCGGGTGGGGAGGACGCAGTCGAACATGTCCACTCCGGCGCCGACCATCGCGAGCAGCTCGGCGTCGGTGCCCAGCCCCAT
>DATKEY010000436.1:0-3776 GCA_035544475.1 Candidatus Dormiibacterota bacterium | reverse complement strand
CCTCGCCACCGGTCACCTCGACCTCCGCGGCGACGATCCGCCGGACGGCGCGAGCGCCCACGACGACGTCGCCGACACCGCCCAGGGGAGGCCGGCGCGCCGCAGCTCCTACGGCGGGGCCGCGGGAGGGACGGTGCGGCTGAGCGCCGCGATGCTCCGGGGGATGCTCGCCGCCGCCGAAGCCGTCGCTCTCCACATCTCCGAGATCGCGGGGGGCCCGTACGGCCCCCGGACCAGCCACGCCAGGGGCACCGCCTTCGACGTCGACGGCGTCGACGGCCGGCCCGTCCTCTTCCTCGGGGACGCGGAGCGCCGGGTCATGGACGCCTGCCGCGCCCACGGCGCGACCGAGGTGCGCTACGAGGGCCTCCACATCCACTGCGGATGGTCCTGAGCGGCCACGCACCGGCGGCCGCCCAGGACCAGGGTCGGATCAGCGGATGACGTACCCGCCGCCTCCGCCGCCGCCACCACCCGGACCGCCGCCACCGGGGCCGCCACCCTGCGAGGGCGAGGGCGAGGGCGAGGAGGGGGGCTTGCCCGAGCCGCCGCCGATCGGGTCGGGGAGCGGCGGCGGATCCTGGTGGACACCCGGCGCGGCAGAGCTGCTGTGCCCGCTCACGACGGCGGGTCCACCGATCGCCAGGGCCCCCGCCACCAGGCTCCCTGCGATCACGTATCGGCGTGCACGAGGCTTCATCGTCACCCTTGCTCCCGTCTGATGCCGGCTTGGTTACCGCTGATGGGGACTCCCGATAGCGGTGATAGATAGCCGCATAGAGTAATGACATGTACCTCTGAGTGCACACAATCCCTGACCAGAACCTGACATAAAGAGTTATCTGGACGGGATAACCTGGGGTCGATGAGGTCTACTTCGGGGTGGGGGGGCCGTGATCGCGCCCGCGGGGATCACATGACTGCCCACCGCCTCACCGAGGGATCCCGATTCGCCGCCGCCGCACTCGGCGCCGCCGTCCTCGCGGGCGCCACCCCGATCGTGGCGGTGGCTGCGACCGCTCAGGACCTCGCGACCCAGATCCTCAACACCTCGAACATCACCCTGGCGACCGTGCACGTCAGCGGCGTCGTCGACGGCGCCGACGCCCACAACGAGATCGTGGACACGTCCCACGGCGGGCAGGCGAAGCGCAGCCACTACGGCACCGCCCCCGGCGGGACCGTCGCCCTCGACCCGAGGATGCTCCAGGGCATGCTCAACCGTGCCCGGTCGGTGTCGTTTCGGGTGAGTGAGATCGCCGGCGGCTCGCACATGACCCCGCAGTCACGCCACTACCTCGGCCTGGCGTTCGACGTGGACCTGATCAACGGCCATGGGACGCGTGGCGACGGCCCCGACGTGAGCGCCTTCATGCAGGGCTGCAGGAACGACGGCGCCACCCAGGTGCTCTTCGAGGGCAACCACGTCCACTGCGGCTGGTAGGTCGGCGGTCAACCGTTCCCGTCGCGGAACCAGCCGACGAGCTGGGCGAGCCCCTCGATGTCGACGACCTCGCGCTCGGCGAGCGGAAGGCGCACGACCGGGACGCGCCCGAGGCTCCCGAGGCGGGCGAGCTGGCGGTCCTGGCGCTCGGCGAGGCGGTGGAGGATGAGGTGCGCCTCGCCGAGGCGGCGTGCGGTCTCCGGACGGACCTGCTCACCGAGCTCGCGGCTCATCCAGGCGGCGACGTCGCGATCCTCGACGAGAGCGGTGGCGGCGGCGGCGCCGGAGGCGTCGCTGAGCGCCGCGGGAAGGACGCGGTTCACCGCGACGGCGCGCAGCGGCATGCGGTAGTCGCGCAGCCGCGCGCAGAAGAACTCGGCCTCGGCGAAGGGCTCGGGCTCCAGGGTGGTGACGACGACGAACCCCGTCCGCGGAGAGCGAAGCAGGTCGTAGACCTCTGCGGCGCGCTCCTGGACGCCGCTGTAGAGGCCCTGGATCTCGCGGACGAAGGCTGCGAGCTCGCCGAGCACCTCCGCGCCGATGAGCCGGTCCGCCATGCGCGCGAACGGCGCGGCGGCGATGTTGATCGCGCGCAGGCCCAACCGCGACGGTCCGGCGAGCCAGGAGAGCAGCCGCGCACCCACGAAGTCGCTGAGCCGGTTCGGGGCCTCGAGGAAGTCGAGCGCGTTGCGTGAGGGCGGGGTGTCGATGACGACGGTGTCGTACTCGCGACCTGCGTGGAGCTCGTAGAGCGTCTCCATCGCCATCCAGTCCTGCGAGCCGACGAAGGCGTTGCTGATCCCCTGGTAGAAGCGGTTGGCGAGGATGCGCTCCGCGGACTCGCGGCTGGGGGCATGGCGCTCGACCATCAGGTCCCACGCCGACTTCATGTCGAGCATGGCAGCAACCAGCTCGCCCTTCGGCTGGATGCCCGCCTTGCGCAGCCGCGCGGCCGGAACCGGCACCGGCTCGGCCCCCATCCGCCCCAGCCCGAGCGCGGTCGCGAGCCGGCGCGCGGGGTCGACGGTGAGGACGAGCACCCGGCGGTCGAGCTCGGCGACCATGGCGAGGCCGAGGGCGGCGCTCACCGTCGTCTTCCCCACCCCGCCGCTGCCGGCGCAGACGACGACCTCCAGGTTGCCGAGCTGCTCGACGATGCGGGCCGCAGAGGGGGTGCTCACGACGCGGCCGCCCGGAGCGCGGCCGCCACCGCCCGGGTGGTGGAGAGCCCGGGGCGTGCCGCCGTCTGGAGCGGGATCTCGAGGACCGGCACGGTCATCCCCGCGCGCAGCTTTCGCGCATGGACGGCGCCGGTGTCGTGGAGGCGCTGAGCGAGCCGGTCGCCCTCGAGCACGACGAGAGGATCACCGCCGAGCCGCTCGCGGGCGGCTGCGAGGTGCGGCTCGGCCGTGAGCTGCTCGAGCGTGTGGACCTGCCGCGCGGTCACCGAGACCGGGAAGACGCGGTTGAGGAAGCAGGCGCCGACCGCGATCGTCGTCTCCGCCTTCGCGCGGTCGTGGAGGTCGAGCGCCTCGGAGACCGGCATCTCCTCCGGCAGCGCGCAGATGGTGAGGAGAGAGCGCCGCGGATCGCTGAGGATGGCGTCGATCCACTCGACCTGGGAGCGGACGATGCCGCCGCGGGCGAGGTCCATCATCGCCCGCGCCGCGCCGAGCTGGGGGAGGACGTGGCCGGTGGCGGCGCTGTCGACGATGATCAGGTCCCAGACCGGGCGGCCGCCGTCGGTCCGCTTCGCCTCGTAGGCGATCTTGCCGATGACGAGCATGTCACTCGTGCCGGGGAGCCCGGTGGCGATGAACTCGAACACCTTCGCGAGCGGGGTGAGGCGGGTGAACCGCGGCACCTTGAAGTAGATGCGCAGGTACTCCTGCAGCGAGTCCTCGGCGTGGAGGCCGATCACGCTCACGTTCGGCTGCACCACCTTCGGCTGGAAGGTCGACGCCGACCCCCCCAGCGACCGCGCCAGGTCGCCCTTGGCGTCGACCTCGACGCAGAGGACCCGTCGCCCCGCCTGGGCGGCGAGCAACGCGAGCGCGCCGGCGATCGTGCTCTTGCCCGTCCCGCCCTTGCCGGCGACGAAGAGCAGGTTGCGGGCGAGGAGCGCGTCGAGCGTGCTGCGGCGGCCCGCGGTGGGGCGAGCCGAGGGCGGGCTCAGCTGCCGCCGGTGCCGGGCGCGGCTGCCCCAGCCCGGTAGCGGTCCTCGACTCCGAAGTTGCGGGCCTCGAGCTCGGCGACCCGGGCGAGCTGCTCGGAGGTCGGCGGCGGCAGGGTCGCCGCGGCGGCGAACTCCTCGACCTGCGCCACCTCGCTC
>DATKEY010000435.1:0-15455 GCA_035544475.1 Candidatus Dormiibacterota bacterium | reverse complement strand
CCATCCCACCCCGCGGATTCCGCACCCGGCCACCGCGAATCCGCGGGGGCCCCGGGATGAGCACCCTGGATCAGCTCGCCGGCCGGCTCCTCGGCGACCATCCCCGCCCCGGCGTGCTCTACGGGATCGGCGCCGGACCGGGGGACCCGGGGCTGCTCACCCTGCGGGCCGCGGCGCTGCTCCGGCGGCTCGACCTCGTCGCGGTGCCGCGGAGCGTCCGCGGAGGCGGGGTCGCGGTCCAGGCGATCTCCGCGCACGCCGCCCCCGGCCGCCTCGTCGAGCTCGTCAGCGACATGCCGTACGACCCCGAGTCGATCGAGCGGGGGTGGCGCGACCGGATCGCGCCGCTGGTCGAGGCGCTCGACGAGGGCAGGACCGTGGGGATGGTCACCGACGGCGACCCCTCCCTCTACAGCACCTTCGCCTACGCCGCGGCCGCCGTGGTCGAGGCGCGTCCGTCCACCGAGGTGGCGGTGGTGCCGGGGGTGCCGTCGATGTGCGCCGCCGCCGCGGTCGAGGGACGGCCGCTCGCCGCCGGCGCCGCCCGGGTCGCCGTGCTCCCCGCCTCGCGGCTCGAGACCGGCGCGCTCGAGGCTGCGCTCGCCGCCGCCGACACCGTGGTCCTGCTCAAGGCGGGGGCGGCGATGGGCCGCCTGCGCGCGCTGCTCGCCGGCCCGGCGCGGGGATGGTCGGTGCGCTACGCGCGGCGGGTCGGGCTCGAGGGGGAGGAGCACGCCGACTCCCTCGACGGCGCGTCCGCCGACTACATGGCGCTCGTCATCCTCCGGCGTCCGCCTGCGGACGGTCCAGGGGGAGTCCCCCCGAGATGAGCCGGCCGGTCCGGGGCGGCACCGTCTACGTCGTCGGCGCCGGGCCCGGCGACCCCGAGCTGCTCACGGTGCGTGCCCGCCGTGTCCTCGAGGCGGCCGGCACGGTCGTCTACGCGGACTCCCTCGTCGACCCCCGGATGCTCGAGCTGGTGCCCGACGGGGCGGTGACGCGGGGCACGAGCGGGATGACCCTCGAGCCGATCGTCGACCTGCTCGTCGACGCCGCCCGCCGCGGCGAGGTCGTCGCGAGGGTGCACTCGGGCGACCCCGGGATCTACGGGGCGATCGCCGAGCAGCTCGCCCGCCTCGACGCCGCCGGGGTGCCCTGGGAGGTCGTCCCCGGGGTGCCCTCGCCGATGGCGGCGGCGGCGGCCCTCGGCTGCGAGCTCACCGTTCCGGAGATCGCCCAGGCGGTCGTCGTCTGCCGCGTCGAGGGGCGGACCCCGATGCCCGCGGGCCAGGATCTCCGTGCCCTCGCCCGTCCAGGGGTCTCGCTCTGCATCCTGCTGAGCGCGGCCTACGCCGCCGAGGTGACCGCCGCGCTCCGCGACGGAGGTGTCGACGACTCGACCCCGGCGGTGATCGCCGAGCGGGTCTCCTGGCCCGACGAGCGGATCAGCTGGGGGACGGTCGGCGACCTCGCCGCCCGGCTGCGGGAGCTCGGCATCCGCCGGCAGGCGCTGCTCCTCGTCGGTCC
Source organism: Candidatus Dormiibacterota bacterium (assembly GCA_035544475.1). Classification (GTDB taxonomy): domain Bacteria; phylum Chloroflexota; class Dormibacteria; order Aeolococcales; family Aeolococcaceae; genus CF-96. Next base: position 13,928 of record DATKEY010000435.1, on the reverse strand, counting down.
CGCGTTCCGGCCGGCATCGGCGCGGCTGCGCTCCTCGCTCTACAGCCCCGAGCACGCCCACGTCTTCCGTCCTGCGGGCGCGCCAGGCCAGGACGGCCCGGCGCCGGGCGGCGTGGCGGTGTACGCGCTCACCGCCGCAGGCGCCGCGGTCGGCGCCCGGGCGACCGCGGCCCTCGACGGCGCCCGCCTCCACCTCCCCGCCCGGCTCGCCGGCGCGGTCCCCGGGGCACGTGCCGAGGCCGGGGGTGCCCGCGGCGTCGTCGCCCGCCTGGTCGCGACCCACTCCGCGGTCGTGCTCGTGATGGCGACCGGCGCCGCCGTCCGGCTGGTGGCGCCCCACCTCGCGGACAAGCTCCGCGACCCCGCGGTGGTCGCGATCGACGACGGCGGCCGCTGGGTGGTCCCGCTCGCCGGCGCCCACGCCCGGGGCGGCAACCGCCTCGCCCTCGAGGTCGCCGCGGCGCTCGGCGCCGAGGCGGTCGTCACCACCGCGAGCGACCGGCGGGTGTGGCCCGCCCCCGAGGACGTCGTCGCCGCCCGCGGCTGGCGCGCCGAGGAGCCGCGCCGGCTCGCCGCGGTCACCGCCGCGCTCCTCGACGGCGACCCCGTCGGCCTGGTGCAGGAGTCCGGCGAGCCCTGGGAGGCGGCCGGCCCGTGGCCCGCGTGCCTCCGCCGCCATCGCGACCTCGACGCGCTCCGCACCGCCGCGCCGCGAGCGGCGATCGTGATCAGCGACCGGCCGCTGCGGTCCGAGCCGGGGTGGCTGGTGCTGCGGCCGCCGACCGCGGTGCTCGGCGTCGGCTGCGAGGCCGGGGTCGAGGACGCGGAGCTCGCCGCCGCGGTCGACGCCGCGCTCGCCGAGGCCTGCCTGAGCCCCCTCTCCGTCACGGCGGTCGGGACCCTCGACCGCAAGACCGGGGAGCCCGCGCTGCGCCGGCTCTGCGCCGAGCGCGGCTGGGACCTGCGCGGGCACGCGGCGGCGACCCTCGCCGCGGTGGAGGTGCCGACCCCGTCGGCGGTCGTCGCGGCCGCTGTCGGGACCCCGTCGGTGAGCGAGGCGGCCGCCCTCCTCGGCTCCTCCGGGGCCCGGCTGCGCCTCGCCAAGCGGGTGAGCGGCCGGGTGACCGTGGCCGTCGGGTCCGCCTAGCCTCCCACGACACCCCCACCCCCGCCCTCCGCAGAGGAAGTCCCTAGACTGGCCGCGATGGCCACAGCTGCTATCGCGGGGGGAATACTCCCCCCGTCCACCTGCGAGCATTGACGCAATGCCCGCAGGTACCCCCCTGGCGACCGAAGGCCGCTCGATGGAGAAGGCGGCCCGCTGCGGCGAGCCGTCGTACGTCTGGCGGGCGGGGCAGGAGCGCCGGCTGGAGATGATCCGCGACGCGGTCCCCTTCCTCGCCACCGCTCGGGTGCTCGAGATCGGCTGCGGGGTCGGCCGCTACGTCGAGCGGCTGAGCGCCCTCGCCCGGCTCGTCGTCGGCCTCGAGTACGACCGCGACCGCGCGGTCGAGGCGGCGGGGCGGCTCGACCGTCCGCTCGTCGTGAACGCGGCGAACGAGCACCTGCCCTTCGGCGACGGCAGCTTCGACGTCGTCCTCACCAACGAGGTGATCGAGCACGTCGACGACGACCGGGTCTCCGCCGCCGAGATGGTCCGGGTGCTGAGCCGAGGCGGCCGGCTGGTCCTCTTCTGCCCGAACCGCTGGTACCCGGTCGAGCAGCACGGGGTCTACTGGCGGGGCGAGTACCACTTCGGGAACAAGCCGCTCGTCAACTATCTCCCCGACCCGCTGCGCGACCGGCTCGCCCCGCACGTCCGCGCCTACACCCGGCGCGGGCTGCTGCGGCTCTTCGCCGGCCAGCCTGTGCAGATCGTCCACCACGGCCGGATCTTCGGCGGCTACGACAACCTCGTCGCCCGCCTGGGCGGCGCTGGGCGGGTGCTCCGCGGCGCCCTCCAGGGTGCCGAGGGGACGCCGCTCGACGTCCTCGGCCTCTCCCACTTCCTCGTGATGGAGCGGTACTGACGTCCATCCACCACCGGCCGGACAGTTCCTTGCCTCCCGGGGTGCGGGGATGCACGATATGGGCCAGTGGCCTCAGCCCTCGCAACACCCCCACTCACGACGCATTTGACTGGATTGAAGCTTCTGGCTGAGACCGGCCGCACTGGTGGGTCGAGGGAGAAACGACTGGACATGGCCACCACCGTCCCACTCGATCGAGGTCGCACGCCGGTCGCCCCGGCGGTCGAGCGACGCGACCCGACAACCCGCGCCCTGCGGAACGCCGTGGCGGCGTGGTTCCGGATCCACCCCGCGACCCTCGCGGCGCTCGATCGCGGCACGGTGGAGCGGATGGCCGAGCGCCTCGAGGGACGGCGGCCGCACCGGGCCCTCGGCTCGCTCGAGGGCGTCTGCCCCGTCCCCGAGGGGAGGCACCCCTGGGCGGGGTGACCGCGCTCCCACTGTCGGTGAGGGTCGGCCTCTTCGCCGCCCTCGCCGTCGTCGCGGTGGGATCCCTGGTCATCGGGGCGCGGGAGCAGTGGCGGGAGGGCGACATCCCGGGTCCCCACGACACCCGGAGCTGGTGGCGGACCGCCCGGCTGCTGCTGCCGGTCGAGGCCGCGGTCGGGCTCGTGGCGCTCGTCTCCGCGGTCGCGTTCGGCCAGTCCGGAGGCGGCTCGCCGGCGCCGGCCGCCGCGGTCGCCGCCGCCTCTGCCGGCTCGCCACTGCTGATGACCGGCGGTGGCCCGCGCCTGGTGCCGATCGCGATCGCCCCCGGCCTCCCCGGCGCCAACCGCCTCGTCGTCGGGGTGGAGGAGCGCGATGCGGACGGCGTGCTCCAGCCCGCGGCCGGGGTCACCGGCGTCCTCCTCCGTCTCGCCTGCGACGGCTGCGGGGCGGCGCCGTCGACGCTGCGGCTCGCCGCCGCACCGGGCAGCCCGTGGTTCACGGGGACGGTGACCCTCGCCGCGGGGAGCTGGGCGATCTCCCCGGTGATCGAGGCGGCGTCACCGAGCGCGATCCGGACCGTGAGCGCGAGCATCGACGCGGCCCGTCCCGGCGACGTGCTCGTCGGCGTTCCCGCCGACCTCTCCGGGCCCTTCGGGTCCGCCTGCCAGAACCACGCCGCCGGGCTCGAGCTCGCCTTCGCCGCGACCGGGACGAGCTCCTCCGGCCCGCGCCCGCGGGTGGTGCTCGACGACGTCGAGGCCGGCGGCCCGGCCGCCGCCGTCGACCGCCTCGCCGGCCTCGGCGTGCGCCTCCTCGCCGCGCCGTGCGGGCAGGCCGGGACGGTCGGCGACGTCGCCGGGGCGGCCACCCGGCTGCGACTGCCCGTGGTGGGAGGGCTGCGCTCCGAGGGCCCCTCGCCGTACGTCTGGCGGACCGGCGTCGACCAGGCCGCCGAGGGCGCCGCGCTCGCCGCGCAGGTCCGCTCCCTGGGGGCGGCGAGCGCCCTCGTGGTCGCCGGCCCGCGGCCCGAGCAGGCCGCGGAGGCGGCGGCGGTCGAGGCCGCGCTCGGCCGTGAGGGGATCGCCCACGAGGGTCTCGCGATCGCCCCCGGCGACGACCCCGCGACGCTCGCGACCCGGCTGCGGGCGCGCGACCCCGCCGTCCTCGTGCTCGTCGCGACCCCCCGGCGCGCGCTCCCGCTCGTCGAGGCGTCGACCCGCGCCGGCTGGCGGCCCGCGCGAGGCATCGTCGCCTCCTCCGACCTGATGTCGGTCTCCTTCGCCGAGGACGCCGCCCCCTACCTCGACGGGACCCCGCTGCTCGTCGCCAGCGAGCTGGATCCCTCCGACGCGGCGGCGCGGGAGTACGCCGTCGCGCTGCACCGGCTCAGCCCGCTGCGGCCGCCGGGGATCGAGGGCGCCCGGGGCTACTACGCGGGGCTCGTCGTCGACCACGCCGTCTCCGCGAGCGGCGGCGATCCGTCCCCGGCCGCGCTCGAGCACGCTCTCCAGACCGACTTCATGGGCTGGGCCGTGGGCCTCTTCCGCCTCGACTGGGAGGCGACGGGCGGCGGCCCCGACCGGCTCGCGTTCTTCACCCCGGCCCCGGGCGGCCGCTTCGTCCGCGACGGCGCTCCGGTGGCCGTGGGATGAGCCCGGAGACGGGCTGGCGGCGGCGCATCGAGATCGCGCTCGGGTCGGGGCCGGTGCCCGCCGACGCCGGCCGCGGGGCCGGCGAGGGGGTGCGCACCCGCGACCACCTCGCCAACACCCGGACGTTCCTCTCGTGGATGCGCCTCGCGCTCACCCTCGTCGCGGTCGGCTACGCGGTCGACAAGCTCGGGGTGGTGACCGCACGGGTCCAGGACGTCCCGGTGAGAACCGAGGGGACCGACCGCACCACGGCGCTGGCCCTCGTGCTCTCCGGGGGCGTCCTCGCCAACCTCTCCTTCGCCCGCTTGCTGCTCCAGCGGCGGGTCATCGACGGGCCGGCGATGCGCTCGCGGGTGCTCCTCGACGTCACCCTGATGGGCATCGCCGGGGTCGTCGGCGTCGTCGTCCTCGTCTTCCTCCTCCGCACCGGCTGACCTTCCACAATCGCGGCATGACCGCAGAGCCGCAGTCGCCGCCGGGGTCGGACGAGACCAGGCCCCGCGAGCACATGGCCAACGAGCGGACCCTGCTCGCCTGGGGGCGCACCGCGATCACCTTCATCGCGCTCGGCTTCGGCGTCTCGCGCTTCGACGTCTTTCTCCGCCAGCTCCGCAGGGTCGACAACGAGGGGGGCGGCGGCGCCGGGGCCGGGTTCTCGGCGGCCATCGGGATCGTCTTCGTGATCGCCGGCCTCATCACCGCCGGCGTGGGGGTGACGCGCTACCTCCAGGCGCGCGACCAGATCACCGACGGTCGCTACGAGCCCCGGGCGTGGCCGCTCGTCATCCTGACCTGCCTCATGTGCGCCGTCGGCGTCGCCCTCATGGCCTACCTCGTCGTCGACGTCGCCCGCTCCTGACCCAGATCGATCAGCTCCCCAACCGGCCTCCCCGCTTCGAGCGTGAGCACCGCGAGGGTGAAGCTCGGCATGCGCCGGCGATCGGTCGGTGAGCCGGGGTTGAGCAGGAGGAGATCGCCGTCGTCCTCGACGACCGGGATGTGGCTGTGGCCGAAGACGGCGACCCGCGCCCGTGGGAACCAGCGGCGCAGCCGTGCCCGCCGTCCGTTCGCCGGTCCCGAGTCGTGGACCATCGCCACCACGACCCCGCCGAGGTCGAGCTCGAGGCGCTCCGGGAGGAGCCCGCGCAGCGCGGAGTCGTTGTTGCCGAGGACGGCCCAGACCCGGTGGCCGCGGCGGCCGAGCTCGTCGAGCAGCGCGGGCTCGACGACGTCACCGGCGTGGAGCACCGCGTCGGCGGTCTCCACGACCCGCCACGCCGCCGGGGGCAGGTCGCGGGCGCGCCGCGGGACGTGGGTGTCGGCGAGCACCGCCAGGCGCATCGCCGCAGGATCTCAGAACCAGAGCTCGTCGTAGACGGAGCGTCGGTGGGGCTGCCGGCGGTTGCGCTCGAGCAGCCGCCTCCGCCGCGCCAGCCGCCGCCGGCGGCGGAAGAGCGCGTCCTCGACGAGGCCGACGGGGCGCAGCCGGCGCAGCGGGGAGACCGCGACGCCGGCCGCCTGCAGCGCGATCCGCATGCCCCGCACGGTGAGCGGGCGCAGCCGCCGGCGCTGGAGCCAGAGGGCCCAGAGGAGCCCGGCGAGGACCAGGAGCTTCCCGTGGGGGATGGCGAACGCCGCGGTGAGCGGCGACGCGCCGTGTGCGGCGGCCGGCGGGTCGCCGTTGGGATGGGCGGCGAGCCAGGCGTCGATCTGGCGCTTGCGGAGCAGCACCGTGGGGTCCTGCGCCTCGACGGCGTCGCGCACCGCGGCGGCGATCGCGTCGCGCACGTCGGGGCGCAGGAGCAGGTCCGCCTCGTGGGGGTTGCTCAGGTACATCGGCTCGATCGTCACCGCGGGCATCGTCGCGTGCACCCAGAGGTTGTCGCGGAGGATCGTGCCGTCGTTCGGGACCGAGTACGCCGCGAGCCGCTGCGCGAGCGCGGCGCTCATGCGGTCGGCGAAGGGATGGCCGTCCTCGCTCGGATAGAGCACCACCGACCCGACCGCCGTGCTGTCGGTCCACGAGTTGCCGTGGATGCTCACGAAGAGCCGGGCATGGGCGGCGATGGCGGTGTCCATCCGGGGGCCGATGTCGAGGTACTCGTCGGAGTCGCGGGTCATCACCACCTGGACGCGGTCGCGCTGGAGCAGGGTGCGGACCCTGCGGGCGGTGTCGAGCGCGTAGTCCTTCTCGAGCAGCCCGTTCTGGGCGACCGAGCCGGGGTCGAAGAGCCGGTCGGGATGGTCGTTGTCGGGGCTGCCGCCGTGACCGGGGTCGAGCGCCACCACGTACGGCGCGGGCCGGGTCGCGGGCACGGGCGCGGCGGCCGCGCGGGCGTGCATCGACGGCGCGAGGGAGGCCGTCACGAGGGCGGCGACCGGGGCGCAGGCGAGGACGTGGAGAAGACGGGTGGCCCGGTGGCTCATCGCCGACTGAGGAGTATATACGCGCCCGCCTACCTCGTGGCGGGTGACGTCAGCCTCGTGACACCGCGCTGATGAGGCCGAGCCCGGCGCCGCCCATGTAGAGGGTCGCGCTGACGAGCAGGCCGTTGAAGATGAGCCGCAACCGTGCCTGGGAGAAGATCACACAGGCGCGGGCGCCGAGCTGGGAGCCGACGAGGCCGCCCGCGATGAGCGGGGTCGCCATCCGGACGATGGAGCCGACGTGGATGTCGCCGGCGAGGATGTGGCCGATCGTCCCCGAGATGGCGTTGCCGGTGATCGCCACGAGGTCGGTGCCGACCGCGACCTGCATCGGGGCGTGGACGAAGCCGACGAGCATGGGGACGAGGATGAACCCGCCCCCCACCCCGAAGAGGCCGGAGACGAAGCCCACCGAGGCACCGATGACCGAGACGCGCGGGACGCTCACCGTGTAGTGGTAGACGCGGCCGCGGACGCTGCGCACCCGCGGGAACCGCAGCCGGCTCGCCGCGACGGCGGGCTGGGCTCCCGGGCCCTCGCGGACCGGTGCGGCCTGCGGCTCGTGCGCCGGCGTCCGCACCGTCGCGAAGAACACGAGCACGCTGACGAGGAGCATCGAGACGAGGAGCTCGAGCGCCTTGCTCGGCAGGCGATGGCTGAGCTGGCTCCCCACCTGGGCGGCGAGGATGCCCGGGACCATGAGGAGGACGCCGAGCGGGAGGTCGACGGTGCCCTGGCGGAGGTGCCGGACGACCCCGGCCGCCGCGATGAAGACGTAGTACGAGAGGCTCAGCGACACCGCGATGTGGACGTTGAGCCCGATGGCGACGAGGAGCGGGACCGTGACGAAGCCGCCGCCGGCGCCGAGCATCCCGGCGAGGCTGCCGGTGATCAGGCCGATGGTGACGAGCTCGACCGCCAGCTCGACGCTCACGTTCCTCCCCTGTCTCGACGCGCGTCTCCCCACTCTGCCGGACGGGACGCCCCCCGCCTATCCCCCGCCCCCCGCCGCGGTGGGTGATTTTTCGGTCCGGGATCAGGCGGCGAGGGCCGCGCGCTACGATCCGCTGGCCCTCGTCAAGCGTGGCAAGCCGGTCGAAGCCCCGGCACCGGTGAGAGATGGGATGAGCGCCACCAGCGGCCGCCTCGCCATCGTCGGGCTCGGCCCCGGCGACCCCGCGTACCTCTGCGAGCGCGCCCGCCCGGCGCTCGCCGAGGCCGAGGTCGTCATCGCCTACGCCCCGTACTGCGACCGGGTGAGCGCCCTGCTCCCCGGGATCCCGGTCGAACCCTGGCCGATCGGCGCCGAGGCGGAGCGCGCCGCCGACGCCGCCGCGAGGGCCCGCGCCGGCGGGTCGGTCGCGGTCGTGAGCAGCGGCGACCCCGGCGTCTACGGGATGGCGGGGCTCTGCCTCGAGGCGCTCTACGAGCTCGGCTGGGACGGGCGCAGCGACCCGGAGGTGGAGATCGTCCCCGGGGTGACCGCGGCGCTCGCGGCGGCGTCGCGGCTGGGGGCGCCGCTCGCCGTCGACTTCGCGTGCCTCAGCCTCTCCGACCTGCTCGTCCCCTGGGAGCTCATCGAGCGGCGGCTCGAGGCGATCGGTGCCGGCGACCTCGCCGTCGCCCTCTACAACCCCCGGAGCCGGGCCCGCCCCCACGCCCTCGAGCGGGCGCTCGCCGTGCTCCGGCGCCACCGCGACCCGACCACCCCCGCCGCCCTCGTCCACGACGCCTGCCGGCCGGGCGAGCGGGTCGAGATCTGTGAGCTGGACGGCCTGCGTGCCGAGGAGGCCTCGATGGACACTCTGGTCGTGATCGGCTGCTCCTCCACCCGCCGGCTGGGCCGGCACCTCGTCACCCTCCGGCCGAGACGCTCCCGGGAGGGTGGGTCGTGACCGGCCTCGACACCGCGCTGCTCCGGATCACGCCCCTCGACGACGCCGCCGCCGAGGCCGCCCGGGTCCACCAGGACGACCTCACCAAGCCGCCGGGCAGCCTGGGTAGGCTCGAGGAGCTCGCCGTCCACCTCGCCGCCGTCCGCGGCCGCGATGCACTGCCGCTCGGCCCCTGTGCGGTGCTCGTCTGCGCCGGCGACCACGGAGTCGCCGCCAGAGGGGTGAGCGCCTATCCGGCGGAGGTCACCCCGCAGATGGTCGCCAACTTCCTCGGCGGCGGGGCGGCGATCAACGTCATCGCCCGGGCCGCCGGAGCACGGGTGGTGGTGCTCGACGCCGGCGTCGCCGCCGACCTCCCCGAGCACCCCGGCCTGCTCGCGCGCAAGGTGCGCCGCGGGACCGGGGACATCGTCGCCGGGCCGGCGATGACCCGCGACGAGGCCCGCGCGGCGGTCGAGGCGGGGATCGAGGCCGCCTGGGCGCTCGCGGACGAGGGCGTCGAGGCCCTCGCCGTCGGCGACATGGGGATCGGCAACACGACCGCCGCGAGCGCGGTGGTCGCGGCGATCACCGGCCGGCCCGCCGCCGAGGTGGTGGGGCGGGGCACCGGCGTCGACGAGGCCGGGCTCGCCCGCAAGCGCGACGCGGTGGCCGCGGCGGTCGCCCGGGCCGGCGCCGACCCCGCCGACGGCCTCGGCGTCCTCGCCGAGGTCGGCGGCCTGGAGATCGCGGCGATCGCCGGCGCGGTGATCGGCGCGGCGGCGCGGCGGATGCTCTGCGTCCTCGACGGCCACCCGGCGACCGCGGCAGCGCTCGCCGCCTGCCTCATCGCCCCCGGCGCCGTCGACTACTGCGTCGCCGGTCACCGCTCGGCGGAGCGCGGCCACGGGGTGGCCCTCGAGCACCTCGGGCTGCGGCCGCTCCTCGATCTCGATCTGCGGCTCGGCGAGGGCAGCGGCGCGGCGCTCGCCCTCCACCTCGTGCGGGTGGCGGCGGCGCTGAGCGCGGAGATGGCCACGTTCTCGTCCGCGGGGGTGAGCGGCCCCGCCGAGAGCGGCGCCACCACGCCCGGCGAGCGCGCCCCCACCACCCCATGACCGCCGGCCTGCCCGCCGGGGCCGGCGCCGCGGCCCGCCCGCCGCTGACCCGCCGGGTCCGCGGCGCCGCCGCCGGTGCGTTCGCCGCGCTGGGCCTGCTCACCGTCCTCCCCCTTCCCCGTCCGGCTCACCGGGCCCCCTCGGCGGCGACGCTCGCGGGCTTCGCCGGCGCCGGGCTCCTCCTCGGCGGGGCCCTCGCCGGGCTGGAGGCGGCTCTCGCCCCGCTCCTCCCGGCGGCGCCGCGCTCCGCGGTGCTCCTCGCCGCCCTCGCCCTGCTCAGCGGCGGCATCCACCTCGACGGCCTCGCCGACTCCGCCGACGGGCTCCTGGGCGGCCGCACCCCCGAGGAGCGGCTGGCGATCATGCGCGACAGCCGGGTCGGGGGCTTCGGCGTCGCCGCGGTCGTCGTCGTGGTGCTCTGCGAGTACGCCGCGCTCGCCGCCCTCGGCGCCTCCCGCCTCCAGGGGCTCGTGGTCGCGGTCACCGCCTCGCGGGTCGCGACCGCGCTCGCCCTGGGGATCTCGACCCCGGCCCGGGCCGAGGGCCTCGGCCACGCCTATGCCGTCCCCCACCGGGGGGCCGGCGCCGTGATCGCGGTCGCGGGGGCGGCGGCGGCGGGATGGTGGCTGCTCGGCCTCCGCGGGCTCGCGACGGTGGGCGCCGCGCTCCTCGTGGCCCCGGCCGTCGCGACGCTCGCACGCCGGCGGACCGGCGGGATGACCGGCGACGGCTTCGGGGCGGTCGCCGAGCTCGGCCTCGCGGTGGCGCTGCTGTGCCTGTGCGCCCGGCCCTGAGCTGCGGCGCGGGGGTGCTCGGCCTCGCCCTGGCCGTCGACGCCGCCCTCGGCGAACCTCCCGAACCGCTCCACCCGGTGGTGTGGATGGGGCGCGTGGTCGGCCTCCTCGTCCCCGAGGACGGCCCCGCCCCGCCGCGCGGCCGGCTGCTCCGAGGCGCGGCGGTGACCGCTGCGGGCGGCGCGCTCGCCGCCGGCGCGGGAGCGCTCGTGTCGCGCGCGGCCGCCCGGCTCGGCCCGGCGGGCGCCGCCGCCGTCGAGGCGGTGGCGCTCTCCTCGCTGCTGGCGCTCCGCACCCTCCTCGACGCGGGACGGCGGGTCGCGGCCGCGCTCGAGGCGGACGACCGCGACGCAGCCCGGACCCACCTCCGCTGGCTCGTCGGTCGCGACCTCGACGGGCTCGCGCCGCCGCTGCTCGCCTCGGCGGCGGTGGAGTCGCTCGCGGAGAACCTCTCCGACTCGGTGGTCGCCCCGCTCCTCCACGCCCGCCTCGGCGGGCTCCCGGCGGCGGCGCTGTACCGCTTCGTGAACACCGCCGACGCGAGCGTCGGCTACCGCGATCGCTTCCGCCTCGGCGGCCGCGCCGCGGCGCGGCTCGACGACGTGCTCGGCCTGATGCCCGCGCGCCTCAGCGCGCTGCTCGTCGCCGCCGCGGTCCCGGCGGGCGGGGGATCGGCGCGAGCCGCGCTGCGCTGCTGGCGGCGGGACCACGGCGCCACCGCCAGTCCCAACGCCGGCCACCCCATGGCGGCGATGGCGGGCGGGCTCGGGGTGCGCCTCGAGAAGCGGGGGCACCACGTGCTCAACGGCGGCGGCCGGCCCTGCCGGCCCGCCGACGTGCACCGCGCCGTCGCCACCGTTCGCGCCGCGGCGGTCGCGGCCGTCGGCGTGTGCTCGCTCCTCCCCGCCCCGGGCGGCCGGCCGTGACCGCCGGGCGCCGGGGTCCCCACCCCTGGCTCGACGGCGTCACCCGGGTGCGCCACGGCGGCGGCGCCGCCGCCGGGCTGCTCGACCTCAGCGCCTCGCTCGCCCCGCTCGGCCCGTCCCCCCGCGCGCTCGCCGCTGCGCGCGCCGCCGACCCGGTCGGCTACCCCGCCGCCGACGCGGGACCGCTCGTGGCCGCGGCGGCGCCGCTCCTCGGCGTCGGCGCCGAGCGGCTGGTGCCGGGGCCGGGGGCCGCCGAGCTGCTGCTGCGGACCGCGCTCGCCCACCTCGGCCCCGGCGACACCCTGCTCGCCGTCGGTCCCTGCTTCGGCGAGTACCGGCGCGCGGCCGCCGCCTGCGGGGCCCGGACGGTGCGCTGGGAGGCCTGCCCCCAGGACGGCTTCGCCCTCGACCCGGCGGCGGTCGCCGCCGCCGCCCGGCGGTCGGGCGCGGTCCTCGGGGTGCTCGCGCGGCCCCAGAACCCGACCGGGGTGCTCACCCCGGTCGAGGCCGTGGCCGAGCTCGTCGAGCGCACCCCCGCGGTCACCTGGGTCGTCGACGAGGCCTTCGTCGGCCTCTGCGACGACCCGCGCTCGACCGCGGGCACCGAGGTGGTGACGGTCCGCTCGCTCACCAAGGAGCTCGGTCTCGCCGGGCTTCGGGTCGGCGTCGCCGACGCGCCGCCGAGGGTGGCGCGTGCGCTCCGGGCGCTGGCGCCGCCGTGGTGCGTCTCGGCGCCGGCGATCGCCGCCGCCGTCGCCGGGCTCGGCGACCACGGCCATCGCTCCGCGACGCTCGAGGCGGTGCGGGCCGGCCGCGCGGCGCTCGTCACCGCCCTGCGCGACCTCGGGCTCGAGGTGGCGGACGCGGCGGCGAACTACGTGTGCACCGAGGTCCGCGCCGCGACGCGGTTCACCGCGCGCATGGCCGCCGAGGGGGTCGCGGTCCGCGACTGCACCGACCTCGGGCTGCCCGGCTGGGTCCGGCTCGCGGTGCCGCCGCCGTCGGAGCTCGAGTGGGTCGTCGAGGCGCTGCGCCGGGTCGTCCTCGCATGACCGCGCGAACGCTGATGGTGCAGGGCACCGCGTCGGGCGTCGGCAAGAGCCTGCTCGTCGCCGGCCTCTGCCGGCTGCTCCGCCGCGACGGCCTCGAGGTGCGCCCGTTCAAGGCCCAGAACATGGCGCTCAACGCCGCGGTCACCGCCGACGGCGGCGAGGTCGGGCGCGCCCAGGCGCTCCAGGCGCTCGCCTGTGGGACCGACGTCACCCGGGCGATGAACCCGATCCTGCTCAAGCCCGAGGGCGACCGCTGCGCCCAGGTCATCGTCGACGGAGAGGTGCACGGGCGGATGGACGCGGCCGCGTACCACGCGCTCAAGCCGCGCCTCTGGCCGGTCGTGACCGCGGCCCTCGACCGCCTTCGCGCCGAGTGCGACGTCGTCGTCATCGAGGGCGCGGGGAGCCCCGCGGAGGTCAACCTCCGCGACCGCGACATCGTGAACATGCGCGTCGCCGCCCACGCGGGTGCGCCGGTGCTCCTCGTCGGTGACATCGACCGCGGCGGCGTCTTCGCCGCCCTGCTCGGGACCCTCACCCTGCTCCGCCCCGCCGAACGGCGTCGGGTTGCGGGCATGATCGTCAACAACTTCCGGGGCGACCCCCGGCTCTTCGAGGACGGTGCGGCCTTCCTCGAGCGCCGGGCGCGGATCCCCGTGCTCGGCGTCGTCCCCCACCTCGACGGGCTGCGCCTCGCCCAGGAGGACTCGCTCGGGCTCGCGGCGATGAACGGGTCCGGCGCCGGTGCCGCGGCGGTGCTCGACGTCGCGCTCCTGGGGCTGCCGCGGATCAGCAACTTCGACGACTGCGACCCGCTGCTCCGCGAGCCCGGCGTCGGCGTGCGGCTCGTCGACCGCGGCGACGCGCTCGGCGACCCCGACCTCGTCGTCGTCCCCGGGACCAAGACGAGCCGCACCGACCTCGAGGCGGCCCGCGAGCGCGGCCTCGCCACCGCCCTGCGGGCGGCGCGGCGGCGGGGGACCGCGGTGCTCGGCGTCTGCGGCGGGATGCAGCTGCTCGGCCGCGGCATCGACGACGCCGAGGGCGCCGACGCCGCCCCGGGGAGCACCGCCGGGTTCGGGCTGCTGCCGACCGTGACCCGGATGTCCCGCGAGAAGCTCGTCCGCCGGGTGCGCGGCGAGGTGCTCCGCGTGCCCGGCCTGCTCGGGGACGCCACCGGCCTGGAGGTCGCCGGCTACGAGATCCACGCCGGCCGCACGCCGCCCCGGCGGCCGCCGCTGCGGCTGCGGCCGGAGGCGGGCGGCGAGGGCTGGGAGGACGGCGCCACGAGCCCCGACGGCTGGGTGGTCGGCACCCACCTCCATGGGCTGCTCGACGAGGCCGGCCTTCGCCGCGCGATGCTCGGCGCCGTCGCCCGGCGGCGCGGACGGCGCTGGCGGCCCGGCCCGGTGCGCCCGGGGCCGGACGCCGAGCTCGACCGGCTCGCCGACGCCCTCGCCGCGGCCGTCGACATGGCCCGCGTGCGCGCGATGATCGCGCGATGACCGAGCGATCGCGGTCGCGAACCCCCCTCCTGCTCGTCCTCGGCGGGGCCCGCAGCGGCAAGAGTGCGTACGCCGAGGCTCGGCTCGTCGAGCGCTGCGGCGACGACGTGCTCTATGTCGC
>DATKEY010000434.1:0-6612 GCA_035544475.1 Candidatus Dormiibacterota bacterium | reverse complement strand
GACGACGTCCGCCGGCTCGCCGGGCGCGTCTCCGACCGCTGGCCGGACCGCGCGCGCCGCGTCGTCGTGGTCGGCGTCCGGACCTCGGGAAGCTATCTCGCGCCCCTCGCCGCGGCGGCGCTGCGCGCGGGTGGGCACGAGCAGGTGGACTGGACGACGCTGAGGCCGGGACAGCGCTGGCTGCCGCGCGAGCAGCACGCCCTCGCCCGCGCGGCCGGCGCCGGCGCGCTCGTGGTGCTGATGGACGATCCGCCGATCTCCTGGGGCTCGGTGGCCCGGGCTGCGCGCCTGCTCACCGCGACGGGGTTCCCGGCGGGGTCGGTGGTGCTCGCCCTTCAGACCTTCGACGCGTCCGCCCCACCCGACGGCCTCCGTGCCCACCCCGCGGTGCTCATGCCCTGGGAGGAGTGGCAGGTGCACGCCCGGCTGGAGCCCGGTCCGGTGCGCGAGGCGCTCTCCGCCCTGCTCGGCCCCGGGACCCCGGTCGGACGGGTGGTGCGGGTCGGGACAGAGGACGGCCCCACGCGCCGCGGGCACGTCCACGCCCGTTTCGAGGTCGAGGTCGGGGTGAGCGCGGCCGGCCGCGCGGTCCGGCGGGAGGTCCGCGTGCGGGGCGTCGGACTCGGCTACCTCGGCGCCCACTCGCTGGCGGTGAGCGGCGCCCTCGAGGGCTTCCTCCCCGCGGTGCACGGCGTGCGCGACGGCCTGATGTTTCGCGACTGGGTTCCCGAGGTCGACCGGCTCACCGACGACACCGACGAGGAGCTCGTCGCGGGCGCGGTCGCCCGCTACGTGGACGCGCGGGCGCGCTCGCTGCGGACTGTCCATGACACGAGCCGCCGTCTCAGCCGGCGGGCCACCGTCGCGGGTCGTGCGGCGGAGGTCGTCAGCCGCGGGTTCGGCCGCGCTCACGGACTCGCCTGGCCGTTCTGCGTTCGAGCGATGCGACCTCTGCTCGAGGTTCGCGAGCCCTCGGTCGTCGACGGCAACACCGCGCTCGACGCCTGGTTCCTGGGCGGGTCCTCGGGCCTCGTCAAGGTCGGCGCCGACGAGCGCGCCTTCTGCAGTCTCGACCTCCACTCCTACGACCCGGTCTTCGACCTCGCCGGCGCGGCCGGGGGAGGGTCACCGTCCCTCGCGGACGCGCTGCGACGGCACTACGGCGAGCTCGCCGGGTCTCCGGTCGCCCCCGAGCGCTGGCTCCTGCACCAGCTCGTCCACCTTCGCGAGGGAGCCCGCCACGGTGAGGACGCGCAGGTCGAGCGGCGGATGTCTGCCGCGGTGCAACGCTATGCCGGCGAGGTCCTTCTCGCTGACGTCGTGGCGCCGGACTCGGGTGAGCTCTGCGCGCTCGACGTCGACGGTGTGCTCGAGGCCTCGCGGCTCGGGTTCAGCGTCATCGACCGCGCCGGCGCGCGGGCGCTGCGAGCACTCGTGCTCCACGGCCGGCGCCCCGTGCTCGCGACGGGGAGGTCGGTCGACGACGTCCGTGAGCGCTGCCGCCACTACCGCCTGGCGGGGGGCGTCGCGGAGTACGGCGCCGCGCTGGTCGTCGCGGCATCGAGAGAGGTCGTCGAGCTGCTCGGCGACGGCGACCGCGAACGTCTCGCCGCGGTCCGGGCCGCCGCCGTGCGACTCCCCGGAGTGGAGCTCGACGCCGCATATCAGCGCAGCGTGCGCGCCCACCGCCGCGACGCCTCGGGCCGCCGCCGCGGTCTGACCCCGCAGCAGGTCGAGCAGGTGCTCTCGGTCACCGCCGCGAGCGGGCCGATCCGGGCGATCCCGGGCCTGACCTCGACGGACTTCATGGTCGCCGAGGTCACCAAGGCGACCGGCCTGCGTGCGCTCGGCGAGCACCTCGGCGCGCCGGGAGGCATCGCGCTGGCGGTGGGCGACAGCCTCGCCGACCTCGAGATGCTCCGGCTCGCCAGGCTGGGGTGCGCGCCGCGGAACGCCGAGCGCGCGCTCCGCGACGCCGGCGTGCGGGTCATGCGGCGGCCGTACCAGCCGGGGCTCGAGGAGGCGGTCGCGCTGCTCCTCGGCCACCGGCCCGGAGCCTGCCCCGTCTGCCGCGAGCCACGCCTGACGCCCGACGCGCGGCTGCTGCTCGCCCTTCTCGGCGAGCCCCGCTCCGGGTCCACCGGTGTCCGGATCGCGGCGAGCGTGGCGGCCCTCGGGCGGATCGCCGTCGCGGCGGCGCGGGCACACCGCTGATGGACGCGTCGTGGGTGCGCCGCGCGCCGGCGCGTGCGGTTCGCGGGACCCCGCTGCTCCGCTCCTCGGCGACCGTGGCGGCCGGGCTGGCCCTCGCCCGTCTCCTCGGTTTCGCGTTCTTCGTCGTCGCCGGGCGAACGCTGAGCGGCGAGAGCTTCGGCCGGATGGCGTACGCGCTCAACTTCGCCGCCGTCGCCGCCGTGCTGGTGACGACCTCACCGCTCGGGCTCTCCCGCTTCCTCGCGAAGCACCGCGACGACCCGCACCAGCGCCGCGTCTACTTTGCGAACTGGCTCGCCGCGGTGCTCCTGGTCCTGGCCCTGAGCGGGATCGCCACGGCGGTGGTGGCGGCCCGCCTCGACGTGAGCGGCTGGCTGCTCGTCGGCATCGTGGTCAACCTCGCCGGGGTCGCCGCGCTCGAGACCTACCGCGAGGTCCAGCGCGGGCTCGACCGCTTCGCGAGCGCGTCGGTGTTCTTCGTCGCCGCCAACCTGCTCCAGCTCGTGGCCATCGTCATCGCCGCCGCTCTCGGACATCCCTCGGCGGCGTTCTACGTCATCGCCTACGGCATCTCCGGCGTCGCCACCCTGATCGCCATCACCCTGGTCAGGCCGATCGGGCTCGGACTGTCACCGCGCCTGGTGAGCTCCGCCAGGATCCGCGAGGTCCTCCGCTTCGTCCGGCCGTTGCTCCTCCACTCGGTGTTCTACAACGTGTGCTTCAGCGCCGACCTCCTCGCCGTGAGCAGGATGCTGGGGTCGAGGGCGGCGGGCAGCTACGCCGCGGCGGAGACACTGGCCGGCGGGCTGCTCGTGGTGCCGATGGCGGTGGGCTTCACCTTCCTGCCCCGCGTGCCCCACCTCGCCCGCCACGAGCTGCGGCCGTTCCTGACCCGAACGCTCGCCGCCGTGACCGCCGTCACCCTCCCGTGCGTGGCGTTCCTCGCGCTGTGGGGCCACGTGCTCCTACGGGTGCTGTTTGGAGGCCGCTATCCCGAGTCCGCGCGGCCGCTCGCCGTGCTCGCGGTCGGCATGGGTCTCTACGGTCTCTGCTCGGTCCTCGGCAGCCTGTGGCTGGGCCTGGGCAGGCCCGTGTACAGCACGATCGCCACCGGGCTGGGGATGGTCGCGATGCTCGTGACCCTGCCGCTGATGATCGCCCGCGTCGGGATCGAGGGCGGCGCGTGGGGGTTCACCGCCGGCGCCGCGACTCAGCTCCTCGTCATGGCCGCGGTGACCGTCGCGCGCCTCGGCCGGGAACGGGACGCGCCCGGCGAGCAGGAGGGCGCCGGCGAACCCGCGATCGCGGTCCTCAGCGACGCGCTCGACGGACCCTCCGACGAGGGATACACGAAGGTGACCCGCGAGCTCACTCGCGCGTTCCGGGCTCGCCGCACGGTGAGCGAGGTGACCCTGCCGCCCCGCACGGGTCCACGAGTCGCCGCCGCGCTCGCGCGGCTCGTCCAGCCGGTGCTCGTGGCGCGCGGACTGCGGACGGGGCGGCCGGGGGTGGGCATCGTCCTCTACGCCTCCAGGGCCGGGTGCACACTTCCCGCGCTCGTCCGCGCCCGGCTCCTCCGGGCCGCGCTCCCCGAGGCGCGGGTGGTGATGCTCGCCCTGCAGCCGCGCCGGCTCCCCGGGCTGCGGGGCTCGGTCGCCCGGCGGCTGTGGCCGGACGGGATCCTCGCGGGGACGGACGAGGAGCGCGATCGTCTGCGCGGGATGGGCGCGCGGGCGGAATCGGTGTGGGGCGGCGTCGACCTGGAGGTCTTCCGGCCGGCCCGCCCCGGCGAGAAGGAGGCGCTGCGACGCGCCTGGGGGCTGCCGCTCAGCGACCGCCTCGTCCTCCACGTCGGACACCTGACCCGGGGGCGCAACCTCGAGGCGCTGCTCCCCCTCACCGGCCGCCCCGGCCTGAGCGTCGTGGTGGCGCTGAGCTCGCGCGAGGACCCCGGCTGCGCGCCGATCCGCACGCTGCTCGAGGAGCGCGGGGTCATCGTGCTCCGCGGCTACCGGGAGAACATCGCCGAGCTCTACCGGCTCGCCGACTGCTACGTCTTCCCGACCGAGAGCACGGATTTCGCGATCGCCACTCCCCTGTCGGTGATCGAGGCGATGGCGAGCGACCTTCCGGTCGCCACGACGCGGCTCGGTGCGCTCCCCGAGCTCTTCGCCGCCGACCCCGGTGTGCGCTTCGTCGATTCGGCGGAGGACCTCGCCGGCGCGGTCCTCGCCCAGCTCGACCTCCGGCCGCCGACACGACACCTCGCCGAGCCGTACTCGTGGTCCGCCCAGGCGCTGCGGCTGCTCGAGCTTCTCGAGGGGGCGCCGTCCACCGTCGGCCCACGCCGCCGCCTCGTGCCCCGGGTGATCCTGGCGCGCGCGCGACGCGGTCTGTGGGCCGTCGACGACGCCGTCCGCCGCATCGTCTTCGGCGCCGCCACGGGCTTCGAGCGCCGCCCCACCCCCGACGAGCGGGTCGTCGTCGTGGAGCCGTGCCCGCACCCCGTGGAGACGGCGCCGGTCGTACGAGCCTCCCGCGTCGGCCTCGTCTCCGCGGGAGGCCGCGAGGGCGCCCTGTCGGTCGCCCGGGAGGCGGCGGACTTCTATGGCCTGCAGCGGTTCGAGGCGTGCGCCGACGGCGCGCCCGCCCTCCTCGTGCGCGCCGCGGAGGAGGGCTGGCCACTGGTCGTCGTCGACCCGGGCGAGGACCCGGCCGCGTGGTCGACGGGGCTCGGCTCCCACGTCGCGGACTTCGCCGCGCGGGGCGGCACCGTCCTCGTCGCCGCCCCGGGACCGCGCTCGAACCCCGGCCTGGCGGCGCTGTTCGCGGCGCTCGGACCGGCCGCACCGGTGATCCGGCCCCTCCCCCCCTCCTCCGCCCGCGCGCTCCGCTTCTCGACTGCGGACCCCGCTCTCACCGCGGAGTTCACGGGCACCGACGTCGAGACCACCGACGCGGCGTGTGCCGTCGAGGTCGCAGCCGGCGTCCGCGTGCTCGCCTCGGTGATCACCGCCGAGCAGTCATACCCCGCCCTCGTCGACTACCGCGTTGGCGCCGGGCGGGTGATCGTGGCTGTCGGGGCCGGGGGCGCCGACGCGCCGCTCCGCGACCTGCCCGTACCGCGGCATGCCCTGCGCGTGCTGCCCGCCATGATGGTGATGCGCCGCCTCTACGGCGACCTCGTCTGGCGTCCCCCCGCGTCACTCGCGGGCTTCGTCGTCGACGACCCCGCGCTGCGATGCGGCTGGCTCGGACTCAGCCGCGAGGTCCTCGCCCAGGTGCCGGACTGGGAGGTCCACGTCACCGTGGCGACGATCCCGCGCGAGCTCGAGCTCGCCGACCGGGCGACGGTGGCGCTCCTCGCGGCCCACCCGACACGCTTCTCCGCCTGCTACCACGGCAACGACCACAGCGGCTACGAGTTCTACCTGCCCACCGCGCGGCGCGAGCGGTTCCGGGCGCGCACGCTCGAGGGTCAGCGCAGCGCGATCGCGCAGGCGGTGAGCCGGGGTCGCACGTTCTGGGAGCGCACCGGCCTCGCGCTCGACAGGGTGATGGTCTTCCCGCACGGGCTCGGGCCGGTCGAGGCCCTCTGCGCTCTCCAGTCGGCGGGATTCCTCGCGACCTGCAACTTCGACGACCGGGATCCGCTCGGCGCCGCACGCCCCGCCGACCCGTTCCTGGGGCTGCGACCGGCGGAGACCGCGTGGTCCGCCCTGCCGCTGCTGCAGCGTCGCGGCCTGCCGGACCACGGCTTCGTCTACGACCTCTTCCTCGGCCGTCCGGCGATCAGCTTCTCCCACGATCTCCACGACGACCTCGAACCGGTCCGCTCGCGGGCGCGCCAGATCGACACGCTGTGCGGCGACCGGGTGCACTGGCGGAGCCTCGAGGACATCGCGAGGCACGCCTACCTCCAGCGACGGGCACCGGACGGCGCCTGGGAGGTGCTGATGACGGCGAACGAGGTCTGTCTCCACAACCCGTCGGCGGAGCCGCGGGTGACGCGGGTCCGCCGCCCCCACCTGCCGCCGGGATGGACGCTCGGCGCCGCTCACGACGGATCGAGCATCGCCGTCGTGGTCCCGCCGCGAGCGACCGCCACCGTGTCGGTGGCCGCGCATGGGACGGTCGAGCTGCCGAGTCGCGGGCTGCCGTGCTCGCTCTTCACCGCCGACCGGTAGCGGCGCACTGCACTCCGCGACCGTGTGACCCGGCCGGCGACGCCCTCCGGCAGGAATGCACGTCTCCACTGAGGCGTTCTCCCTCGATGTGGGAGCCCGGGCGGGTCACGGTCACGCATGGGGATACCGGGCCGAACTCGCGGCCGGCCCCGGTATCCTCGGAGAGATGGCGGAGGGCAAGCCCGTCACCTGGGGTGACTTCGACCAGCGG
>DATKEY010000433.1:0-5886 GCA_035544475.1 Candidatus Dormiibacterota bacterium | reverse complement strand
GGCGCCGGGTTGCTGCCACCCTCGCCCTGAACGCACTCGAGGATCATCCCGGCGACCGGCGGGACCCCGCTGTCGGGGTCGTCGAGGAGACGCTCGACGTGGCGCACCGCGATCCGCGAGCCCTCCGCTCCGCCGACCCCGAACGGGCAGCGGTACGACGAGGGGAACGGGAGGAAGTGCACCTCGCTCGTGGTGCCGCCGAGCGGCGCACGGACCGCCACCGGTCCGCTCACCGCGAGCGCGCCCGCCGTCATCCCGTGGTAGCCGCCACTGAAGGCGAGGATGGTGCGCCGGCCGGTGGCGATCCGCACCAGCTTGAGCGCCGCCTCGACCGCGTCGGTGCCCGCGGGACTGCAGAAATGGACACGGATGTCCCCATCGAGCCCGCCGGGGACGAGGCCGAGGAGCTCCTGGACGAAGCGGTCCTTGACCGGGGTGGCGAAGTCGAGGGTGTGGAGCGGGAGACCGCTGTCGAGCACCGCGCGGATCGCCGCGACGACGGCGGGGTGGTTGTGTCCGAGAGCGAGGGTGCCCGCGCCGGCGAGGCAGTCGAGGTAGGTGCGGCCCTCGGCGTCGACGAGGTGCACGCCCTCACCGCGCACGAGCGCCAGCGGGAGCGAACGCGGGTAGGTCCGTGCGTTCGACTCCCGCCGCGCCTGGTTCTCCAGGAGGCGCCCGGCGATCACCGTCTCTCCCCAGCTGCGGGCCGTCCCTTCTTGTTAGGGTCGCCTAATCCTAGGGGTTAGCCTCACCTAAGGACAAGCCCCGGGTCAGCCCTCGGCGGGGACGGGGGTCGCCTCCTCGATGAGCATCACCGGGATGCCGTCCTCGACCCGGTACCGCAGCCGGCAGGCGTCGCAGCGCAGCGCCGCCGGCTCGACGGCGAGCGGGCCGCGACACTTGGGGCAGACCAGGATCGCGAGCAGGTCGGCGGGGAGGTCGCTCACGCCGCGGAGCATATCGCCCGGTACACGGCGGAGGTCTCCTCGGCGCAGCGGCGCCAGCTGAACCCCGCCGCCCGCCGCGGACCGGCGGCGCGCAGCCGCTGCGCGGTCGCGGGATCGCCGAGAACCGCCCCCAGAGCGGCCGCGAGCTCGCGGGGATCGCCGGGAGGCACGAGCACGGCCGCGTCCCCGCAGAGATCGGGGAGGTTGCCGGCGCGGCCGGCGACGAGCGGAGCGCCGCACGCCATCGCCTCGAGTGCCGGCAGCCCGAAGCCCTCGTGGCGCGACGGCAGCACCGCCGCGGCGGCGCCCCGGTACAGGGCGGCGAGGGCCTCGTCGCTGACGAAGCCGGGGAGGTGGAGCCGGACCGATCGCTCCCGAGCGAGCGCCGCGAGCTGCGCCGAGGCCGCGCCGGGAGCCCCGGCGAGGACGAGGGGGACGCCGCGCCCGTCCGCCTCGAGCACGGCGACCGCCTCGACGAGGACGTCGAGCGCCTTGCGCGGATCGGGGCTGCGCATGCTCCCCGCCCACACGAGGTACGCGCCCTCGGGGACGCCGGCCGCCGCCCGCAGCCGCGCGTCGTCGGCGCCCGGGCCGGGCGCGAAGG
The DNA here is from genome assembly GCA_035544475.1 of Candidatus Dormiibacterota bacterium. Taxonomy (GTDB): domain Bacteria; phylum Chloroflexota; class Dormibacteria; order Aeolococcales; family Aeolococcaceae; genus CF-96. The sequence continues at coordinate 4,335 of DATKEY010000433.1, read as the reverse complement.
GCGCCTCGACGCCCTCGGCGATGACGGTGAACCGCGACCCGGGGATGTCGAGCGCCGCCGCCGCCTCGGCGGCGACGGTCGCGCTCACCGCGATCAGCGCCCCGCAGCCGCGGAGCAGCCGGCGCTGGACCGCGAGATACGCGCTGAGGCCCCGCCCCGGCGGGCGGACGGTGGCCTCGGTCCAGGGGACGACGTCGTGGACGGTGACCACCTGGCGGCGCAGCGGCCAGCCGAGGACCGGCTCGCCGGCGGGCCCGTGCACCGCGACCGGACGGCGGGCGGCCGCCGTCGCGAGGGCCCAGGGCTGGCCGGCGAGCCAGCGCCAGCCGCGGTTCTCGCTGCGCGCCCGGCCCGGCGGGCGCGCCACGCTCACCCGGGGCCCGTCGGGGAGCGCCTCGAGCGCCGCGAGCAGCCGGGCGACGTAGCGGCCGATGCCGGCCGCGGCGCGGCCGTCGCGGAGCGCGGTGGCGTCGACGACCACCCGCGGCCGTGTGCCGCCGGCGGACGCGGGGATCAGAGGGTCAACACCCTGCAAGATCCTCGGCGAGGGCGCGCCGCTGGGCGTCGTCGAGGACGGTGCGGGCCCGGAGCCGGGGGTGGTCGCTGAGCACCACCACCTCGCCGCCCGCGGCGACGGCGGCGCGCTGCTCGCCGGTGAGACGGAAGCGGAGCAGCTCGACCGACTCGTCGGCCGCCTCGGGCGTCGAGGCGGGGGTGTCGACCCGCTCGGCGCGGCTGCCATCGATCTCGAGGTGGACGTGCGCGGACAGGCCGGGCAGCTCGCGCATGCGCCGGCTGACCGCCGCGGCGTCGTCGCACTCGAGCAGAAAGGTGCCGGTCAGCTCCCGATCCCCGGGGATGAGGGCGTTGAACACCTCCACCTCCTCGGCGATCCGCCCCGGGTCGTCGATCTGGGCGGCACGGAGCTGCTCCTCGATGGCGCCGGCGACGGTGACCCGGTTCTCGAACATCACCGTGAAGACGCCTCCCACTGAGACGCCCCGGACGAGCCGCTCGGCGAGCAGCCGGCGCATCGCCTCACCCCGCACCGCCTCGTAGACGGCGGGCGGTCGCACCTCGTCGACGGCGAGCGGTCTCATGAGCCCTCCTCCTCCCCGGCCGGCGACAGCGACCGCAGGGTCGCGGCGAGCCGCCGCGCCCGGAGGCGGTGGGCGCCGGCGAGTGCCTCGAACCATTCGGCGATCTCCTCGAACCCCTCCTCGCGGGCGGTCCGGGCGAGCGCAGGGTACAGCTCGGCGTGCTCGTGGGTCTCCCCGGCGAGGGCGCTGCGCAGGTTGGTCGCGGTGTCGCCGAGGGGCATCCCGGTGACCGGATCGCCTACCTCCTCGAGGAGCTCGAGGTGGCCGAACGCGTGGCCCGTCTCCCCCGCGGCGAGGTCGCGGAAGAGGCGGGCCGCCTCCGGTCGCCCCTCGATGTCCGCACGCCGAGCGAAGTAGACGAAGCGGCGGTCGGCCTGGGAGTCGCCGGCGAAGGCGGCGCGGAGGTTGGCCTCGGTGCGGGTGCCGCGCAGCGCCGTCATCCCCCGCATCCTGCCCGAACGCCGCGGCGGTCCGTCACTCGGCGGGGTCCTCGAGGTCCCAGCCCTCGGCGTCGCGGAAGGAGAACTGGCCGTGGCGGGTGAGGATGAGGTGGTCGAGGAGCGGGACGCCGACGATGAGCGCCGCTTCGCGGAGCGCGGTGGTGACGCGGCGGTCGGCGACGCTCGGCGACGGATCGCCGCTGGGGTGGTTGTGACCGACGACGATCGCCGATGCGCCGCGGGTGAGCGCCGGGGCGAGGACGTCGCGCGGCTGCAGCCTCGACGCGTTGATGGTGCCGAGGGCGACGACCTCCGAGCCCATCGGCCGGTGCCGGGAGTCGAGGAGGAGGACCGCGATGCGCTCGGTGGGCGCCGTGCGCAGCTCCTCGAGGAGGAGCGCGGCGTCGCGGGGCGAGCCGACCGCGGGGCGGTCGTCGGGATACCAGCGGTCGGCGAGCTCCCACATCGCCGCGAGGCGAAGTGCCGGCTCGGCGGCGACCCCGTGCTCCGCGACCAGCCCCGCGGCGCCGAGCGAGCGCCGGCGCCACACCGGCAGCCGGGCCACCTCGTGCGACCAGCGGCGCGCCTCGGCGGTGGGGTCGGCGCCGCCGAGCACGTGCGCGATGAGCTCCGCCTCGGATCGGGTGGCCAGGGCGCCCGCGGCGGCGACCGCCCGGTCGCTGCGGCGAGCGGCCGAGGGGCGGACGGCGGTGGGGCGGGGGTGGACGGCCATGCCCGGCATGGTACTACTTATTTGTGGTGTTGTCAACGCGAGAGGGCGTCGACGAGGAAGTCGCCGACCCGGTGCACGTATCCCTCGCGGTCGGCGTCGTAGCCCCCGCAATGGCCCACCCCGGGCTGGATCCAGAGCTCGGCGCCCGGCCCCGCGGCGGCGCGGAGCCGGCGGGCGTGGTCCGGCGGAACCGAGGCGTCCGCGCCGCCGTGGATGAGCAGCAACGGCCGTGGCGAGATCCGGGCGACACTCTCCAGCGGCCGGAAGTCACTCAACCGGGCGCCGGCGCGCAGCGCGAGCACCGCCCCGACGGGCGCGGTGAGCATCGGCCCCGGGATGCGCAGGGTCCGCCACACCCCCTGTCCGAGCACCCGGCGTGGATCGTCGAAGGCGCAGTCGGTGCACACGGCCCGCACCCGCGGGTCCGAGGCCGCCACGGCGATCGCGACCGCACCTCCGAGCGAGTAGCCGAGCAGGCCGAGCGGCACCCGGCCGAGGTGCCGCTCGGTGACGTCGATCACCGCCTCGAGGTCGCGGCGCTCGTGGACTCCGAGGGTGTGCGGGGCGCGGTCGCAGCCGGGGGTGCCGCGCCAGCCGTGGACGACGACGTGGAGGCCGGCGCGCTGGAGCGCGGTGGCGATGCCGAGCACGTCGCCGGCCCAGCCGCGATTGCCGCCGCTGACGACGACGGCGCCGGGCAGCGTTCCGGGGAGATGCCAGGCGAGCAACCGCAGCCCGTCGGCGGTGCGCACCTCGAGACGCTCGGGCGCGGGGATCAGCCCGGTGTCCGCGGGGTCCGACCGGTGGTCGACGCCGACGCGTCCCAGCGCCCGCTGATAGAGGGCGGAGCAGCCGGCGAGCCAGGCGATCGCGCCCGCGGACGCGATCCCGGCGGTGGCGCGCCCGACCCCGGTCACCGGGTGAGCCCCATCCCGACCAGGAAGAGCCCGAGGATCACGGCGGCGGCGATCGCCACCGTCACCCAGCCCTCGAGCCACGTCTCCGGAGCCGGCGCGGCGGGCTCGGGGTCGCCGTCGGGGCGCTCGGGGCGGACGTCGGGGGGCGGCTCGCTGGAGAGGAACACGACCCGTCCGGTGGTGTCGTCGGGCATCTCGGCCGGGACCGGCGGTGGCGGCAGCGGGCTCGCGCTGCGCCTCCGGCGGTGGCTGCGACCCGCCGAGAAGGGGCCCCCGCCCTGGCGGATGCCGAGCAGCGGAACCTCGGGACCCGGCTCGGCTCCCCCCGGGTCGAGGGGCGTTCCGGGCGAGAGGAACTCCTTCTCGGCGATCACCTCGTCGAGGATGGAGCGGACGGTGCGGCGCCTGCGGCGCCTCCGCTGCGTGCTCAGGTGGCCCGGCGCGGCCCCAGGGCGAGCCCGACGATCGCGGTCACGAAGCCGACCGCCGCGACGACGACCGCCGCGACCAGCAGATGCTGGTTGCTGGCTCCGATGAGCACCGCGACGATGATGAACACCACCGCCCAGACCGCGAAGAAGACTCCGACGGTCGCGTAGGTGCGGGGATCGCGGGCGAGCCGGGCCACCATTCCGCGCTCCCCCGGGGCGAACGGCGCGGCGGCCGGCTCGGCGGTCGCGACGGCGGCGGCCACCGGAGCCTCCTCGTCGGGGCCGAAGGTGACCGGGGGAGCCGCCGACGGGGGAGGCGCCCACGGGGCCGGCTCCGCGGCCGGGCTCGGCGGCGGCGTGACCGGGGCCGCGGCCTCGGCCGCGGCGGCCTCACGCGGGGAGGTGCGCACGCTCCAGGCGGCGGTGTCGGGCGGGGCGGGCGGAGGCGCAGGCGTGAACGCCCCCGGCTCGGGGGCGGGGACCGGGGGTGCGGCCGGGGTCCACGCCGGTGCCGACGGGGGCGCGGGAGCAGGGGCCGGTGGGGGTGCGGCTGCGGCCGGAGCCGCCGGCGCCGACGGCCCGACCACGGGTGCGGACGGCCCCACCGTCGGCGCGGACGGCCCCGGAATGGGGGCAGAGGGGACGACGGGCGGTGCGGGTACGGGTGGTGCGGGCGCGGCGGGAGCCGGAGCCTCCGCGGCCGCTGCCGCAGCC
>DATKEY010000432.1:0-2011 GCA_035544475.1 Candidatus Dormiibacterota bacterium | reverse complement strand
TCGCTCGACGCGATCGCCACCCCCCAGGGTCCCGACCCGACCCTCGCCCCGGCGGCGGCGCTCGTGCGCTCCGACCTCGCCGCGTCTCCCGGACGGGCGCTGCTGCGGATCGCCGACCTCGACACCTGGCCGGTCGCCGCCGCCGTCGGCAACCAGCTGCTCCGCCACGACGAGCCGGTCGCGGTCGCCGGCGCGTGGCTCTACATGTTCGGCGACGCCTACCGTCCGACGGGCGAGGAGCGGGTCGAGTACACCTTCGCCGACGCCACCCGGGCGGCGCCCCCACCCCCGGCGACGCTGCTCGGGCGGGTGGGCGACGTCGCGGTCTACCGGCGCGAGCTCGCCGGCGGAGGCCGCTGAGCCCCCGACCGGGGTACGAAGCACCAAAAACGCATCGAAACGGCACAACCTAGTAGACAGGTCGAACGTGTCGTCGTACTCTGCTCAGTGCCCGCTCCTCGGCGCCGCACCGCCGGGGCAGCGAAGCAATCAGGGAGGGGAGAGAGATGATCGGGGAGAGCCCGATGGTGAGTGGCGTGCTGCACGTCCTCACCACGTCCGCGCCGCGTCGCCGGCGCGCCATGCCCGCGACCGGGCAGCCCGCGGCCGGTCCCGTGCCGGCGGCCCGCCGGGCCCGCACCACCCGGCCGCCGGACGCCGACCCGCCGGTCGCGCTCGCCGTGCCGGCCCCGCCGCCGCGGTCGCTCGCCGACGACGACGACATGAGCCTCATCCGCGCGTACCGCAACGGCGACGTCCGCGCCTTCGAGGTCTTCTTCAGCCGCTACCGCGACCGCATCCGCAACCTGTGTCTGCGCTACCTCCCCGAGGAGGTCGCGGAGGACACGGTGCAGGACACCTTCCTCCAGTTCGTGCGGACGATCGACCGCATCGACGAGAGCTACCGGGTGTCATCGTGGATCCAGCGGATCGCGGTCAATCTCTGCCATGACGAGCTGCGTCGCCGGGGGCGCCGCAAGCGCATCTTCGAGCCCGCCAGCGACGTGACCGAGCTGGCGATGATGGCGGTCGCCGACCTCGACCGTACCCGCCAGCCCGAGTCCGCGCAGGAGCTGCAGCGCACCCGTGAGCTCGTCTGGGACGTCGCCGCGACCCTGCCGCCGCGGCAGCGCACCGTGCTCGCGCTGCGCGAGCTCCACGGCCTGCCGTACCACGTCATCGCCGACCGGCTGGGGACGAGCACGAGCGCGGTCGAGACCCTGCTCCATCGCGCGCGCGAGCGCTTCAAGGTCGAGTTCCTCCGCCTCGAGGGCGCGCAGCCCGGGATCGCCGCCTGCCGCACCACCGCCCGGCTCATGGAGGACCCCGCCGCGATGCGCCCGCACCAGCTGCGCAGGGTCACCTCGCACGTCGCCGTCTGCGCGCGCTGCATGCTGCGCTACGGCGCCGCGGTCGAACCGTACATCCCCGAGCGGCTGGCCAGCTGACGGGTCACCGCTCGTCGCGCCGCGCGCGCGCCCCCCTCCACCGGGGTGCGCGTGCGGCGCATCTCATCCCGCCCGCTTCGCGCCGTTGCGCCGCTCGCGGTCGCCGTCGGTCTGGAGAACGCCGTCGGGAAGCAGCCTGACCCTCCCGTCGCGGGCGAGCTCGAGCACGGCGCGGATCCAGTGCTCGACGTCACGGCCGGAGGGGCGTCCCTCCTCCTCCCAGATCTCGTATGCGCGGTTGCGAATCGTCTCCTCGAGCGCCGGATCCATCGGTTCCTTCAACGCTGCTCGCTCCTGGTCCGGGCCACCCCACACACGGGGAGTATGCGTCGAGGGTACCGCCGGAGTCGGCGCGGCACCGCGATCAGGTGGCGAAGAGTCGCTGCGCCTCCGGGTAGGTGAGAGCCCCGGCGAGCGCGTCGTAGGTGCCGTCCTCGAGCACCTCGCGGGCGATCCGCGAGAGCAGCGTGATCGCCGCGCGCGCCGGCCACGAGCCCAGGCTGATGCGCGCGACGCCGAGGCCGGCGAGGTCGGCCACCGGAGGGCTGTCGGGGGTGGCGAGC
>DATKEY010000431.1:0-16641 GCA_035544475.1 Candidatus Dormiibacterota bacterium | reverse complement strand
ATGTGGGGCCCGTTCGGTGAGGCCATCGACGAGGTCACCATGGCGATGATGCAGCTGTACGACCCGTCGACGAAGACGTGGTCGATGCTGAAGCCGAATCCCCTTCCTGGTCGCAGCGGCGACTACTCGATCATCCTGCCGTTCCATCCCGGCCACTACGACACCATGAAGGTCCTCGCCTTGGGCGGCACCGTCGGTGTGCCCCCGGGCGGCTACTTCGCCACCCCGTTCACCCAGGTCTTCACCGTCCGCGGCGACGACGTGCAGGTCGAGCGCGGCCCGGACCTCCACCATGCTCGCTGGTACCCCGCCGGGGTGATGCTGCCGACCGGCCAGGTCCTGGCGCTGCACGGCGCCGACAAGGACGAGGTCATCGATCCCGGGAGCGGGATCCCGGTGCGGACGCCCGAGCTCTACGACCCGGAGGCCAACACCTGGACCGACATGGCTTCCGAGAGCCGTGACCGGACCTACCACAACTCGGCGATCCTGCTCCCCGACGGCCGCGTGCTGGCGGGTGGCCATTCGCCGATCCCGGCCCACTACGGCCATCACGCCGACGTGATCCCGGGGACCACCTCGAACAACCAGAAGGACTCGAGCTTCCAGATCTGGAGCCCGCCCTACCTGTTCTACGGTGCCTCCCGTCCGCAGATCACCTACGCTCCGGCGGGAGTGACCTGGGGCCAGAACATGACCGTCACGGTCGATGACGCCTCCAGCATCGACAAGGTCGAGCTGTACCGTCTGCCGACCTCGCAGCACGTCACGTCGAACGACAACAGGCTCGTCGAGCTTCCGTTCAGCGCGAGCGGGAACACCCTGACGGCGTCGATCCCGACGAACCACAGCGTGGTCACCCCGGGTGGCTACTACGTGTTCGTCACCAGGAAGACCGCGAAGGGCGAGGTTCCGTCGGTTGCGGCCATCACGATGGTCGGCACCACCACGGACAGCTCCGCGGCACCGATCCCGATGCAGGACAGCACGCCGGCCGGCACCTTCGGTGCCTCGCCGCCCGGTGCCTCCGGCCCGCAGGCGGGCGGCTCGACCCTTCCGGGCAATCCCCCGGTCGGCCCCGAGACCCTGAAGCCCGGCATCCAGTACGTCCAGGAGTTCGTGTCCGTTCCGCAGGCGATCTCCGGCAGGCTCGCCGGTTTCCTCCGCTCCGAGGGAGAGGGTCCGGCAGTCCTGGTGGCTCTGCTGACGGCACTCGGCCTCGGCCTCGGCTTCCGGGCCAGGCGGTGGCTGACCCGGCGATAACCCCTCCACAGGCGGGCGGCCGGATGGCCGCCCTCAGGTCGATACCCATCCTCTGGGTGCCTCCCCAGAAGGGTGTGTCCCCCGGGACACACTGCTGGGGGGGCACCTCTTCGGACGCTCAGCCGGAGTAGGTCTCGGCCCCGGTGGTGTCCCCCGCACCCGCGGTGTCGCCGGCGCCGGGCCCGGAGGCCCCGCCGGCGATGAGCACCCTCCCGTCGGAGAGGCGCATGGCGAGGTGCAGGGTGTGGGTCGAGAGCATGTCCGGTATCCGGACCCAGGTGCGGCTCGCGGGAAGGTAGCGCTCGACCGATCCGAGCGCGCCGTGGCGGTCGCGCTTGCCGCCGGCGACGAGCACGGTCCCGTCGTCCATCAGGACCGCCGAGTGGCCCGCCCGGGCGACGTTCATGGGGGTGATCGGGGCGAAGAGCAGGGTCTTCGGGTCGAAGATCTCTGCGCTCGCCACCTGGCCGTCGCCGATCGGGTTGTAGCCGCCGGCGATGAGCACGGTGCCGTCGGCCAGGAGCGTCGCGGTGTGGGAGTTGCGCCGGATGCGCATCCCGCCGGTCGGGAGCCAGGCCATGGTGGTCGGATCGAAGATCTCCCCTGCGGGGCCGCGGAAGTAGGCCCCGGCGGGGACTCCGGGGACCAGGGGCGCGACCACCCCGCGCGGCATCTCGCCGCCGGTGACCAGGACCCGGCCGTCGTGGAGGACGGTCGCGCTGTGGCCCAGCCGCGGCGAGCTCATCGGCGGCACCGGGAGCCAGCGCTGGGACGCCGGGTCGAAGATCTCGGCGAGCGCGAGGACGCTGTCGCCGTCGAAGCCGCCGGTGACGAGCACCCGGCCGTCCCGCAGCAGGGTGGCGTCGTGCTCGCGGCGGAAGTCGAGCATCCGGTTGGTCCAGGTCCACTGACCGGTCGCGGGATCGAGGATCTCCGCCGTGTCGAGGTCGCCGCCGAGGGCACGGCAGTACCCGCCGGCGACCATCACCCTCCCGTCGGCGAGCAGCGTCGCGCTCGGCCCGTACCGGGGCACGTGCATCGGCGGGCCGGCGGACCAGGTCCCACGCGCCGGGTCGTAGAGCTCGGTGGAGCGCAGCGTCAGCGTCCCGCCCTGCCCTCCGACGACGAGCACCCTGCCATCGCGGAGAGCCGTCCACGCGAAGTGGTCGCGGGCGACGCCCATGCTGCCGGTCGTCGTCCAGTGCCCGGCCCCCGCAGCCTGCGCCGTGCCGGTCGAGAGCGCTCCGATGGGGGTGCAGGCCAACAGCCCGCCGGCGATCGACGCCACCCAGAGTCGACGCATCCGTCGAAGGGTAGACCGTCCTCCGACACGTGACAAGACTGACGGAGGCGAAATGTCGATGATCCGGGGGCGCCTCCTCTTCTGCCTCGGATCCCTGCCGTCCAGGGCCCCACTGTCAGACTGAGCCGATGCGCACACCCGGTCCCCATCGCGTCCCCGCCGCCCTCGCCGCAGTCGTCCTTCTCGGGGCGCTGGTGGCGGCCACCCTCCGAGCCGTTCCGGTGCGTGCCCACGAGATGGACCCGCACCTGCGGACGGTGCTGGAGCAGGTGATCCCGGCGCTCCCCGCGGGGGTGACCGTCTCCGTGCGGAACACCGTCATCTCCTCGGAGATGCTCGTCGAGAACCACACCCCGACCGAGGTGCAGGTGCTCACCGACGCGGGACGCACGTACCTCCGGATCGGTCCCCAGGGCGTCCTCGGCGACCTCAACACGCCGGAGTGGTACCAGTCGAACAACCCGTATGGGACCGCGAACATCCCCACCCCCGCGCAGAACCCGAACGCGCCGCCGTTCTGGGGCCGCGCGAGCCACGAGCCGGACTGGGGGTGGTTCGAGCACCGGATGCACCCGAAGCCGACGACCGACCTCCCGCCCCCGCCGACCTCCGGGGTGCAGACGATCTCGCGGTGGATCGTCCCCCTGCGCTACGGCAACCAGGACATCAAGGTGCTCGGCAGGGTCGACTACGTCACCTTCAAGGGCGGCTACAAGGCGGCCCTCACCTCGACGTCGACGCCGTTCCAGGGAGTGAACGTCTCGGTCATCCCGGCCCGGCTGCCGGGCGTCTTCCTGGAGAACACCGGCAGCGTGCCGGTCGTGGTGATGGGCCGTCAGGGTGAGCCCATGCTCCGCATCGGGCCGGGTGGCACCGAGGCGAATCTCCACAGCCCGTCGTGGGTCGACAACCTCAAGGGGCACGGTGACACGCCCACCGTCGAGGCGGACGCGAACGCGCCTCCACAGTGGTCGCTCGTCCACCCGGAGCCGCGCGAGCTCTGGCTCGAGTTCCGGGGCTTCTACGCCCAGGAGATCCCGCCCGACCAGATCATCGCGCGCACCCAGCCGACGGTGCTCCTCCGCTGGAGCGTGCCCCTCGTCCTGGGGACGAGGACCGCCACCGTCACCGGCACCACCAGCTACATCCCCGAGGCGCAGCCGCCGTCGACGGCGGCGGCTGCGAGCACCGACGACTCGGTGCCGTGGGTGGGGCTGGCGATGTGGGTGATCCTCCTCGCGCTGATCGGAACCGGTGCGGTGCTCGGCCTGCGCTGGCGGCGGGCGCACCTGGCCGCCGGCGCCGCGGCGCGGCCGCCGGCGGTGGGAGGACGGCGGCGACGATGAGCCGGGCGGGCCGGCTGGTCGTGGCAGCGCTCGCCGGCATCTTCGAGGTGGTCGACCCGATCCGCGGCTGATGCGGCGATCGAGCGGTAGCATGGGGGCGCCCACCCCGAGGCCCTCTCCGGGGACGGATCTTCACCACCGAGGAACGTTCATGGCGCTCTTCCGGCGCGAGAACATCGCCGTCCCCGACGAGCGGAAGGACCAGATCGTCTACAAGTGGCCGGACCTGCAGATCCGCCGGTTCACCAAGGCGATCGTCGCTCCCGACGAGGTCGCGGTCTTCCTCTACCAGGGGCAGGTGATCGGCACGATGCCGCCCGGCCGCCACCAGGTCGACGCCACCGAGCTGCCCTTCCTCGGCATGTTCAAGGACATGCTGACCGGGGGCAACGCGTACCGCACCGAGCTCTACTTCGTCTCCTCGCGGGAGATCCGCGATCGCTTCGGCGGCCGGATCGACGAGGTGCAGGACCCGCAGACGGGGATGCTCGTCACCCTTCGCGTCTTCGGCGACTACGTCCTCAAGGTGACCGACCCGGTGACCCTGATCACGAAGTACGGCGGCACCCAGGACGTCCCCGACAACAGCAAGTTCACCGACCTCTGCGACGACCTGCTGCTGCGTTCGCTTCGTCAGGACCTGACCCGGAACATCGTCCGCAACGGCTGGCCCGTCCTCGGGCTGTCGGCCTACAGCGACGACATCGAGAAGACGACGATCGAGGGCGGGAACGCGCGGCTCGCCGACTACGGTCTCGGGCTCGTCGGCCTCACCAACTTCGTGATCAGCCTCGACGACGAGACGGAGGCCGAGCTGCGCCGGCTCGCCAAGGACACCGCCTACTCGCGCCTCGCCGGCGGCTTCCAGCAGTACGCCGCCGGAGAGATGGCGCTCGGCGCGGGCGAGGGGATGGCCAAGGGTGGCTCCGGGGTCGCCGGTGCCTTCATCGGCGCGGGCCTCGGCATGGGCGGAGCCGCCGCCCAGCCGCCGCCGCCCGGTCCCCCGCCGCCTCCCGCCCCCGGCTTCGCGGGCGGAGGCGCCGGCTACGCCACCCAGCAGCCCGCGCCGGCCGGAGTCGCCTGCCCCTCCTGCCAGGCGCAGAGCGCCGCGGGCTCGAAGTTCTGCGCATCGTGTGGGGCCGCGCTGGCACCCGCGGTGCGTCACTGCACGCAGTGCGGCGTCGAGCTCCCCACCGGCGCGAAGTTCTGTCCCGGCTGCGGCGCATCGACCGCCCCGGCGGACGCCACCCCGCCGGCCCCTGCGTGACCGCCCCCCTCCTCGCCGCGAGCGGGCTGCTGGCACGCGCCGGCGGCGGCCACAGCTTCGGTGGCGGCGGAGGCGGCAGCGGGGGCTTCCGCTCCGGCGGGGGCAGCAGCTTCAGCGGCGGCGGCGGCGGCCACGGCTTCTTCTTCTTCCCGTTCTTCTTCGGAGGAGGGGGCGGAGGCGGCGCCATCCTCGGACTGCTCCTCTTCCTCGTCCTCGTCGTCGTGGTCATCGTCGTGATCGCCAGGGTGTTCGCGATGTTCCGCTCGCCCCGCCCGATGGGAGCCGGCGCGGACCTCGGCTCCTCGTACGGTGCGGGATCGGTCCCCGCTCCGCCGCCGCCCTCGTCGACCCCCTACGACGACACCCGTCCCATCGGCGTCCCGGAGGGGTTGCGCGGGGCGATGCTTCCCGGGAGCTCACCGATGGCGATGGCGTCCGACGGCGTCGCCGACGGGATCGCGGCGATCACCGCCCACGACCCCGCCTTCGACGAGAGCGCCTTCATCGGCGAGGCCGAGCGCGGCTTCTTCGTCGTGCAGCAGGCGTGGACGGAGCTCAAGCCGGACCTCAGCCGCCGGGTGATGGCGGACGGCATCTGGCAGCAGCACCGCACCCAGATCGAGCAGTACGTCGCCCAGGGACGCCGCAACGTCCTCGAGCAGCTCGCGGTCGGGAACGCCCGCATCATCGCGGCCCACAGCGACCAGAGCTACGACACCCTCACCCTGCGCTTCCTCGCCGCCTGCGCCGACTACGACATCGACGTGAAGAGCGGGCGGATCGTCCGCGGCAACCGCAGCGTCGATCAGTGGTCCGAGGACTGGGTCTTCCAGCGCTCGTCGTCGGCGACGACCAACCCCAAGGGCGGCACCCTCTCCTCGAAATGCCCCAACTGCGGCGCCCCCCTCGACCTCGACCTCGCGGGCGTCTGCTCGTACTGCAAGGCTCCGGTCATGAGTGGCAGATACGACTGGGTACTGACCAGGATCGACCAGGTCTAGAGGGCGAGCTCATGGACTGGCCCGGCACGCCGCTGACCGAGCTCCTGGGAATCAGGTATCCCATCGTGCAGGCGCCGATGGCGGGGCCCACAACGCCGGAGCTCGTGGCGTCGGTGTCGAACGCCGGCGGGCTCGGGTCGCTCGGGGCCGCGCTGATGGCCCCGGACGACCTGCGCGCGGCCATCCGCGACATCCGGAGTCGCACCGACCGGCCCTTCAACGTGAACCTCTTCGTGTGGCGTGACCCCGCCCAACCGGAGCCCGCGCTCCTCGAGGCGGTCCGGGCGGCGCTGGCGCCGGTACGGCGGCGGCTCGGTCTCGACGACGACGCCCTCCTGCCGCTTCCGCCGTCGCCCCGAGCCCTCCTCGAGAAGCAGCTGACGGTCGTGTGCGAGGAGGCCGTCCCCGTCTTCAGCTTCGCGTTCGGGATCCCACCGCTCGATGAGGTGAGGCGAGCCGGGACGCTGATCGCCGGGACGGCGACCACGGTCGAGGAGGCGGTCGCGCTCGAGGACGCCGGCGTGGACGCGGTCGTCGCCCAGGGCTCCGAGGCGGGCGGCCACCGGGGCAGCTTCCTCGCACCGTTCGGCGAGTCCATGGTCGGCGGCCTCGCCCTCGTCCCCCAGGTCGTCGACCGTGTCCGGGTCCCGGTCGTCGCCGCCGGCGGGATCATGGATGGACGAGGAATCGCCGCAGCCCTCGCCCTCGGCGCCGCCGGTGCTCAGCTCGGGACGGCCTTCCTCGGCTGCCCGGAGAGCGCCGCCCATCCTCTGCACAAGGCCGCGCTGCAGCGCCTCGCCGACACCGGAACGACCGTGACCGCGGCCTACTCCGGGCGCCCCGCGCGCGCGATGCGGACGGGGTTCATCACCGATCTGGAGAGCGTTCTTCCTGCGCCGCTGGACTTCCCCCTGCAGTACGCGCAGACGGGGCGTATCAACGGTGCCGCGGCCGGCACCGGCGACGCGGACCTCATGTTCCTTCTCGCCGGCCAGGCCGCCGCGCTCTCGCGCTCCCTGCCCGCGGCGGACCTCGTCGAGACGCTAGTGCGGGAGACCCAGGAGGTCGTCGAGCGCATGACCGCGAGCGGCAGCCGCGTTCGCCCGTAGACGGAAAAAGGGCGGCGCTGGTGCGCCGCCCTTTTCGCGACCGAGGCGCTCGTCGCCCTCGGTCAGACCTCCTTGAACTCGGCGTCCACCACGTCCTCGCCGCCATGGGCCCCCTCGCCGCCGGCGCCGGGGTGGCCATCACCCTCGGCGGCGCCACCGCCGGGGGTGCCGGGGCCGCCGCCGGTCTGGGAGTACACCGCCTCGCCGATCTTCGAGATGCTCGCCTGCAGGTCGTCGTGGGCCCGCTTGATGGCGTCGTTGTCGTTGGCCGCGATGGCGTCGCGGATCGCCTTGACCTTCGTCTCCATCTCGGCGCGCACATCGGCCGGGACCTTGTCGCCGGCGTCCTTGAGCGCCTTCTCCGCCTGGTAGGCGAGCTGGTCGGCGTGGTTGCGGGTCTCCACCGACTCCGCACGCTTGCGGTCCTCCTCGGCGTTCGCCTCGGCCTCCTTCACCATCCGGTCGACCTCCTCCTTCTGGAGCGTGGTCGAGCCGGTGATCGTGACCCGGTTCTCCTTGCCGGTGCCGCGGTCCTTGGCGGTGACGTTGAGGATGCCGTTGGCGTCGATGTCGAAGGTGACCTCGATCTGCGGCATGCCGCGCGGGGCCGGCGGAATGCCGTCGAGCATGAAGGTGCCGAGGATGCGGTTGTCCCGCGCCATCGGCCGCTCGCCCTGGAGGACGACGATCTCGACGCTCGGCTGGCTGTCCGAGGCCGTCGAGAAGACCTGCGACTTCGAGGTGGGGATGGTGGTGTTGCGCTCGATGAGCCGGGTGTTCACCTCGCCCTCGGTCATGATCCCGAGGCTCAGCGGGGTGACGTCGAGGAGGAGGACGTCCTTGACCTCGCCCTTCAGCACTCCCGCCTGGATGGCGGCGCCGACGGCGACGACCTCGTCGGGGTTGACGCCCCGGTGCGGGTCCTTGCCACTCAGCTGCTTGACGAGCTCCTGGATCACCGGCATGCGGGTCGACCCGCCGACGAGGATGACCTCGTCGAGGTCGGACGCGGCGAGCCCGGCGTCCTTGAGCGCCTCGGCGAACGGCTTGCGGCAGCGGTCGGTGAGATCGTCGGTGAGCTGCTCGAACTTCGACCGCGAGAGGGTGAGCTGGAGGTGCTTCGGCCCGCTCGCGTCGGCGGTGATGAAGGGGAGGTTGACCTCCGTCTCCTGCCGCTGCGAGAGCTCGATCTTCGCCTTCTCCGCCGCCTCGGTGAGCCGCTGGAGGGCCTGGCGGTCGCCCCGGAGGTCGATGCCCTGGTCCTTCTTGAACTCGTCGGCCAGGTAGTCGACGACGCGACGGTCGTAGTCGTCGCCGCCGAGGTGGGTGTCGCCGTTGGTCGACTTCACCTCGAAGACGCCCTCGCCGACCTCGAGCACCGAGACGTCGAAGGTGCCGCCGCCGAGGTCGAAGACGAGGATCTTCTCGTTCTCCTTCTTGTCGAGCCCGTACGCCAGCGAGGCCGCGGTCGGCTCGTTGATGATGCGCAGCACGTTGAGGCCGGCGATCTGGCCGGCGTTCTTCGTCGCCTGCCGCTGGGCGTCGTTGAAGTAGGCGGGGACGGTGATGACCGCGTCGGTGACCTTCTCGCCCAGGTACGCCTCGGCGTCGGTCTTGAGCTTCTGCAGGATCATCGCCGAGATCTGCTCGGGGGTGTGGCGCTGGCCGGCCACCTCGACCTCGACGCGCCCGGCGTTGCCGGCGACCACCTTGTAGGGGACCTGCTTGGCCTCGTTGGTGACCTCGGAGAGCAGCCGTCCCATGAATCGCTTGATCGAGTAGACGGTGTTCTCGGGGTTGACGGCCGCCTGGCGCCGGGCCAGGGTGCCGACGAGGCGCTCGCCGGTGCGGGTGAAGGCGACGACGGAGGGGGTGGTGCGACCGCCTTCGGCGTTGGCGATGACGACGGGCTCGCCGCCCTCCATCACTGCCACCACGCTGTTGGTGGTGCCGAGATCGATGCCGACGGTCTTTGCCATGAGATCGGGTGCCTCCGGGGGTGATGAGTGTGTGGGAGTGCCGGCCGGGCGCCGTCGCCTGGGAGAGGCGGGGCCACAGGCCGGTGATCCCTGCGTACCGCGGCCGGCGCCCACTCTAAACGTGAGGGAAGGGGGTGTGGAGTCCCTGCGAGGCGTCCGAAGGGGCGGGAGGCGTAGGCTGGGAGCGGAATGGCGGACCCCACCGCGGACCTCGGCGTCGACTCCCGCCTGCGGGAGCTGCGGCAGCGCGCCGACGAGGACTTCGCCACTCCCTCGGTGACCCGCGAGACCGGGCGTCACTCCCTCGAGCTCGCGGAGATGGGGATGCGGGTCAGCATCACCCGGGCGCGCTACCCCAACCGCCCCGACGGGGTCGACCAGTACGCGGTCACGATCTCCCAGCTGCAGCTCGACCGTCCGCCGGAGGAGACGCCGACCCGGCGGATCCTCCTGGCCGCGTTCGGCGAGGCCGCGGCCGGGGCGCACGAACGCCCCGGCGGCCCGGCGATCCGGATGTTCCGCGTCCCCGCCGGCTGAGCGACGCCCCGGGACCGCCATGTGCACGATCCTCTTCGCCTGGCGCTGCGTGCCCGGCGCCCCCCTCGTCCTCGCCGCCAACCGGGACGAGTTCATCGGCCGCCCCGCCGGCGCTCCCGGGATCCTCGTCGACCACCCCCGTGTCGCCGGCGGGCGCGACCTGCTCGCCGGGGGCACCTGGATGGCGGTGGCCGCCGACGGGCGGGTCGCGGCGGTCACCAACCGCCGCTCGGAGATGCGCGATCCCAGCCGGCGGTCGCGGGGCGAGCTCCCTGTGGCGACCCTCACCACGGGCAACGACGCCGCGGTGCGCCGCTTCGTCGAGGCCCTCGACCCCGCCGCCTACAACCCGTTCAACCTCCTCGCGGTCTCCCCGACCCAGGCGCTCGTCGCCCACGGCGGCGACCACCTCGAGGTCGTGGAGGTGGCTCCCGGCCCGCACGTCCTGACCGTTCACGACCTCGACCAGGAGGGCGAGCCGCGGGTCGAGCGCCTCCTCGCCCGGCTCGGCGAGGCGGCGTCGAGGGCGATCGGGCCGGAGGAGCTGCTCGCGGCGATGGAGGAGATGCTCTGCGACCCCGAGGACGCCTGCGTCCACGGCGACCTCTACGGCACCGTCTCCTCGTCCTCGGTCATCGTGCGCGACGGAGGCGAGGTGACCTACCGCCACGCCCCGGGGCGTCCGTGCGAGGTCGCCCACGAGGACCTGAGCGCTCTGCTTCAGGAGGATCCGGGCTCGAGGTAGCCCTCGCGGCCGACGAGCGGGACGAAGCGGCAGGGCCCGAGGTCCTCCATCTCGCAGTGGTCGCGCTCACGGCGGATCCGGAGCAGCCGCTCGCCCTCGGCGCCGACGGTGACCGGCACGACGAGGCGCCCGCCGTTCCCGAGCTGGCGGATCAGCGACATCGGCGGACGTGGCGCGGCGGCCCCGACGGCGATGGCGTCGAAGGGCCCGCGGCCGTCGAGCCCGGCGCTGCCGTCGCCGGCGACCACCTGGACCTCGATCCCCACCCGTTCGAGGCGCGCCCGGGCGCTCCAGGCGAGCTCCTCGATCCGCTCGACGCTGATCACCCGGCCGCCGCAGGCGGCGATGACCGCCGCCTGGTAGCCGGAGCCGGTCCCGACGTCGAGGACGAGCTCCCCCGGCTTCAGCTGGAGCGCCTGGACGATGACGGCGACCATCAGCGGTTGGGAGATCGTCTGGCCGTGGCCGATCGGCAGGGCGCGGTCGGCGTACGCCTCGAGCTCGTCGCCCTCCATGACGAAGGCCTCGCGGGGGACGCTCTCCATCGCCGCGAGCACCGCCGGGTCGCGGATCCCGCCGCGGCGCAGCCGCTCGAGCATCTCGGCACGCTGCGACTGGGGGTCTCCGGCTCCCCCACCCCAGAGGCGCCCGAGGAAGTCCGCCGCATGTCCCATACCTCACAGTCGTACCACCAGCGGCCCGGAAGGGAAAGCGTCAGGACCCCGGCGGCCCAGGGGGCTCGTCGACGTAGGCCCGTGCTCCGGTCGACGGGTTCATGTACACCCGCTGGCGGCGGCCGGTCACCGGGTCGACGAGCACCTCGTCGGTGGGCACCGCCGGCCCGGGGTCGCGCGGGCGGTAGCGCTCCCAGCCGAGCTTCCAGGTCGTCACCGCGACGGCGAGGACGACGACGGTGACCACGAGCCAGACGATCGCCACCGCCATCAGAGCGGCTCGGCGACCACGGCGGTGCCGTACGCGACGATCTCGGACATCGTCTTGCCGATGGCGGAGCCGTCGAAGCGCATCATCACCACCGCGTTGCCGCCGGCCGCGGTCACCGACTCCACGAGCCGGTCGACCGCCTGGCGCCGGGAGTCCTCGAGGAGCTTCGTGTAGGAGAGGACCTCGCCGCCGGCGAGGCTGCGGAAGCCCGCGGCGATGTTGCCGCCGAGGCCGCGGGTGCGGACGGTGAGCCCGAAGGTCTGGCCGATGACGCGGGTGACGCGGTATCCGGGGAGGTTCTCGGTGGTCGCGACGATCACGGGCTCTCTCCAGTCAGGGGCGGGTCCGCCCAGCGTAGCCTTCGTGACATGCGCATCGAGCGGCTCGCGGCGGCGGAGGACGTCGAGGTGCAGGCGATGCTCGCCGAGCTCGCCCTCGACGAGCAGGAGCGCTACGACCATCCCCGCCGGTCCGCCGAGGAGGTGGCCCGGAGCACCGCCGTCCCCCACCCTCACTTCACCGGCGAGAACCACCTCCTCGTCGCCCGCGACGACCGCGGGGAGGCGACCGGGCTCTGCTGGTGCGTCCTCTTCGACCCGGGGACCGGGTTGGAGGGCGAGGTCGCCGAGCTCTTCGTCCGTCCCCGGGTGCGCGGCCAGGGGATCGCCAGCGCGCTCCTCCGAGAGGCGATGGCGCTCTTCCGCCGCCGCGAGGTGACCTTCGCCTGCGTCTGGACCCGCGACGACAACCCCGCGGCGATGGCCGCCTACCGGTCCGCCGGCTTCACCCCCACCGAGCAGACCGTCCTCACCTGGCTGCCGCTGCCCGGTCGATAATGCCTGCCGATGCCCCTCACCCCCGACGAGGTCGCCCACGTCGCCAAGCTCGCCCGCCTCGGCCTCACCGAGGAGGAACGGGCGCGCCTGGCCGTCGAGCTCGGCGCCATCATCGACCACGTCTCCGCGCTCGACCGCGTCGACACCTCCCAGGTCGCCGAGACCGCCCAGGTCGGCGGGCTCGTCAACGTCTGGCGCGAGGACGAGGAGCGCCCCCCGTTCGGACGCGAGGCCGCGCTGGCGAACGCCCCGGACCACGACGACGAGTTCTTCCGCGTCGGGGCGATCCAGGAGCAATGAGCGCCTCCCCCGAGACCCTCGCGGAGTGCGCCGCGGCGCTGCGCGCCGGAGAGGTCACCGCCACCGCGCTGCTCGAGCGTTCGCGTGCGCGGATCGCGGCCCTGGACCCGCAGGTGAACGCCTTCCTGGGGCGGACCGACGAGCTCGCCGACCGCGCCGCCGCCGAGGCCGACCGCCTCCTGGCGGCGGGGACGCCCGATCTCCCCGCCCTCTGCGGAGTGCCGGTCGCGGTCAAGGACGTGCTCTGCCTCGAGGGTGCGGAGACCACCGCGGGGTCGCGGATCCTGCAGGGCTTCCGGCCGCCGTACACCGCGACCGCGGTGCAGCGCCTCCTCGACGCCGGGGCGGTCCTCGTCGGCAAGACGAACTGCGACGAGTTCGCCATGGGGTCCTCGAACGAGAACTCCGCCTACGGCCCGGTGCGCAACCCGTGGGACCTCGGCCGGGTCCCCGGCGGGAGCAGCGGCGGAAGCGCCGCGGCGGTCGCCGCCCGGATGGTGCCGCTCAGCCTCGGCACCGACACCGGAGGGTCGATCCGCCAGCCTGCCGCGCTCTGCGGTGTGGTGGGCTTCAAGCCGACCTACGGCCGGGTCTCGCGCTACGGGCTCATCGCCTTCGCGTCCTCGCTCGACCAGGTCGGGCCCTTCGCGCTCACCGTCGAGGACTGCGCGACCTGCTTCGCGGCGGTCGCCGGGCACGACCCGCTCGACGGCACCTCCTCGCCGACCGCCGTCGAGGACCCCCTCGCGGGTCTGCGCGACGGAGTCGCCGGGCTGCGGCTCGGGGTGCCCCGCGAGTACTTCGGCGAGGGCCTCGATCCCGGCGTCCGAGCGACGGTCACCGACGCGCTCGAGGTGCTGCGCTCGCTCGGCGCCACTCTCGAGGAGGTGTCGCTGCCGACCACCGACGCGGCTCTCTCCACCTATTACGTGATCGCCCCTGCGGAGTGCTCCTCCAACCTCGCCCGCTACGACGGCATCCGCTTCGGGATGCGGGAGGACCGGGGCGGCCTTCTCGAGACCTACCTGCGCACCCGCGACGCGGGGTTCGGGCCGGAGGTCAAGCGCCGCATCATGCTCGGCACCTACGCGCTGAGCAGCGGCTACTACGACGCCTACTACCGCAAGGCGCAGAAGGTGCGCACCCTCATCGCCGAGGAGTTCGCGCGGGTCTTCGAGCGCGTCGACGCCATCGTCAGCCCCACCTCACCGGTGCCCGCGTTCCCCCTCGGCGCGCACTCGGACCCGCTGTCGATGTACCTCCTCGACGTGCTCACCGTCCCCGTCAACCTCGCCGGCCTGCCCGGCGTGTCGGTGCCCTGCGGGCTCGTGGAGGGGCTGCCGGTCGGGCTCCAGGTGGTCGCGCCGCGGTTCCTGGACGCCCGCGCACTGCGCATCGCCCACGCGTACGAGCAGGCGGCGCGCTGGCGCACGCTGCGGCCGGCATCGGTCGAGGCGGTCGCGCCGTGACCGAGACGCTGCGCGGCGCGCCGCCGGCGGTCGATTACGAGGCGGTCATCGGCCTCGAGGTCCACGCCCAGCTGCTCACCCGCAGCAAGATGTTCTGCGGCTGCCCGGCGCGCTACGTCGGCGCCGCCCCCAACGAGAACACCTGCCCCGTCTGCCTCGGCCTCCCCGGGACGCTCCCCGTCATCAACCGCCGCGCCGTCGAGTTCACGGTGCGCACCGCGCTCGCGCTCAACTGCGAGATCCCCGACTTCACCAAGTTCGACCGCAAGAACTACTTCTATCCCGACCTGCCGAAGGGCTACCAGATCTCCCAGTACGACCTGCCACTGTCGCGCAACGGCCACCTCGAGTTCACCCTCGACGGCCGCCGGGTGCGCTGCGGGATCACCCGGGTGCACCTCGAGGAGGACACCGGCACCCTGCACCACGCCGGCGACGTGCTCCAGAGCGCGACGAGCTCGCTCGTCGACTACAACCGCTCGGGCGTGCCGCTCATGGAGATCGTCGGAGAGCCCGACCTGCGCACCGCGGACGAGGCCCGCGAGTACCTCGTGCGGCTGCGCCAGATCCTCATGTACATCGGCGTCAACGACGGCAACCTCGAGGAGGGCTCGTTCCGCTGCGACGCCAACGTCTCCATCCGTCCGCGTGGCAGCGATCCCTTCGGCGTCAAGGTCGAGATCAAGAACATGAACTCCTTCCGCGCGGTCCACCGCGCGTTGGAGTACGAGATCTCCCGCCAGATCGGGGTGGTCGACGGCGGGGGCAGCCTCCATCAGGAGACCCGTGGCTGGGTGGAGGCGCGAGGTGCGACCGTCTCTCAGCGGAGCAAGGAGCACGCCCACGACTACCGCTACTTCCCCGAGCCCGACCTCGCCCCGATGGCGCTGAGCGAGGAGTTCGTCGAGGAGGTGCGGCGGACGCTCCCCGAGCTGCCCGAGGCGCGCGCGGCGCGGCTGGTGGCCGAGCACGGCATCGGCGCCGACGACGCCGGGGTGCTCACCGCCACCCGGGACGAGGCGGACAGCTTCGAGCGCCTGGTCGCCGCCGGTATTCCCGCCAGGCTCGCCGCGAACTGGCAGGTCAACGTCGTCAACAGCCTGAGCAACGCCCACCACGTCCCGCTCTCGGAGAGCGGGCTCGGCATCGACGGGCTCGCCGCGCTGCTGCGGCTCGTCGACGGCGGGACGGTGAACCAGACCACCGCGAAGGAGCTGCTCGAGGAGCTGTACCTCGGCGGTGGCGACCCCGCGACGATCGTCCGCGAACGCGGCCTCGGCCAGGTGAGCGACGAGGGGGAGCTCGCGGCGCTCGTCGAGGCGGCGATCGCGGCGAACGCCAAGGCGGTGGCCGACTTCCAGGGCGGGAAGGAGGGCGCGCTCCAGGCCGTGGTCGGCCACGTGATGAAGGCGACTCGGGGCCGCGCCGACGCGAAGTTGGTCAACCGGCTGCTCCGTGAGCGCCTCTCCGGCTGAGCGCCGGGCGGCTCGCCGCGCCGCCGGGACCCGGCGGGAGGTGCGCTGTGGCGCGATGGTCCACGGTGGCTCGTGTCTCGCCCACGTCGAGGGCGGGGTCGTCGAGGGCGAGCGAGGCGAGACCGTGCTCGTCGACGGCGCGATCCCCGGTGAGCTCGTCGAGGTGCTCGTCCACGGCAGGCGCGCGGGGGTGTGGCGGGCGCGGGTCGTCGAGGTGCTCGAGCCCTCACCGGACCGGGTCGTCCCCCCGTGCCCGTACGTCCCCGACTGCGGCGGCTGCGACCTGCAGCACGTCGCCTATCCGCGGCAGCTCGCCCTCAAGCGCGAGATCGTGCTCGACGCGATGCGCCGCCAGGACGTCCGCATCCCCGACACCGTCGCGGTCTTCGGGATGGACGATCCCTGGCGCTACCGCCGTCGCGGCGAGTTCCACGTCGTTCCGGGCAGCGCGGGGGTCGCCGACGCCGGCCTCGGCTTCAACCGCGCGCGCTCCTGGCGGCCGATCGCCGTCGACGACTGCCTCATCCATCACCGCACGATCGCGGCGTCGCTGCCGGCGCTGCGCACCCTCGTGCGCCGCGGCGGCACCCCCGAGCTGAGCGTCCTCCAGCTCACCGTGGGCCGGGGCGGCCGCGACCTGCTCGTCCACGCCCGCCCGACGAGCGCCCTCGACCCCGCGGTGCTCGACGAGCTCGCGCTCGAGACCGGCGACGCGGTCGCGTGGCACACCGGCGCGGTCAGCGTCGAGTGGGGCGGCCACGAGTTCCGGGTCGAGCCGGAGACCTTCGTCCAGGTCAACGAGACCCAGATGGAGGTGCTCTACGCGCGCGTCCTCGACGCCCTGGGCGACGTCGACGGGCGGCGGCTCGTCGACGGCTACGCGGGGATCGGGACCCTCGGCATCGCCCTCGCCGCCCGCGGCGCAGAGGTGCTCTGCGTCGAGGAGAGCCGTCACGCCGCGCGCCTCGGGCTGCTCAACGCCCGGCTCAACGGCGTCGAGGATCGGGTCCGCTACATCGCCCGTCCGGTCGAGCAGGCCCTCGCCATGCTGGCCGCCGCGGGCAAC
>DATKEY010000430.1:0-8352 GCA_035544475.1 Candidatus Dormiibacterota bacterium | reverse complement strand
ATCATCCCCGCCGGGAAGCGGCCGGCGAGCTTGCAGAGGTCGACCATCGCCTCGGTGTGCCCGGCACGCTCGAGCACCCCGCCCGGACGGGCGCGAAGCGGCGCGGTGTGGCCGGGGCGGGCGAAATCGCGGGGCGTGGCGTGCTCGTCGCAGAGCATCCGGATGGTGGTGGCGCGGTCGTAGGCGCTGATCCCGGTCGTGACCCCGCGGCCGATCGCGTCGACGCTCACCGTGAAGGCGGTGGCGTGGTGTGAGGTGTTCACGTCGACCATGGCCGCAAGTCCGAGCTCGTCGAGCCGCCATCCCTCCATGGAGACGCAGATCATCCCGCGCGCGTGGGTGAGGGTGAAGTTGATGTGCTCCGGGGTGATGCGGTCGGCGGCGATGGCGAGGTCGCCCTCGTTCTCGCGGTCCTCGTCGTCGACGATGATCACGAAGCGGCCCTGCCGGATGTCCTCGATCGCGTCCTCGATGCGGTCCAGCGCCATCTCTGTCGTGGTGCTCCTCTGTTCTCTCAGGCCGGGCGGTTGCCGCCCATCGCCGCCAGGCTGCGCTCGACGTAGCGGGCGATGAGGTCGACCTCGAGGTTGACCGGGCGGCCGACCGACCACCGCCGGGCGGTGGTGACGGCGACCGTGTGGGGGATCAGCGAGACGGTGAAACGGTCGTCGAGGACGTCGACGACGGTGAGGCTGACCCCGTCGACCGCGACGCAGCCCTTGTCGACGAGGCGGCGGATCACCACCGGCGGCGCGGCGATCGCCGTCCAGCGGGCGTTCGCCTCGTCGCGGGTCTCGCACACCGTGCCGACAGCGTCGACGTGGCCGGTGACCATGTGCCCCCCGACCCGGTCGCCGTAGGCGAGCGCGGCCTCGAGGTTCACCGGGTCGCCCGGCTCGAGGATGCCGAGGTTGGTGCGCCGGGCCGTCTCGGGCATGACGTCGGCGGTGAAGCCGTGTCCGTCGGCGGCGATCACCGTGAGGCAGCAGCCGTTCACCGCGATGCTGTCGCCGATCGCGACGTCGCGCACCACCTCACGCGCGGAGACCCGCAGCCGTCCCCGGGCCTCGATGGCGTTCTCCGCCACCTCGCCCAACTCCTCGACGATCCCGCTGAACATGTCAGTCCACACAGTACGCCGAGCGCGGCTCCGGGCGGCTCGCGGGAGGCGGGAGCAGCCGGCGGTAGATTCGCAGCACACAGGGCGTGGCGAGCAGGGGGACGAGGTGCGGGTAGTCCTCGGCGAGGCTGCCGAGGCGCACGATCCGGTACCCGAGACGCGTGTACCAGGCGTGGAGCCGCTCCTTGTCGGGGTGGGCCCAGCCGGTGGGAACGAGCAGCTCGAGCTGCATGGTGTCGAGCCCGCGCGCGGCGCTCAGCCGCTCCGCGAAGGCGACGAGCAGCCGGCCGACCCCTTCGCCGCGGCGCCCGGCGACGGCGGCGAGCATGCCGAGCTCGCCGGTGCACTCGTCGAGCCGCTGCACGCGGATGCAGCCGACCCTGAGGCCGTCGAGGGCGGCAACGGCCACCTCCCCGGCACGGATCAGTCCGGACATCCGGTCCTCGTCGATGCGGACGGCCCCGTCGCGCCACAGCCCGACCTCCCCGAGCGCGTACGCGGCGTTCACCAGCCCGGTGAGCTCGGTGACGAGCCCCCGGTCGGCCGCGGACGCCCCGGGGAGCAGCCCGACCTCGACCACGGTCACCGTCCGGGGTCGCCGACGTCCCCGCTCACGACGAGGTCGGGCCCCGCCCGTCGCACCTCGACGTCGCGCAGAGCCCGAGCCGCGGCGAGGAGGTCGACTCCGCGACCGCCGACCGCGCCGGGGGCGGTGGCGCCGCCGATGACCCGCGGGGCGATGAAGGCGACCACCCCGTCGACGAGGCCGGCGTCGAAGAGGGCCCCGTGGAGCTCCGCGCCCCCCTCGGCGAGGAGGCTGATGCACCCCCGGGCACCGAGGTGCTCGAGCAGCCGGCGCAGGTCGACCCGGCCGTCCTGGGCGGGCAGCGTGAGCACCTCGGCACCGGCCTCCTCGAGGGCACGGAGGCGCTCGGCGGGAGCACGATCCGTCGTCGCGACCACCGCCCCGGGCGGCCCGGCGCGGAGCAGGCGGGCGGCTGCCGGGGTGCGCAGCCGGCTGTCCACCACCACACGGAGCGGCGATCGCCCCCCGGGGTCGGGGAGGCGGGTGGTGAGCTCGGGGTCGTCGCGGACCGCTGTGCCGGCGCCGACGAGGATGGCGTCGTGGGCGTGGCGGAGGCGGTGCGCCTCGAGGCGCGCCTCGGGCGAGGTGATCCAGCGCGACTCCCCGGTGTGGGTCGCGATCCGCCCGTCGAGCGACACCGCGAACTTGGCGGTGACGAAGGGCAGCCCGGTGGTGACGTGGCGGAGGAAGAAACGGTTGAGCCGGCGCGCCTGAGCCTCGCGCAGCCCCACCTCGACCGGGATCCCGGCGGCGCGCAGTGCGGCGATCCCGCGACCGGCGACGAGCGGATTGGGATCGACCATCGCGACGACGCAGCGGCCCACGCCGGCGGCGATCACCGCCTCGGCGCAGGGCGGGGTGCGGCCGTGGTGACTGCACGGTTCGAGGGTGACGTACAGGTTGGCGCCCCGGGCACGCTCGCCGGCGAGGCGCAGCGCCTCGACCTCGGCGTGGGGCTGACCGGCGCGGCGGTGGAAGCCGGTGGCGACCACCTCGCCGTCGCGGGCGACGACCGCCCCGACCATCGGGTTCGGGCTGGTCGCGAAGTTCGCCGCGGCCGCCGCGGCGAGGGCGAGGTCCATCAGCCGGGCGTCGGCGTCCTCGCCGGCGGGGCTCACCGCGCCGAGCGGGCCGCGGCCGGGCGGGGCGGCCCCAGGCTGCCGTCGGGGAGCAGCGACCGGCGCGTCTCCAGGGTGGCCCGGAGCTGGCCGCAGGCGGCGTCGGTCGCCGCGCCCCTCGTGTCCCGGACCGTGGCGCGGACGCCGCGCAGCGCGGCGAGGAAGCGCCGGGTCGCGGCCGCCGGGGGCGGGCCCCAGGGGCTCCCCTCCACGTGATTCATGGGGATGACGTTGACGTGGGCGCGCGCGGCGTGGGCGAGACGGCGCAGACCGGTGGCCTGCTCCTCGGAGTCGTTGACCCCGCCGATCAGGCACCACTCCAGGGAGAGGCGGCGGCCGGTGGCCTCGGCGTAGGCCGTCCCCGCCGCCATCAGCCTCTCGATCGGGTGGGCCCGGTTGAGCGGGACCAGGCGGTCGCGCAGCTCGTCGTCCGCGGCGTGGAGCGAGATCGCGAGGGTCACCGGCAGCCCCTCGGCCGCGAGCCGGTCGATCGCGGGCACCACCCCGCTCGTCGAGACGGTGATCCGCCGCGGGCTGATCCCCGCCCGGGCGGCGAGGACGCGCACCGACTCGACGGTCGCCTCGTAGTTGGCGAGCGGCTCCCCCATCCCCATGTACACCGCGTGGGTGACCGGGCCGAGGCCGCGGCGGTGGAGCGCCGCCGACGCCGCCCGGACCTGGTCGACGATCTCCGCGGCGGTGCAGCTCCGGCGCAGCCCGGCACGGCCGGTGGCACAGAACGGGCAGCCGACCGCGCACCCGACCTGGGTGCTGACGCAGACGGTCGCGCGCCGCGCGCGCCCCGCCCCCGCGGGCGTCTCCATGGCGACGGTCTCGACGCTGAGCCCGCCGTCGAGGGCGGCGAGCAGCTTGACGGTGGCGCCGCCGTCCGCCTCGCTCTCCGCGGCGACCTCGACGGTCGTGAAGCGGACCTGGGCGCCGAGCGCGCCGCGGGCGCCGGCGGGCAGCTGGCGGACGTCGTCGAGCGCGGTCACCCCGGGACGCCAGATCGCCTCGTGGAGCTGGGTGCCGCGCCACGGGGGAAGGCCGAGACGCGAGGCGAGCTCGCGGAGCTGGGTCTCGTCGAGGGTGGAGGCGGGGATGCTCATGGCCTCGACCCATGGTACGAGCAGGCTGAATTACGCTGTGCGGCCGTGCACGAGCTCCTGAGCAGCCTCATCGGCGTGCCCGCCGCAATCCTCCTCGCCGCCGGCATGGGGATCGTCGGGGTCACCCTGCTCAGCCGGCTGCGGCGCGCCGCCGGGCGGACGCCGATCCGCTGGGCCCACCTCGTCCTCGGGCTCGGGCTCTGCGGCGCGGGAATCCTCCTCCTCCAGCTCGACATCAGCGTCGTCGGCCTCGGCTGACCCCCTCGATCTCGTCGAGCACGGTCACCGCCTCGCGCAGCCGTCCGGCGACCGCCTCGCCGGAGGCGAGGAGGAGGAGCGCGGGCCGCGACCTCCCCGAGAGCTCGACCCCGCGCTCGAGCAGCCGCACCCCGGCGGTGAAGTGGCCGCGGCGGCAGAGCGCGACGCCGGCGTCGAGGAGGACGTCCCACCGGTCGGGATCGAGCTGCGAGGCACGGAGCGCCTGGAGGCGGGCGGGCCCGCCTCGCCCGGCGCGGGCGGCGTGGAGAGCCGCGAGCCGCAGCCGCTCGGGGTCGGGCTCGCCCTCGAGCTCCGCGAGGAGAGCCCCGGCCGCGGCGACGTCACCGCGGTCGAGCGCCTCGGCCGCGGCCCGCGTGGCATCGCCGGTGTGGGGCCCGGTCGCCACCGGCTCGGCGAGCGGCGGGAGGGTGGCGACGCGCCGGCGCCATCCCCGCCGCTCGAGCGCGAACGGGATCCCGGTGGCGAGACCCACCGCCGCCCCCACCGACCACAGGCGGAGCGACGTCGCCGGCCCCGGGGGGATCGCGGCGACGAGCAGCCCGAGCACCGTGACGGCGATCACCGGGAGGGCGGCGTCGGCGAGGCGGTCGGCGCGCCGCGCAGCCTCGGGCGCCATCAGCCGGAGGCGGTAGCGGATGGCGCGCGGCATCGGGACCAGGGCGAGCACGATCCCGAGCAGGAGGTCTCCCACTGCGGCTCCGGTCAGGCGTTGCTGAAGACCGGGATGTTCACGCCGGTCAGCGGGGCCGCCTCGTCCCGGACCAGCCAGGCGACGAGAGCGGCGATGTCGTCCGGGGTGACCCCTGCGGTGAGCTGGGGCGCGGCGCGGCGGAGCATCTCGGTGTCGACCGCCCCCGGGCTGAGGGCGACGCAGCGAATGCGGTGGGGCCGGCCCTCGAGGGCGACCGCCTCGGTGAGCGCGATCAGTCCCGCCTTGGAGACGTTGTAGGCGGCCAGCCCGGGGAACTTCTCGACGTTCGCCAGCCCGGAGAGCGAGCCGATGTTCACGATCACGCCGCCGCCGGCCTCGAGCATCAGCCGCCACGCCGCACGGCAGCCGAGGAAGGCGCCCCGGAGGTTGACGCCGAGCACCCGGTCCCAGGAGGCGGGATCGAGGTCGGCGAAGGCGACCCTGTCGGCGATCGCGGCGTTGTTCACCCAGATCCCCACGGGGCCGAGCGCCGAGGCGGCGGCCGCGAGACGCTCGACGTCGGCGTCGACGGCCACGTCGGCGGCGAGGGGCACCACCCCGGGCGCGGCCGCCGCCGTCGCCTCGACCTGCTCGCGGGTGCGCGCGCCGGCGACCACCGGATGGCCCGCGCCGGCGAGGCGCAGCGCGATCGCCCGGCCGATGCCCCGCCCGGCACCGGTCACCACGGCGACGCGCGCGGGGTCGGTTGCCACGGCGGCATTGTGCGGCTCGCGCACCGTCCGATGTTCCGGTTCCTGTCACCTCTGGACGCAACTGGTGACAGTAAGAGTGTATTCATACATTCGTGTCCGACTGCACCTTCCAGGGCCGTCCGATTTGACATGCGGCCCAGGCGGCGGCTATCCTCCCGGCCCGAATCGGGTCTGGCCGTTCGTGGCAGACGGATCGGACCCCCGACCTCCCTTCTCGGTCCAGGCAGAACAGCCGCGTCACACCTTCTATGGAGGTGGTGTATTTGCGGAGCGGTCTCAAGCTCGCCCTGATCACGATGGTCGTGACGGCCCTCGCCGGGCTGTGTTCGTCGACCTCGTTCGCGACCTCCTCCAACTCCCCGCGCGATGCCGCCGACACCCGCCGCGAGGCGCTGATCGCGCAGCTCCAGGCACTCCGGGGTCCTCACGCCCAGGCCCGTGACCAGCTCCTCGCCGCCGAGCGCCAGCTCGCCGGGGCCCAGGCCCGGCTGACGGCGGCGCGCAGCAGGCTCACCTCCCTCAACACGGCCCTGCTCTCGCTCTCCCGGCACATCTCCGACGACGAGCACGTGCTCACCACCGCCCGCGGCCAGCTCGCCGCCCTGGTCCGCTCGACCTACGAGGTCGCGGGCTCCGACGGCTTCGCCGCCGCGATCCTCAGCAGCGGGAGCTTCAACGAGGTCGTCGACCGCTACCGAGGCGCCGAGCACGTCACCGACCAGGTTCGCCGGCTGCAGGAGACGGTGCGCGGCCGCGAGAGCGCCCTCCTCCAGGAGCGTCGCGACCTCGAGTCCCGCTTCGCCGAGGCCCAGTCCATCGAGGACCAGCTCAGCCAGGACGACAACCGCATGCTCGCCCTCGTCGCGGAGCGGGACATCGCCTTCCAGGCCATCGATGGACCGTCGCGCAAGCTCGCCAAGGAGATCGCCGATCTCGATCAGCCGGTCTTCCCGCCGGCCACCGGGCTCCTCGGCAACGGCGCGTGCGGCAACCACTTCGCCTTCGGCCAGTGCACGTACTACGTCGCCACCCGGCGCTGCGTCCCGTGGTTCGGCAACGCCGGCCAGTGGCTGCACGCCGCGGCCGAGTACGGCTTCGCGACCGGTCGCACCCCCCGGGTCGGGGCGGTCGCGGTCTGGCGCCCCGGACAGGCCGGGGCGAGCCCCGCCGGCCACGTCGGGTTCGTCGAGGCCGTGGGCCCCGAGGACGGCGTGCCCGCCGGGACCTTCAGGGTGTCGGAGATGAACTGGGGCGGCTGGGACCGCGTCGACTACCGCATCATCGACGACGACGCGGTCATGGGCTTCGTCTACGCCCGGGCCTGATCCCGGCTCAGTGGTGGTGTGACCGCTCCGACCGGAAGCGGTGGTCGAAGAAGCGGTGGTCGAAGAAGCGGTCGCTGTCGGAGATCTCGTCGAAGCGCAACCGCTCGAAGAGAGCGTGCTCCTCGTCGAAGCCGAAGCAACCTGAGCCGAGGACGCCGCAGCCCCCGAGCCCGCAGGCGGGGTCGAGGATCCCGCAGCCGCTGACCGGGATGGCGAGCCCGCAGGCCGGGTTGAGCAGGCCGCAGTCGAGGAGCGCGCACCCGGGGGCGAGGAACCCGCAGCCGTCGGTGCCGCAGGCGGCGCCCGAGCACCCCGGCGCATGGATCATCCCGGCGCGGGAGAGCTGGAGGTCCCGAAACGAGGTCTGGCCGGACGTCGGGGGCAGCGGGGAGCCGAGCGGGACGTACCCGGTGAACCCGGACACCTTCGCAGCCGGTGCCGCGACGGACGCGGCGGCGGCGACCGGGTCGGGGGCGATCAGCCCCTGCGCCGTCCCCCATCCGGGGTCCGATCGGAACTGCGCGCTCATGTCGATGTAGGTGGGACGCACGGCGGCGCTGGCCCCGTGCCCGGCGAGCCGGGTGATCGCCGCCGATCCGAGACCGGTGCCGGCGAGAGCCACGGCAGCCACTGCGATGAGCGCGCCCGCGAACGTGAGCCTGATCCTCGGAGTCATCCCTTCCGCCTCCCTCTAGCACTCGCAGCGTGCCACGGCCGCGCGGCCCCGGGCAAGTTGGAACGAAGGTTCTATTCCCGGCCGGTCCTGTCCGGTCCCCGCTGGGCGGGGAGCTCCACGACGACGTTGGTGGCCTTCGCCGACGCGACCGCGAGGACCCCGGGCGCCAGGCCGAGCTCGTCGGCGGCCTCGCGGCTCATCAACGACACGACCCGGAACGGCCCTGCCTGGATCTCGACCTGGGCCATCACCGTATCCCGCACCACCCTCGTCACCAGCCCGGTGAAGCGGTTGCGCGCCGACTCGGAGACGATCGCCGGAGGCTGGCGCTCGTGGGCGAGCGACGCCGCGAAGTCGGCGAGCGCCGACCCGTCGATGCGCCGGTGACCGCCGCGGGTGCGGACCGTGGGGAGCCGCCCGGCATCGGTCCAGCGGCGGACCGTGTCGGGGCTCACCCCGAGGAGCTCGGCCGCCTGCCCCATTCCGTAGCTCGGCACGAGGTCAATTATGCCGCAGACGCAGGAATCGAATGCGAACAATGGGAAATCCTCGGGAGAAGACTGCTCTGATTTCCCGCAGGTGAGAGATCCGCCAGGGTCAGAGGCCGGCGTCGTGGGCGCGGCGGAGCAGCGCGACCGCCTCGTCGTCGAGGTCGTCGACCGACGCCAGGGATCCACCGCGCCGGCGGCAGCTTATGATCTCGGACCCCTGAAGGAGAACTGCCAATGCCCGCAG
>DATKEY010000429.1:0-3041 GCA_035544475.1 Candidatus Dormiibacterota bacterium | reverse complement strand
CCGACTTCCGCTGGTGCTTCCTCACCCGGATGTTCATGAACTTCGGCATCTTCTCGATCGTCCCCTTCATGGACTCGTACTTCGAGAAGGTGGCGGGGTCGACGAACTCCGGCGCGGCGAGCAGCTACTGGCTGCTCGCGGTGATCGCCGGCGGCGTGGTGCCCGCCATCGTCGGCGGTGCGCTCTCGGACCGGATCGGGCGGCGCAAGCCCTTCGTCTACATCTCGGGAGCGATCCAGGCGCTCGCCGCGTCGGTGGTGATCTTCTCGCTGGTGAGCTCGACGGTCGCCCTCTACGCGGTGGGCCTGCTCTTCGGCATCGGCTACGGGATGTACTACGCGATCGACTGGGCACTCGCCTGTGACGTGCTCCCCGACAAGGAGAACGCCTCGGGACGGGACATGGCCATCTGGCACATCTCGTTGACCCTCCCCCAGGTGATCGCGCCGGCGGTCGCCGCGGGGATCCTCACCTATCTCAACGGGACCCACCACCTCCTGGGGATGACGACCGGCCACAACCTCGGCTTCCGGGTGGTGTTCGGCAGCGCCGCGCTCTGGTTCACCCTTGGCACGGTGTTCGTCAGCCGCATCCGGGGGGTGCGCTGATGGCCGCCCGCGTCACCGTGTCTCCGGCGCCCTCGGACTTCCCGGTGCAGGCGCGCCCCACGCTCGCCTTCCGGGCCGCCCGCCGTCTCCTGCGCGGGATCGGCCGGCGTCTGTTCCGGGTCGAGGTGCGCGGGCTCGACAACCTCGAGCCAGGTCGGGGGTACGTGATCGTCGCGAACCACCTGCAGTGGATCGACGCCTTCGCGGTCGTCGCCGCCCTTCCCGCGCAGCCGCGCATCCACGTCTTCGGCGACCTCCTGGGGATCACGCCGTGGCAGATGCGGGTGGTGCGGCGGATCGGCGGGGTCATCCCCGTCGACCGCAGTGACGGGCGCAGCCCGGCCGTGCTCGAGCAGGCCGAGCGCTGCCTGCGGGTGGGCGGCTCGCTGCTGATCTTCCCCGAGGGCCGGTGCAACGAGACCGAGGGCTCCGCCGGCGACTTCCGAAAGGGATTCGCCCACTTCGCGCTCAACACCGGGGCTCCGGTCCTCCCCGTCGGCCTCACCGGCACCCGCGAGCTCTGGCTCCGCAAGCGGCTGACGGTCACCGTGGGCCGGCCGGTGTCCACCGGCGGCCACAGCCCCGAGTCCCTCACCGCCGCGGGCCGCACCGCGGTGCTCGCGCTGCTCGACGGACGCGTGGACCGCGGTGGGCGCAGGCTGCTCGCCCGGCAGCTCACCACCCTCTTCTGACCGCGCGCCGACGCTCAGGTGCCGCACCCGACGCTCGGCGGAGCGGCGGACGGGACGATGGTCACGTCGCCGCAGCCCAGCCCGCCGACCCGGGCGGCTCGACGGCGACGGAGGACACGGTGGTGCCCGCTCTGACAGCTCCCGACCACCTCGGCGTCGTGGCCGTCATCGTCGCCCTGTGCGCAGCGAGCTGCCTCGCGGCTCGCCGGCGCCCCGGACCCTGGACCACGATCGCCGGGCGGGTCCTGGCGGTGGTCCTCGTCGCCAATCTCGCCGTCTGGCAGATCGTCACCATCGCGCAGGGCCAGTGGTCGCCGACCAACGGCCTCATGCTCGACCTCTGCCCCGTGACCGCGGTGATCACCGCGACCGCGCTGTGGACGCGACGGCGCATGCTCGTCGAGCTGAGCTACTTCTGGGGTTGCGCGGGGACGGTGCAGGGCGTGATCACTCCCGACGCCCGCTGGCACTTCCCGAGCTACTGGTGGTTCCAGTTCTACGTGACCCACTGCGGCGTCGTGCTCGGGGCGCTGTTCCTGGTGGTCGGCCTGCGGCTCGCGCCCAGGGCGTACGCCGCCGTCCGGGTCTTCGGCCTCACCCTCGGCTTCGCGGGCGTCGCGGCCGTCGCCGACGTGATCACCGGTGGGAACTACATGTTCCTGCGCGACCAGGGCGGGAAGGGGACGCTGCTCGACGTCATGGGCCCCTGGCCCTGGTACATCGGGACCGGGCTGATCCTCGCGCTGGTGTTCCTCACCATCCTCGATGCGCCCTTCCTGGTCGCGCGACGCCGCAGCCGCAGAGTCCGGGCCGTCTCCGCGCCGCCACTGGCGGCGTGAGCCGTCAGAAGGAGGTGGGGAGGCTCTCCGCCTCCTCCTCGAGCCGGCGGGCGAGGGGGATGAGCGCGCGGCGCGAGGTGATGCCCAGCTTCCCGTAGACGTGCTGGAGGTGGGTGTCGACGGTCTTCACGGAGAGGAACAACAGGCTCGCGATGTCCGCGTTCGTCGAGCCCTGGGCGGCGAGCCGGGCGACACGCAGCTCGGCGGGCGTGAGCCGGTCGTCGGCGGGCCGCTCGGGCCGGCGGCGCCCCCCGGCGAGGCGGAGCTCCTCGAGGGGACGTGCCGCGACTCCGGCGGCACCCGCGTCCTCGGCGAGGCGCACCGCGGCGGCGAGGGCCTCCCGGGCGGGGGCGATACGGCCGGCGCGGCGGAGCAGCGCCCCCAGGTCGGCGAGGCTGCGGCTGCGCTCCAGCGGCATCCGCGCCCGCTCGAGGATGCGCAGCCCCTCCTCGTGCGCACCGATCGCGCCGTCGATGTCGCCTGCGCGCTCGCACAGCGCGGCGCGCGCCGCCCACCCGGCGGCGCTCGACCAGGGGCAGTCGAGCCTCGACCCCTGCGCCCCGAGCCAGTCGGCGATGCGCTCGGCGTCGTCTCGACGGCCGGCGGCGAGATGGGCGGCGACCGCGTCCCGAGCCCAGGGCGCCAGGCACGGCTCGTGCACTCCCAGCCCGGCGGCGAGGGTCTCGAGCGCGAGCGCCGTCGCCGCCGCGCCCTCCACCTGCGCGGAGCGACGCTGGCGGCGCAGGCGCAGGAGGTGCAGCCGCAGCCGGGCGAGGCCGTCGCCCTCCTCCCCGGCCATCGCCGCCTCGAGGCGGCCGGCGAGCGCATCGCCGCCCTCGGTGTCACCCAGGTCGAGGAGCAGGGCGGCACGGACCGTCCCGACATAGTGCTCGGCCATCGGG
>DATKEY010000428.1:0-6417 GCA_035544475.1 Candidatus Dormiibacterota bacterium | reverse complement strand
TCGACCAGGGGCCGGCTGTCCGGGTGACGCAGCAACGAGAGATCGAGGATGCGCAGCGCGAGGGCCAGATCGTCGTGCTCCAGCAGTCTCCGCGCGGCCGCGACGAAGGGCTCCGGCCCGCCGCCGGCGACGAGATCGAGCGCGGCCGCCCACTCGTCGCGGGTGAAGACCTCCATGCCGTCGCCGTTGGGCCGCCAGTAGCCGCTGCCCTGGTGGTGGACCCGCTTGGTGAAGTTCTCGCGCATCAGGAGGTAGGGGATGGCCGCCGCGGGGTGGTCGCGGAGCACCGCGGGCAGGTGGTTGTCGCCGAGGATCTCCGGCAGCTCCCTCCCCTCCTCCAGGGCCGCGGTGACGTGCTCGTGGAGGTCGTGGAGGGCGGCCTCGATCCCGGGCAGCGCCTCGATCGTCATGCTGTCGGTCAGGCCGGTGTGACCGTGGACGAGCAGACGGGGCTCCAGCTCCCCGATCAGCCGCATGGTGTCGAAGAGTCCCGCGGCCGAGCCCTCGGGAAGGAAGGGCGCTCCCAGGTACGGCATCATCACGTCGCCGGTGAAGACGACGCCCTGCGACGGCATCTCGATGAGCAGCCCGTCCGAGGTCTCGCCGCCGGACACCGGATGAAGCACGAACTCGACGCCTCCGACGGTCACCGTCTCGCGCG
The DNA here is from genome assembly GCA_035544475.1 of Candidatus Dormiibacterota bacterium. Taxonomy (GTDB): domain Bacteria; phylum Chloroflexota; class Dormibacteria; order Aeolococcales; family Aeolococcaceae; genus CF-96. The sequence goes on along the minus strand of DATKEY010000428.1, from coordinate 5,756 downwards.
CGGAGACGAGACGGTCGGGGACCGCCTCGAAATGCCGGGCGGCCTCGGTGCCGAAGAAGCCGGTCCACGGAAGCGGCCGGCTGTTCGCGAGCCGCAGCTCATTGGGGAACTCGGCCTGGGCGATCACCTCGACGCCGGGGCCGAGGAGCGCCTCCAGCCCGCCGATGTGGTCCCAGTGGGCATGGGTGAGGATCACCGTGGTGATCGGCTGCGTGGTGATCGACCGCAGCGCGGTCAGCGCGGCGCCGACGTTCGCGGGCACGGTCCCGGCGTCGATGGCGACGACGCCGGCACCGGTCACGACGAAGGCGAAGTCCGCGAAGTCGTATCCCTGGGCCACGTGCACGTTCGGCGCCATCTCGACGAGCCGCGGAGAGGTGAAGTGGAACCCCTCCCGGGCGGTCATCCAGTAGTCGGCGACGAGCACCGTGTCGCCGGCGCTTCCGTCGCCCCCGCCCGAACGGCGCAGGGACTCCCCCGCCGCCTCCTCCCTCCCGAGCGCGGCGTACGACCGCGCCAGGCTCCGGTGGACGCCGCGCTGCAGCCCGACCGGGAACATGCCGGCGTTGGCCACAACCCACTCGAGGTCCCGGACCGCCGCCTCAGCGTCGCCCGCCTCCGAGAGCACCATCCCCCGGAAGTACGTCGTCAGCCCGGGAGCCTGTGCCACCGCGCGGTCGAGCGTGGCGACGGCCTCTTGGACCTGCCCGATCCGCTCGGTGAGCGGCCGGGTCCGCGCCGCCCGGGCCTGGAAGAGCCCCTCGAGGGACGTGAAGAGCGGCTGGTCGGGCCGCGCCGCGGCGCGCCCGCGGAAGTAGTCGAAGCCGTCCTGGTCACGGCGGGCGGCCATGAACTGGCCCGCCAGCAGGAACGCGGCCCTGGGGTGCGCGTTCGGCCAGCGGACGATCTCCTCCAGCGCCTCGGTCTCGAGATTGCGGGTGATCGGCGTGCGCTCGTGTACCAGCATGACGGTGCTCCTCGGTGAATGAGATCGGTCCAGTGCCTGAGCGGCCTGTGTGCTCATGCCCTCGCCTCCACGCGGGCCGGCGCGGCCACGCTCAGCCCGACGCGTCGACCGGCGAGGAATCGCAGCGAGACGACGTGCAGCAGGAGATAGAGGGGGACGACGAAGGTCGGCACGACCGAGAGCGGTGGCACCGTCATCCAGTCCGTCCCCGGGCTCACAGAGAGGAGCTGGAGCGGCCCCGTCGAGACGACGACCGCGATCGCGATCGCCTGGACGAGGTCGTAGACGCCGAGCAGGTTCCAGGCCAGGGCACGGCCGCGACGTCCGGAGCGCAGCCCGATGGCGGCGGGGACGGCGCTCAACCCGACCACGACGTCACCGACGCCGGCGGGCAGTGCGAGCACCGCCGGCAGCACGCCCGCCGCCCAGACCGCGATGAACACCGCACCGAAGACGACGCGCAGCGCGTGCACGCCGATGACCGCGGGCTGCACCGCCTCCGACGACACCAGCCGTCGAACCGGCGCCACGAAGAGGATGCCGGTCACGCCGATCGTCATCGGAGCGGCGACCGACAGCGCGAGCAGAGGGAGCGCCAGGTTCCCCGAGGTGCCGGCGCTGAAGCCGCCCGCAGCCGCCACCGCCGAGCTGACGCCGAACCACGCGCTGAGAACCAGCGCGATGGCGATCCCAGGCGCCCGCCCCCGGGCACGCCGGTCCGTTCCGTCGCCGCGGCTCGCCAGCGTGACGGCCACCAGGATCACCACCGCCATGGCGGCTCCCCCGGTCAGGGCCTGAACCGCGCCCAGCACTCCCCTGCTCATCTCGGCACCCTCCAACAGGCCAAATACTAGCTACAAGATACTATCTTGACACCAGTATCTGTCAACCCGTAGAGTGGGTCCCATGGCAAGGAACGTGCGGACGTACGAGCACTTCTGCGTGCTCGCCCGTGCCCTCGAGCGGATCGGCGAGCGCTGGACCCTGCTCGTGGTCCGCGACCTGCTCACCGGGCCCAAGCGCTTCACCGACCTCATGGACCGGCTCGGGGGCATCACCCCCAAGACGCTCACCCAGCGGCTGCGCGAGCTCGAGGAGGGCGGCATCGTCGAGGCCGATCGGGAGCCGGGGCGGCGGGAGGTGCGCTACCGGCTGACCGCCGCCGGCGAGGACCTCGCCCCCGCGGTCGAGGCGCTCGGCTGGTGGGGGGTGCGTCACGCATGGCGGCCGCCGGCCCCGGGCGACGCCCTCCACGTCGAGCACCTGCTGACGGCGCTCGTCCGGGTGATCGAACGGACCGGTGGCGACCCCGCCCCGGCCACGTGGCATCTCGCCCTCGAGGACGCCGGCGACTACGCCATCGAGAGCGACGGCAGCCACTGGACGCTCGCCAACCGCCGGCCGGAGGGAGCGCCCGACGTCACCGTCGCCACGACGAGCGCCCGGCTTCGGGGGCTCATCGCCGACCCGACGCCCGAGCGGGCGTCGGCGCTCGGCATCCGCATCGACGGCGTTCCGGCGGAGGTGGAGCGGTTCCACGAGTTGCTCGGGACCTTCTCGAGAGAGGTCCCCCTGCGCGCGCCCGCGATGTGAGCCGGGGGGCCCGGTGAGGCAGAATGGGCCGCTCTCCCCCACCCCACCGGAGCCACACGGCATGGCCATCCCCGAGGCGCTCGCCTTCGACGTCTACGGAACCCTCGTCGACCCCATCGGCATCGCCGCCGAGCTCGAGCGCCACGCGGGCGATGCCGCCCGGCGGATCGCCGAGACCTGGCGGCAGAAGCAGATCGAGTACACGTTCCGGCTCAGCATGATGGAGCGGTACGAGGACTTCGAGTGGGTCACCCACCGCTCCCTCCACCAGGCGCTCGCGGTGGTGGGGCTCGAGCTCTCCGCGGACGCCGTCGACGAGCTGATGGCCTCGTACGACCGTCTGCAGCGCTTCGACGACGTCGCCGAGGGGCTCGACCGGCTCCGCGAGGCCGGTCACACCCTCGCGATCCTCTCCAACGGCACGCCGCGGATGCTCGAGCGCCTCGCGCTGAACGCCGGGCTGCGCCCGCCGATCGAGGAGATCGTGAGCGTCGACGAGGTGCGCGTCTACAAGCCGTCGCCGCGCGTGTACCTGCACGCGGCGGAGCGGCTGCGCCGCCCGCCCGGCGAGGTGCGGCTGGTGTCGTCCAACCCCTTCGACGTCGTCGGCGCCGAGACCGCGGGGATGCGGGCGGCGTGGGTCGACCGGTCCGGCGTCGGGCTCTTCGACACCCTCGGCGAGCCGCCGCGGATGGTGGTGCGGAGCCTCGTCGAGCTCGCTGCCGAGCTCGACCGCGCCGCCGTCTGAGCTTCAGCGCAGGGACGCGGCGCGTTCGAGGAGCAGGGCGCGCTCGCGCGCGTTGCGGGTGAGCGACGCCGCGCGCTCGAGCTCGGCGCGGGCCTCGTCGTTCCGGCCCAACCTGGCAAGAAGGTCGCCGCGCACGCTCGGCAGGAGGTGGTAGCCGCGCAGCGACGGCTCGTCGAGGAGCGCGTCGACGAGCTCGAGCCCGGCCTCCGGCCCGGACGCCATCGCCACCGCGACCGCGCGGTTGAGCTCGACGACCGGCGACGGCGACACCTCGGCGAGGGTGCCGTAGAGGGCGACGATCCGCGGCCAGTCGGTCTGCTCGGGGGTGCCCGCCCGCGCGTGGCAGGCGGCGATCGCGGCCTGGAGCGCGTACGGCCCGGGGACCCCGCCGAGCCGCTCGGCGCGTTCGAGCGCGGCGAGGCCGCGGCGGATGAGGAGGTGGTCCCAGCGGCCGCGGTCCTGGTCGAGGAGGAGGATCGGCTCGCCTGTGGGGCCGGTCCGCGCCCGCGAGCGCGACGCCTGGATCTCCATGAGTGCGACGAGCCCGTGGACCTCGGGCTCGGTGGGGAGCAGCTCGGCGAGCACGCGGCCGAGCCGCAGCGCCTCCTCGCAGAGCGCGGGCCGCATCCAGTCGTCGCCGGCGGTCGCCGAGTAGCCCTCGTTGAAGACCAGGTAGAGCACCTCGAGCACCGAGGAGAGGCGGGCGGCGCGCTCCTCCCCCTCCGGGACCTCGAAGGGCACGTTCGCCTCGGCGAGCGCCCGCTTCGCACGGGTGATGCGCTGACCCACGGCCTGCTCGGTGGCGAGGTAGGCGCGGGCGATCTCCGAGGTGGTGAGGCCGCCGAGCAGCCGCAGGGTGAGCGCGACCCGGGCGTCGGTCGAGAGCACCGGGTGGCAGGAGACGAACATCAGGCGGAGCAGGTCGTCGGCGATCTCCGCCTCGTCGACGACGGCGTCGAACTCCGATCCCGCCGTCTGCTCGTCTGCCTCGAGCTCCTGGCCGAGCTCCTCGATCTTGCGGTCGAGCCGCTGCCGGCGGCGGACGGCGTCGATCGCCCGGTGCTTGGCGGTGCCCATGAGCCAGGCACCCGGGTTGCGGGGGATGCCCTCGCGCGGCCACTTCTCGAGGGCGGCGACGAGCGCGTCCTGGGCGAGCTCCTCGGCGACCCCGACGTCGCCGACCATGCGGGCGACGCCGCCGATCACCCGGGCGGCCTCGATCCGCCAGACCGCGTCGATCGCGCGATGGGTGGCCGTGTCCGAGGTCACGGCCACCCATCAGACCAGCTCGCCCCGCGCCGGGGCAAGGAGCCCTCCTATCGGGAGGCGTCGTACTGGCGCTGGAGCTTGTCGCGGAGCGCCTGCTCCTCCGCCTGCGCCTCGGCCGGGAAGATGTCCTCGGGGAAGTCCGACGCCTCGAAGACCTGGCGGATCTCCAGCTCCTCGCCCCCGCCGAAGGGCGCGCGGGACATCCACTCGATCGCCTCCTCCTTCGAGCGCGCCTGGATGATCCAGAAGCCCGCGATCAGCTCCTTCGACTCGGTGAACGGCCCGTCGGTGACGGTGCGCTTCTCGCCGTCGTCGAAGCGGAGCCGGCAGCCCTTCGAGCTCGCCTGGAGCCCCTCGCCCGCAAGCATCACGCCCGCCTTGGCGAGCTCCTCGTTGAAGGCGCTCATCTTCGCAAGCATCTCCCCGCTGGGGAGCGCACCGGCCTCGGAGTCCTTGTTCGCCTTGACCAGAACCATGAACCGCATCGTCGTCTCTCCTTGGTTGTCGTCGGGAGCGGGGCCTCCTCCGGCCCCCTGTAGAGGCGTCGAACGGCCTGCCGGGATTCAGACATCTTCGACGCGGGGGGATTCTCATCCCCCCGTCCAGCTCCGGGCATCGACGCGATGCCCGGAGCTACCCCCCTGCTTCGCGGAGGAAACTGAGTCGCAGGGTGCGCTCCGGGTTGTCGGGGTTGAGGTCGACGACCACCAGCCGCTGCCAGACGCCGAGCTCCAGCCTGCCACGCCGGACCGGCACCGTGACCGACGGCGAGACCAGGACGGGCAGGAGGTGGTCGGCGCCGTGGCCGGTGGAGCCGTGGTGGTGGCGGTAGCGGTCGTCGCGGGGGAGCAGGCGCTCGAGAGCCTCGACGAGGTCGGGTTCGGAGCCGCTGCCCGTCTCCATGATCGCCACCCCCGCGGTGGCGTGGGGGACGAAGACGTTGAGCAGCCCGTCGCCGCCCGCCACGCGGGCGAGCGCCGCCGCCTCGTCGGTGACGTCGACGACCCGCCGCCGCGAGGTGTCGACGCGGAGATCGCGGGAGAGCACGTCAGCCCGGCCTCGGGGTCGCCGGCGCCGCCCCGGGGGAGGCGGGCTGGGGGACGATGATCGAGCCGTAGAAGTCGCGGAAGGTGCGCAGGTCGTCGGCGGCGGTGTAGAGGAAGTCGAGGCGCATGGCCC
>DATKEY010000427.1:0-4373 GCA_035544475.1 Candidatus Dormiibacterota bacterium | reverse complement strand
TCTCCGTTGATCAGGGCCAGGGCGAGATTGCGCTCCCCCGTCGACAACCCGCGCCGTCGGAGCGCGACCTCCAGACTTGCCCGGGGGAGCCGGTCGGCCATCCAGGCCAGTGACGCCGCGTCGCCCTCGCGGAGGATGCGGTCGGCGACATAGCCGCCATGCCGCCGCAGGTCGAGGGACGCCGGGTCCACATCCCAGAAGAGGTGGTGCAGGCGCCGAGGGACACGCCGGGGTGGTGCGGTGCGGCTGCGGCGAGGAGCGGGAAGGACGGCCTCTCCGACCCGGCTTGCGATCCGTTGCCAGGCAGGCGCGTTCCAGACGACCGACCAGCGCTCCTCATCACGGACTCTCCCGGCGACGACCCGCTCGATCCGATGCTCGACGAGTCCGGCGCTGCGCAGGCGCTCCAACGAACGCCGGGCGGTCGTGGGACTCACGCCGGCGAGTCGGGCAGCCGCCCGGGCTGACCGCACTCCCAGCGGGCGTCGCGAGAGGGCGGCGAGGACGAGAACATCCTCGCGCGACAGGGGCGGGATCCGCGGCACCTGACCCCACTGCGTGGCGAGGGCCTCGACCGCCGCCGGCGCGAAGAGGTGGTTGCCTCGGGGCCCGCGACCGGCGGGGACGATGTCGCCCCGGGCCACCGCTCTCAGCACCCGTGGGACGGTGGTGCCGGTCCGTGCCGCCAGTTCTCCCGACGTCATCAACCCGTCCATATCGTTATTTTATCAGGACGGCTTCTCGGTCCTTCACGGCCGTCTCCGGGTTGTGAGGCCGGCGGCGCGTCCGGGCTGACTCAGCTTGGGTCGTGGTGGTGGACGCGGATCCGCTCGGCGAGCCGGGGGAGGCTTCCCGGTGTCGGGACGGCGATCCAGCCCTCCACCGCCGCCAGCTCGCGGTGCTCCGGCGGGATCTCGTGACAGAGGCCGGCGATGCTGGCGCGCGCGACGAGGCCTGCCACCAATGCGTCGAAGGCGTTGTCGCTGCGCTCGATGCAGCGCCAGTGATCGGCGTCGGCGAGCAGCCACGGCGCCGCCTCGCGAAGAGCGCCGACGAGCGCGGTGAGGATGGCCGCCCCGGCGCCGCGCTTGTACCCCGTCGCCGGGAGCCCCCAGACCCGCAGCGCGGCCGCCGGGTACACCTCGACGACCGGACCGTCCCCGCTCCGGTCGACGCCGGCGAGCAGGCTCGCCATCCGCATGGTGGGATACGCGATCCGGTCGGTCGAGACGCTGAGCGGCCGCCGGCCGGTCAGCGCCCGGACGGCGAGGTCGGTCGCTCGCAGGGTGAGGGCATGAGGGGAGTGCTCCCCCCACGCCTCACCTCGGTGGTGCCGTGACAGCGCGTCCACGAACGCGTCCGGCCATCCCAGGGGCACGTCGACGCCGGTCTTGTCCGCCTGCTCTCCGATGATCTCGCGGATGGTGCCGTCCGTGACCCCCTCCGCGATCCGGCGGATGGTGGCCTGGCCGTGCTTCCACTCGATCCAGCAGGCGGCGGTGCCCTCGGGCTGGCTGGCGACGTCGAGGCCCACGGTCAGCATGGCGATCTCGTGCCGGCAGCCGGCCTCGGCTACCGACCGCCCACCGCCGCGGCCGTCCCGGCTCTCAGCAGGTGCTGCACGAACCACTCGCTCGCCGCGGCGCTCGCCTGCTCGAAGCCCGGTCCGGTATAGGCCTCGAAATGGCCGCCGGGCAGGATCTCGAGTCGCTTCGGCTCCAGGGCGCGGTTGTAGGCCTCGAGCGCATGATCGACGACGGTCAGGTGGTCCTTGCGCGCCACCACCAGGAGCAGTGGGGTGGGGGCGACGCGGTCGATGTACACCCCCGGCTCGTACTCGGTGAACATCTCGACCGAGCGCAGGGTGCACTCGTTGCGCCAGGAGGGCGCCCGGGTGCGTCCCGTCTCGGTGAACCACTCGTAGGAGTCGGCGGTGGGGAGCGCACAGGCGCCGGCGGGATCGCCGGTCACCACCGGGATCATCGCCGGCGGCGTCCCCGCGAACCGCGCCTCGCGATCGGCGTCGAACTGGCTGCGCACCGGGGCGATCATGTCCGCCCTGATCAACCGCAGCGCGAGCCGCCAGCCGCTGATCAGCGGCACCTGCGAGACCACGCAGCTCACCCGCCGGTCGATGGCGCCGACGACGAGAACGTGGGCGCCGCTGTAGCTCGACCCCCAGACGCCGATGCGATCGCGGTCGACCTCGGCGAGCGACCGCGCACAGGTGATGGCGTGGCGGTAGTCGCGGACCTGCGCCCAGGGATCGAGCTCCTGGCGCGGCTCACCGTCGCTGGCGCCGGTGTTGCGGTTGTCGTACACGAGCGCCGCCAGGCCGGCGCGCGCGAAGGCCTCGGCGAAGGAGTCCAGGTACATCTCCTTCACCGCGGAGTACCCGTGCGACATCACCACGGTGGGGTAGGGCGCCCCCGTCGCATCGGGCGTGTACAGCCATCCTCGGAGGGTGGTGCCCTCGGCGTCGAACTCGATGTCTCGTCGCATGCTCGGCTCCTCCTGTCGGTTCTCCTGTGCCGCTGTCGTCAGATCGACGCGAGCGCGTCGGTGACCAGCTCGGCGAGGCTGGGATGCAGGTGGTGGACGCGCGCGAGGTCGCGGTAGTCGGCCTCCAGCTCCATCGCCGCCGCCACCTGGGCGATCACCTCGGTGGCGCCGACGCCGACCATGTGCGCACCGAGGATCTCGCCGAACTCGGTGTCGACCACCAGCTTGAGCGCGCCCTCCTCCTCCCCGAGGGTGATCCCGCGCAGGCTGGTGCTCAGCTCGCCGAAGCCCACCGCCACCTCGAGGCCGCGGGTGGCCGCCTCCTCCTCGGTCATCCCGACCGCGGCCAGCTCCGGATGGGTGTTCACCGACCGGGGCAGCCGCTCCTGTCGGAGGCGCACGGTCTCCCCCAGGGCACCGCTCGCCGCCGCCTCACCCATCGCCCGGGCACGGTTGGACAGCCACGGCGGCCCGGTGACGTCCCCCGCGGCGAAGATCCCAGGCGCGGTGGTCCGGCACTCCGCGTCGACGGCGACGCCGCCGCCGGGTGCGACCTCGACGCCGGCGACCTCCAGTCCCAGGCCGGTGGCGTTGGGGCTGCGGGTGTCGGCGAAGAGCACGGCGTCCGCGTCGTCGAGCGCGTCCTCGGGTGCGACGCCGAAGCGGAACCCGAGGCCACGCCGCTCCAGGAGGAGCTGCAGGAAGCCGGCGATGTCGGAGTCCTCACCGGGGAGGATCCGCTCCTCGCCCGTCGCCACCGTGACCCGCGAGCCGAGATGGGCGAACAGGTCCGCCCACTCCAGGCTGAAGCGGCCGGCGCCCGCGACCAGCAGCCGGCCCGGCGCCCGGTCCAGCGCCATCGCCTCGGTGTTGGTGAGCACCGCGCAGCTGGGGGGACGCGCGAGCTCCGGCGCGTACGAGACCGCCCCCGTCGCCAGCACCACCGGCACCCCGTCGAAGGCACGGCCGGCGATCTCGACGCGGCCCCGTGCGGTGAACCCGGCAGGGGCCGCCAGGACCTCGACCCCGGCCGACTCCAGGCCTGCCCGGGCCAGGCCCGCGGCCTTCGAGACCACCGACCCCACCCAGCCCTGGAGGCGCGGCCAGTCGACACCGTCGAGCGCGGCGCGCACACCGAGGCGGTCGGCGCGACCCAGCTCGTCGAGCATGCTGGCGGCGCGGTGGAACGCACCCGATGGGATGCAGCCCGCGTGCACACAGGTGCCGCCGAGCGCCGCGCGCTCGGCCAGGGTGACCCGGGCGCCGAGGCGGGCGCCCGTCCGCGCCGCCGCCACGCCTGCGGGCCCACCTCCGAGGACGAGCAGCTCGGTCATCCGCGCTCCGCCCCCACGGCCGCGTCCACCACCGCCCGGGCGGACAGCTCCAGCACCCGCCGGACGTCGACGAGCCGCGGACCGCCGGCGGTGACCCGGACCTCCACCTCGCCGTGCGCGGGCAGCTCGCGCTCGCCGTCGAGGGCGACGATGCCGTCCCCGACGTCGAGGACGACCGGCTCGCCCATCCGGAGCAGCCGGCACGCGCGCACCGGGACCCGGCGGATCAGCCCGGGGGCGATGACCGCGGTCACCACCCGGCCGCCCTCGCCGAGCTCGAGGTGGAGGCCCACCGGCTCGACGGGGGTCACGGGCCGCAGCCGGCCGCCGATCGACGACAGCCCCACCGCCCAGGGTTCCGCCCGGGAGAGCACCAGGGCGGTGACCCGGCCCGGATCCCAGATCGCCGCCGTGCCCCGGAAGGCGTCCCGGCAGGCGGCGACGTCGACCAGCGCGACGTCGCGGACGCCGCCACAGTCGACCTCGACCCACTTCGCCCTCGGCGCCACCAGGTCGAGATCCATCGCGCCGCCGGCG
>DATKEY010000426.1:0-7385 GCA_035544475.1 Candidatus Dormiibacterota bacterium | reverse complement strand
GTCGTCGGCACGCTCCAGGGGGCGGTGCTGCCCGCCTCGACGCTCGAGCGCGACGTGCTCGCCGCCCGGGTGCGCGACTACCAGCCGCGGTTGCTCGACGAGCTCGTCTCCCTCGGCGAGATCGTGTGGGTGGGACGCGGTCCGCTCGGCAGCGGCGACGGCCGGGTCGCCCTCTACCGGCGCGACGACGCCGCCCGGCTCGTCCCCGAGCCCGCCGAGCCTCCCGACGGCCGGCTCCACGAGCGGCTCCGCGAGGCGCTCGGCCGGCGTGGCGCCTCCTTCTTCCACGACCTCTACCGCGAGTGTGGCGGTGGCGACCCCGAGGAGCTCACCGACGCGCTCTGGGACCTGGTCTGGGCGGGGGAGGTCACCAACGACAGCGCCGCGCCGCTGCGCCTGCTCGGCCCGAGGCCGCGACGGACCTCCGGCCGGCGGCCGCTGATGCGCCTCGCCCCGCCCCGCGCCCAGGGCCGCTGGTCGCTGGTCGCGGGCCTGCGCGAGCCCGCGGTGTCGCCGACCGAGCGCCTCCACGCGCTGAGCGCGACCCTGCTCGGCCGTCACGGCGTGCTCACGCGCGAGGCGGTGCTCGCGGAGGGGGTTCCCGGGGGCTTCGCCGCCGTCTACCCGGTGCTCCGGGCGATGGAGGAGGCCGGGCGCGCGCGCCGCGGCTACTTCGTCGACGGCCTCGGAGCCTCGCAGTTCGCGCTCGCCGGAGCGGTCGACCGCCTCCGCGGGGTCCGCGACGAGCCGCCGGGGGTGGTCGTGCTCTCCGCCACCGATCCCGCGAACGTGTACGGCGCCACCGTGCCGTGGCCGCAGACGGCCGGCCGGCCCGCGCGGGCCGCCGGCGCCTACGTCGTGCTCGAGGGCGGCCGGCTGAGCCTCTTCCTCGAGCGCGGCGGGCGGAGCCTGCTCACCGCCGGCGACCCGAGCCCCTCGGCGCTGGCGGCGCTCGCCCCGCTCGCGGAGCGCCTCGGCCGGGTCGAGATCCTCACCGTCGACGGTGAGCCGGTGCGCGGGTGCGCGCTCGAGCGGGGACTCCGCGAGGCCGGGTTCGGGGCGTCTCCCCGCGGCCTGGTTCTCTGGGGCGGCGCGAAAAGGCGGCTGCCCGTCGGCGCCTGACCGCCGTGCCCGAGGGCGACACCATCTGGCGCACCGCCGCGGCGCTGCGCGCGCGCCTCGCCGGACGCACCGTGGTGCGCGCGGCGCCGGCGGCGCTCGAGCGGGTCACCGGGCTGCGCGTCGACGCCGTCGAGGCCGAGGGCAAGCACCTGCTGGTGCGCGTCTCCCGGGGCGAGGGGCGGGTGCCGCTCGTGCTCCACTCCCACATGCGCATGACCGGCTCCTGGCATCTGTACGCGCCGTCCGAGCGATGGCGCAGGCCGCCGCACCGGGCGCGCGCGGTGCTCGAGGTCGAGGACGCGGTCGCGGTGTGCTTCGACGCACCGGTCGTCGAGCTGCGCGCCGACGACGGCGCCGCCACCCGCCACCTCGGTCCCGACATCCTCGGCGCCGAGCTCGACCTCGACGAGGTGCTGGCGCGGGTCCGTGCGGGCGGTGACCGTCCCCTCGGCGAGCTGCTCCTCGACCAGCGCGTTTGTGCCGGGATCGGCAACATCTGGAGGTGCGAGAGCCTCTGGCGGCTGCGGCTCGACCCGTGGTCGGGATCCGCGGCGCTCGACGACGAGGCGCTGCGCGGGCTCTACACCACCGCCCGCGAGCTGATGCTCGCGTCGCGCGACCGGCGGGGGCCGGATCCCTTCCGCCGCCCCCAGGTGCACGGGCGCACCCGCCGTCCCTGCCCACGCTGCGCAGCCCCGATCAGGGTGCGTCCCCAGGGCGAGCAGCGCCGGCTGACGTACCACTGTCCGTCGTGCCAGGGCGTGACCGCCTGAGCAGGCTCGCGACCCGGCGGGTGCGGGGGTCGTCGAGCACGTCGTCGAGCGCCGCCGGGAGGGCGAGGCGCCAGTTCGGCCAGGTGTCGAGGGTGGCGGGCATGTTCGGCCGTTCGGTCACCCCGAGACAGTCGTCGAGGGTCGCGGTGACCACCGCCGACGGGGCGCGCGCGAGCTGCGCGTGGAGCGTCTCGACCGCGAGGTCGACGGGGGCGCCGGCGTCGAGGCCGGTGAGCGCGCCGATGCGCTCGCGGATCGCGGCCGTCGACTCGAGGTTGGGCTGCACCCCCGCGCTGCGCTGGTCGTCGATGTCGGAGCCGGTCCACATCCCGGCGACCGTCGGGAGGTCGTGGGTGGTGATGGCGCTGAGCGCCCGCCGGGGGTAGCGCTCCGGCGGGTCGGTCTCGAACCAGAGCAGCCGGTAGGAGAGCATCCGCCGCTGCGCCATCTCGGTGCGGACCGTGTCCTCGACGGTACCGAGGTCCTCCCCGCACACGTAGGCGCCGGCCCGGGAGCTCTCGAGGGCGAGGACGTCGAGGAGCTCCCCGTACGGGTAGCGGACGTAGGCACCGTCGGCGGGGCTCGACCCGGCGGGGATCCAGAAGAGCCGGAAGAGCCCGATGACGTGGTCGACGCGCAGCGCCCCGGCGTGGCGGAACGCGGAGCGGATGGTGGCGGCGAACGGCTCGTACCCGGCCGCGCGCAGCCGCCATGGATGGAACGGGGGCAACCCCCAGTCCTGGCCGGCGGTGTTGAACTCGTCGGGCGGCGCCCCGACCCGCACCCCGGGGGCGAGGATCTCCTGCCAGCTCCAGGCGTCGGCGCCGCCGGGGTCGACGCCGATGGCGAGGTCGTGCATCACAGCCAGTGGCGCCGAGGCGGCCGCCAGCTGGCGGTCGACCAGCCACTGCAACCAGGCGTGGTGGTCGACCCGGCTGCGGTGCTCGGCGCGGAAGCGCGTCACCCCGGCGGTGTCGGGCCGGCGCAGGTCCTCGGGCCACTCCTGGTACCGCCCACCGTGGACCTCGGCGAGGGCGCACCAGGTGGCGAAGCGCTCCAGCTGCTCACCCTCCTTCGCGCGGAAGGCGTCGAAGTCCGGGTCGCCGCCGAAGCCGCCCCAGATCTCCTCGAGCGCCCGCGCCTTGAGCCGGAGGACGGCGTCGCGGTCGATGAGCCGCCGGGCGTTGAGCTCGCGGCCGGCGGCGGCGAGGGCGTCGAGCCGCGCGCCGAGGGCGGCGGCGCCGGGAACGTCCTCGACGCGCAGATACAGGGGGTTGCGGTAGAGGCGGCTGCTCGGGAAGTAGGGGCTCGCCTGCTGCGGCTCGCCGGGAGCGACGGCGTGGAGCGGGTTGACGAGGACCACGCCGGCGCCGAGCTCCGCCGCCGACCGACCGGCGAGGGCGGCGAGGTCGCCCAGGTCGCCCATCCCCCAGCTGCGCGCCGACCGCAGCGCGTAGAGCTGGACCGCCCAGCCCCAGGTGCGCAGTCCGCCGGGGAGGTGGCAGCGGCCCGGGCTCACGATCAGCCGGGTGATGACGCCGTCCTCGCGGACGAGCCGGTGATAGCCGGGCGGCATCCCGGCGGGGAGCCGGCCGGTGACGGCGCCGAGGTCGGTGCCGTCCTCGAGCACCAGCGTCGCCGGCGCCGGGATCACCGGGCGCTGCCCGGTGCGGACGACGACCACCGCGTCGCCCGCGACCGGCAGCTCGGAGTCCGCGCCGAGCGCGTCGAGCACCGCGGCGACGGTGTGCGGTGAGGCTGTGCGCCACTCCCCGGTGGCGTCGCGAAAGCCGGTGAGCACGCCCCAGGCGGCCGGGTCCGGGGTCAGTCCCTCCACGCCGCCTCGGAGGGCGTGGGCGCGCTGCGGCGGCCGGCCACGTTCGTCCCCTCGAGGGCACGGAGGATCGCGCCGCCCCGCGGGCTGCCGAGGCCGGTGCAGGCGTCCCACCCGGGACCCGCAGGGTACGCGCCGTTGCCGCCCTCGGTGATGTCGCGGAATCCCCCCGCGGCGAGCACGGCGGCGTAGAGCTCGGGGTTGAGGAACCCGACGGGCCTGCCCAGCCGCTGGTTGAGGAGCGCGACGAGCCCCGCCCAGAGGGGCGCGACCGCGCTGGTCCCACCCACGACCGTCGCCCTGCCGTCGACGAGCACCTTGTAGCCGGTCTGGGGATCGGCGTCGCCGCAGACGTCGGGGACGCCGCGGCCGCGCCGGCCGCCCGGGTTGGCCGAGGGCGGCACCGCCGCCGCCGCCTGCCACGACGGGACGTCGAAGGTGTCGCTGATCCCCCCGCCGGTCGCGCCGCCGCCCGCGCCCTCGTTCCAGACGACCTCGGCGGCGATGCCGTCCGCGCCGGCGGTCAGCCGGGTGCCGCCGCAGGCGACGACGTGCGGGCTCGACGCGGGGAAGTCCGTGTGGGCGAGGCCGTCGGTGGTCCCGTCGCCGGACCCGGCGTCGCCGGAGGCGCAGAGCACGGTGACCCCCAGCGCGGCGGCCTCCTCGAGGACGGCGTCGAGCGCGGCCATCGACTGACCGGTCCACGTCGACTCCGGGCCGCCCCAGCTGATCGACAGCGTCGCCGGCCGGCGGACGTCGTCGTGAATCGCGGTCGAGACCGCGTCGAGGAATCCGCGGTCGGTGTTCGGCGCGAAGTACACGGCGATCCGCGCTCCGGGGGCGACGGCGCCGGCGACCTCGATGTCGAGCATGACCTCGCCGTCGGCGCTGCTCGGATCGCCCTCCGGCTGGTTCATGCCACCATCGACGGAAACCGAGACGATCGCGGGTGAGGCGAGCCCGAGCCCCTGGAAGTACTGGTCGAGGTCGGCCTTGCGATAGCCGCCGCCGAGCTCGACGATCGCGATGCACTGCCCCGCGCCGGTGGCGTCCGTGGGGAAGTCGTAGAGCCGCGCGACCTCGACCGGGGTGAACGCCGAAGCGGCCGCGTGCGCCTGCACCGGCCGGCCACCGTGGAGGAGGGGGCGGAAGTGGGGCCGCGCCTGGGGACGGTCGTCGAGCCCGAAGACCCCCTCGATCGCGGGGGCGATCCCGGCCGGCACGCTGAGCGTTCCCTGGCGGCCGCGGTACACGGAGCCGTCGAGGTCGTAGTAGGAGAGCCGGGTCCCGAACGCGGCCTCCATCGCGCGCACCGGCCCGGCGAGCACCACACTGCGGCGCGCGGGACGGGCGTCGACGACGTCGAGCCCGTGGTCGTGGGCGAAGGCCTCGACCCGGGCGATGTCCTCGGGGTCGGCACCGGCGATCTCCTCGATCTCGCGGCGGCGCAGGTGCGGTCGCGCCTGCCCCGGGTCGGGCAGCGCGCCGCGGCGGCGGAGAAGGACGGTCACCTCGACGCGCTGCTCGGGATCCGCGGGGGAGACGCAGCGCTCCTCGGGCAGGGGCGTCCGCGCGCTCCCGGCGAGCTCGACCCTTGGTGCGCCGCTCATCGCCGCCTCCTCTGCAGGCCCGGTCCCGCCCCCGCGGCCTACTGTAGCGGCGGCGTCCCGGCGGTCACCCGCGAGGCGCTCCTGGTGGGCCGCCTGCCCAGGGGAATGGTGGAGCAGGCGGCCCGATGACCCATACGCAGGTGGAGGAGCGACGGACGTGTCGGATGTGCGGAGCTCGCTGCTCGCGGCGGTCGCGGCGCTGCTCGCCGCCTGCTCGTCGACCGCGGCGCCGGCCTCCCCGCCCGCGGCAACGCCGTCGACCCCGGCGGCGGTGCCGGGCGGCGCCGTACCCGCCGTCCCTGCGGCGACCCCTGCGGCCGGCGGTCTCGACCGCTGTCCCCCCGCGCGGCCGCTCGCGACGCTGACGATCCTCGCCCGGCCGCCGTTGAAGCCCGACGACCTCGCGGTCGCGACCGAGGGCGGGCTGTGGGTGAGCGATCCCGACGGCGGCCACCTCGCCCGCGTCGACTCCGCGGGCCACCAGGTGGTGCGCATCGACGACCCGCGCGGCCCGGAGGGCATCGGCGTGCTCGGCGACGGCCGCCTCGTGCTCGCCGAGCAGAAGCCGAACCGGCTGGTGACCCTGCGCCCGCCCGACCCGGCGGTGACGGTGCTGGTGACCCTGCCCCCGGCGGGGGCCGATCTCGGCGTCGACGGCATCGCCCTCGACCCGGCCCGCCGGCGCGTCCTGATCCCCGACAGCGCCGCCGGGGCGCTCCGCGCCCTTCCGCTCGACGGCGGCCCGATGGTCACCCTCGCCACCGGTCTCGGCCGGGCGGTGGGCGCGGTCGCGGCGCCGGACGGCTCGGTGTACGTCGCGGCCGAGGCGTCGCCGGGGCTCCTCCGCGTCGACCCCGCCGGAGGGGTCCATCCGGTCGGCCGCCTCGGCGACCTCGACGACGTCGTGCTCCGGGGTGGCCTCCTCTACGTGACCGCCCTCTCCGATCACTCCGTCCTCGCCGTCGACCCGACCGGCGGCGGCGACCGCACCCTCGCCACCGGCCTGGGCGAGCCCCAGGGCCTCGCCGTCCTCCCCGACGGCCGGCTCGCCGCGACGGACTCGACCTCCGGGCTGATCGTCGCCATCGACGCCTGCTGACCAGCAGAATCGCCTCCGTGAGCGGCCTGCCGCAGACCCTCGACCGTGACGCCTGCGCCGCCCTCGACGCCGTCGATCCGCTGGCGCCGATGCGGAGCCGGTTCGTCCTCGAGGAGGGGCTGATCTACCTCGACGGCAACAGCCTGGGAGCGCTGCCGGTCTCTACCCCGCCGCGGCTCGCCGAGGTCGTGGGCGAGGAGTGGGGGAGAGGGCTGATCCGGAGTTGGAACGACGCCGGCTGGATCGAGGCTCCGCGCCGGCTCGGCGACAAGGTCGCGCCGCTGATCGGCGCCGAGGCGGGCGAGGTGCTCGTCGCCGACAGCACCTCGGTGAACCTCTTCAAGCTGCTCGGCGCCGGCGTCCGCGCCCGTCCTGGACGGAGGGTCATCCTCAGCCACGGCGACAACTTCCCCGCCGACCTCTACGTCGCCCAGGGGCTGTGCGAGCTCCTCGACGGCGGATGCGAGCTGCGCACCGTCGCCGCGGCGGACCTGGCCGCGGCGCTCGACGGCGACGTCGCGGTGCTCATGGTCACCCACGTCGACTACGCGACCGGCGCGGTGCAGGACATGGCGGCGCTCAGCGCCGCCGCCCGGGCGTGCGGAGCGCTGAGCCTCTGGGACCTCTCCCACAGCACCGCCGCACTGCCCGTCGACCTCGGCGGCTCCGGCGCCGACCTCGCGGTGGGATGCGGCTACAAGTACCTCAACGGCGGCCCGGGCGCGCCCGCGTTCCTCTACGTCGCGCGGCGGCTCCATGGGGCGGTGCGCTCGCCGCTCCGCGGATGGATGGGGCACGCCGAGCCCTTCGCCTTCGAGCCCGGGCACCGCCACGCGCCCGGGGTCGGGGGGTTCCTCTGCGGCACGCCGCCGATCCTCGGCATGGCGGCCCTCGAGGCGGCGCTCGACCTCTGGCTCGAGGTCGACCTCGGCGCGGTGCGCGCGAAG
>DATKEY010000425.1:0-14520 GCA_035544475.1 Candidatus Dormiibacterota bacterium | reverse complement strand
CCATGAACCAGACGCTGCACTGCGCCTACGGGAGCAACTGCTGGCAGGGACAGCTCAGCTCGGATAGCGAGCACGCCGTTGGACAGCCGGTGACCCCGGTGAACAGCGCCGGCGGCGGTCCCAACGCGGTGATCAGCGGCTCCCGGTATCTCCTGCTGCCGGTCATCGACGACCTCGGCACGGTGAAGATGTACGGCCTCTTCGCCCCCACCAACGACACCCATATCTACACCTACCAGCGCACCCCCGATCCGACCACAACCCCCCCCACGGTCGCGCCGATCGCCCAGTCCGAGACCACCGGGACCTGGATGCCGAACGACGAGGGAGCGGTCTCCA
Source organism: Candidatus Dormiibacterota bacterium (assembly GCA_035544475.1). GTDB lineage: Bacteria > Chloroflexota > Dormibacteria > Aeolococcales > Aeolococcaceae > CF-96. The sequence goes on along the minus strand of DATKEY010000425.1, from coordinate 14,181 downwards.
TCAAGCTCGTCGACCCCTCCTACTTCAACGCCTCAGGATGGAGCTGACCCGCATGCACTGGCGCCACGCCCTCATGGCCACGACGGTGGCCGCCTCCCTCGGAGCCGCGCTCGCCGCGCCGCTGACCGTGCACGCCGACCCGAGCCAGCCGCCGCAGGTGACGACCGTGTCGCCGCTGCTGCTGGTGCCGAACGGACAGCCGTTCCATCTCCTCCTCACCGGCTTCAACTTCACGACGGTGAACCAGGTCTTCCTCAACCCCGCCGTCGAGGGCCGCAGCTTCAGCATCGCCGGCGACACCGTTCTCCAGATCACCCTCCCGGCGGACACCGCGGCGGGCGACTACACGGTGCGGGTCGTCTCCCCCGCGGGTTCGAGCGACCCGGGCGCCGCGGAGTTCACCGTCGGCAGCGCCCAGGCGGCGGCGCCGCCCGCGGGCGCACCCCAGCTGCCCAAGTACAGCTTCGCGCCCTACCCCGGCACCCAGCCGGCGCAGCAGCCCGAGCCCGAGACCGGGGTCATCGCGCCCGGGGTCAGCGTCAGCCATGCGGACCCGCCCGCGCCGAAGCCGCTCAACCCGCTCATCCTCCTCCCGTTCGGCATCGTCGTCGGCGGTCTCGGCTACCTCCTCTGGGGCCGGCCCGGACGCCTCGCCGCCGCCGACCGTCAGGGCCTGATGGCCCACCTCGTCGGCCGCCCGGTGCAGGCGCTGAACGTCGGCCGCATCTGCCTGCAGTGCGGCCGGCTCCACTTCATCCTCCGCACCCGCCGCGACCTCTGGCAGGCGGGGCAGTTCTGCAGCGCCACCTGCTTCGTCGCCGCCCAGGAGGACGACTCGGCGGCGCGCGCCGGCGAGAGCACCGCGGTCACCCGGATGCGCGAGATGTTCGTCTACAGCGAGCTCGAGCAGAGCCTGCAGGCCGCGCTCGCCGGCGACGTCCACGCCCTCGAGCACGCGGCGGCGATCGGCGATCCCAGCATCGAGGCGGTGCTCGCGCCGCCCTCGTAGCCCGTCAGACCGGGACCCGGGTCAGAAAGTACAGGAGGTGCCCGGGGACGACGCCCATCATCACGGTGATCACGAGGATGTACAGCATCGCGGTGGCGGGCTGGTTCGCCCGGATGCGCGCGTAGTGGAGGGTGAGCGCGTTGACCGCAGCGGTGACGAGGAGCCCGGCGGCGACGACCAGCAGCCAGAACGAGGCGCCGTAGCGCTCGCCGAGGAGGCTGGCACGCACCGCCGGATCGGCGGTCGCCAGGGCGATCGCCACCGCCAGCGCCTGGACGGCGACCGCGGCGAAGATCAGGTACACCGCACGGCGCAGCGGCCGGAAGGACAGGTCGGGGGCGATGAGGTACCAGTGGCCGAGCAGCATCCCGGCGAGGGTGCTCCCGGCGAGCAGGGCCGCGGGGACGAAGGCGACGGCCCCGGCGAGGCCACCCACCCCGGAGAAGCCGAAGGTTGCGGCGGCGCGCCCGATGGCGACGGCCCCGCAGGCGACCGCGACCGCGCCGACCACCCGGCGGGCCGGGTCGGTCCCCACCGCGCACATGAGCGTGTAGACGCCGAGCGCCACGGTGAAGGCGACGCTCCAGTGGACGAAGGACGCGAAGCCGCCCTCGTCGACCGGGTGGTGGAGCAGCTGCGCGAGGTCCGGCAGCGCCGCCGCCATGCCCAGGCAGATGCCCATCAGGGCCAGGCAGATCGCCGCGGTGGTGCCGAGGAAGCCGCGTCCCACCTCCCCGAGGAGGTCGCCGGCGTAGGTGGCCGCGAGGGTCCCGACGGCCAGCTCGGCGAGGACGAGCACGCCGACGATCGGCGCGAGAGCGGGGATGGACACGGGGGCCATCGTAGGCAGCCGGGGCCGCGGGGTGACAGAAGTCACGGTGCGGTACCGTTGCACTCGGTGATGGACGAGCGACCCTCGAAGGCCACCGGACGCCCCCAGGAGTTCACCGACCTCGTCGCCGAGCTCGGCGACCTCGTCGAGACGCTGGGCCTGGAGGAGGAGGCGCCCGCGCCCGCGCGGCGCGCCCGGACGGCGGCGCGGCCCGCCGGTCGTGAGGCCGCCGCGTCCTCCACCGCGGTGGCGACCCCCGAGATCGAGAGCGCCCCGGAGGTCGAGGCCACCCCCGAGCTCGAGCCCGACGCGGAGCTCGCCCCCACGGGTGTCCTCGACGACACCGCCTACTGGATCCCGCCGCCGGAGATGCTCGAGCCCGGCGGGCGCCCCTGGTCGCCCGCGGCCGCGATGGAGCTGCTCCCCGGCACCCGGCACGGGGCGGCGCCGGCGGTGGAGCCGCGCTCCCACTCCGGACTGCTGATGACGCTCGCCGCCTCGTCCGCGGTCGGGCTCGCGGCCTTCGCCCTCGTCGTCAGTCACCTCGATCTCGCCAGCACCGGCGGCCCCGACCACGCGGTCAGCGCGGCGCCCTTCACGGTGGGCACGCTGCGCACCGTGGCCGCCGACTCCGCCTCGGGGGTCACCGCCGCACCGAACACGACCCATTTCCCGGCGACGACGAACCACCTGTTCGTCGACATCCACTACACCGGGGCCACCCCGCACGACAGCCTCGAGCTGAAGGTCATCCGCGACTCCGCGGGGCTGCCACCACCCCAGGTGGTCCAGGACCACACCTACCGCCTCGACACCCCGACCGGGCAGGGCGCGGTCACCGTCGAGCTCACCGCGCCGGCGGGCACCGCCTTCGCCCCGGGCCGCTACACGGTGAGCGTGGTCCACGGCCAGAGCGCCGCCCAGACCGTCGACTTCACCGTCGGCGAGACCGGAGGCTGACCCGGCGGCGCCGCCGCCTTGTTAGGGTCCCGACCGATGACCGTCGCCGCCAGAACGCTGGACGATTCCGAGAACCCCTGGCGCAACGCCCAGAGTCAGTTCGACACCGCCGCCGAGCTGCTCTCCCTCGAGCCCAGCCTCCGCGCGGTGCTCCGCGAGGTCCGGCGCGAGTTCACGGTGCGCTTCCCGGTGCAGATGGACGACGGCAGCGTCCGCATGTTCGAGGGCTACCGCGTCCAGCACAACACCACTCGCGGCCCGGCCAAGGGCGGCATCCGCTTCCACCCCGAGTGCAGCCTCGACGAGGTCAAGGCGCTGGCGATGTGGATGACGTGGAAGTGCGCCCTCGCCAATCTCCCCTTCGGCGGCGCGAAGGGCGGGGTGATCGTCGACCCCGCCGAGCTCAGCCACCGTGAGCTCGAGCGGCTGACCCGCCGCTTCGCCTCGGAGATCACCGTGCTGATCGGGCCCGAGTCCGACATCCCGGCGCCCGACGTCAACACCACCGCCGAGATCATGGCCTGGATCATGGACACCCTCTCCATGGAGGCGGGCCACTCGGTCCCCGCGGTCGTCACCGGAAAGCCGCTCGACATCGGCGGCAGCGAGGGCCGTCCCCGGGCCACCGGACGGGGCGTCACCGTCGTCGCCCTCGAGGCGTGCCGTCACCTCGGACGGGATCCGTCGAAGACCACGGTGGCGGTGCAGGGGTTCGGCAACGTCGGCAGCGTCAGCGCCCTTCTCATGCACGAAGCGGGCTTCCGCATCTGCGCGGTCTCGGACGTGACCGGCGGCATCCACGCTCCCGAGGGCCTCGACATCCCCGCGCTGCTCGAGCACCGTCGCCGGGGTGAGAGCCTCGCGAGCTTCGGCAACGTCCGGGAGGTGAGCAACCAGGCCCTCCTCGAGCTCCCCGTCGACGTGCTCGTCCCCGCCGCCCTCGAGAGCCAGATCACCGCGTCGAACGCCGCGCGTATCCGGGCGCGGCTGATCGTCGAGGGCGCCAACGGCCCGACGACGACCGACGCCGACCACATCCTCGAGCGGCGCGGCGTCGTCGTCGTTCCCGACATCCTCGCCAACGCCGGTGGCGTGACCGTCTCCTACTTCGAGTGGGTGCAGGACCTCCAGTCCTTCTTCTGGGAGGAGCCGGAGATCAACCAGCGCCTCGAGAAGGTGATGTGCAGCGGGTTCGCCCAGATGGTCGAATCGGCGCTGACGTACGGGGTCTCGTGGCGGGTGGGCGCCTATCTCGTGGCGGTGAAGCGGGTCGCCGACGCGACCTCGGTGCGGGGCATCTATCCGTGACCGCCGAGGGCGAGGCGCCGCCCGGGACCGGCGAGCCCGGCGAGGGAGCCGCGCCCGCACCGGGGGTGCCGCCGCAACCGCGCATGCCCGGACGCGGGTCCCCGGGGAGCGAGCCGGCCGGATCCTCCGAGCCGCCGCCGCCGCCGGCCGGCGAGCCCGCTCCCGAGGTGCTCCCGCCGCCGCCTCCGCCATTCGTGCCCACGCTCCCGGCGCCGCCGCCACCCGGCTCGCGCGTGGCCGCCGGCGAGCCGCCGGCGCCTGCGGCCCGGCCGCTGCAGACCCCGCCGCCGAACTACCTCCCTCCCCCGCCGCCACGGCCCCGGGCGCCGGCGATGGCGCCGATCGAGCCGCCGCCGGCGGAGCGGTCCGGGACGTCGCCCTGGGTCTGGGTGGCCCTCGGGGTCGCGCTGGTGATCGTCGTGGCCGTGCTCGTGGTGGTGCTGCGCTCCCAGGGCTCGGGTCCGCTCGTGGTCGGCACCGACGTCGCCCTCGACGCGACCCAGCAGACGACCGGGGACTGCGTCACCACGGTGCACTTCACCGCCCACGGGAGCCTGAGCGGGGCGGGGTCGATCACCTACCGCTTCGACCGCAGCGACGGACAGTCGACCGGGAACACGCTGCTGAGCCTCGACGGCAACAGCGGCTTCGAGCTCACCGAGGACTGGCGGTTCGTCGGGGTGCACAACGGTGGGGGGACGATGGTCTTCCACATCGTCTCGCCGACCACCCGCGAGGTGCGGCGTGACGTCACCGTCCGCTGTCCCTGATGTCCGGGAGAGCTGCCTGAGGGTCGCCGGCCGCGCGTCCCACGTGCGGATCGACGGCGCGGCGCTGTCGAGCCTTGCCGGCGAGCTCGCCGCCGGGCGTCCGGTGATCCCCGCCTGGGAGGAGGACCACGCCGGCTCGGGCGACGCCGAGGAGGGGGCCGGGTGGACGCTGGTGCTGAGCGCGCTGAACTTCTGCTTCTGGGAGGACGAGCCGCGCTGGCGTGTGGAGGGGGCGGACGGGTACATGGCGCTCGCCGCGGCGATGCGGCGGGCGGTGCGCGACGGGGTGCCCGTGCACCGGGCGGACCACGTCGCGGCGTGGAGCGTGGCCGAGCTCGCGGAGGTGCTGCGCGGGGACCCCGGAGGTCCCGCGGGGCCGCCGCTGCTCGCCGAGCGCCACGAGGTCACGGTCGAGCTCGCCCGCTGGCTGGTGCGCGAGCACGGCGGATCGGCGCTGTCGCCGCTCGCCGCCGCGTCCTCGGCGGCGGGGTTCGCGGTGGAGCTGGCCTCACGGCTTCGCGGGTTCCGGGACGTGGCCGTGCACCGCGGCGAGCCGGTGGCGTTCCTGAAGCGGGCGCAGATCGCCGCGTACGACTGCGCGACCGCGCTCGGGGACGAGGCGCCGGCGGGACTGCGGGACCGGGGTGGGTTGACGGCGTTCGCGGACTACAAGGTGCCGCAGGTGCTGCGCGCCTGCGGCGTCCTCGAGTATTCGCCGTCTCTGGCAGATACCGTCGATGCGAGGGTCGAGCTCGCCGCCGGCTCCGAGGCCGAGGTGGAGATCCGGGCGACGGCCGTGGTCGCGGTCGATCGGCTCGCCGCCCTGTCCGGGATCGAGGCGTGCGCGGTCGACACCCTGCTGTGGTGGCGCGGCCAGGGACTGCGCGAGCCGCCGTACCACCGGACCCGCACCATCTGGTACTGACGCTCCCGCTTGCGGACTACGCGTGGGCGACGTAGTTCCAGCGCGCTCCGCTCGCGTAGCTCTCCTCGAGCCGGTCGACGCTGTAGGGGCCGTCGCCGTCGAGGTCGAAGATCCGCAGCCCGGCGCCGTCGCAGAGCAGCCGGTGGAGCTGGGCGGGGGTGCTCCCGTAGTGGTCGCTCGCCCCGGGCCCGTGCTCGACGACGACGGTGGGTCGGTGCTCGGCGAGGGTGCGGAGCGCGCCCTCGATGACCAGGCACTCCGCCCCCTCGACGTCGATCTTCACGAACGCCGGGGCGCAGCCGTCGGGGAGGTGGTCGTCGAGGCGTTCGGTCGCGACGGTGATGACCTCGCGCTCGACGTCACGTGGGTAGGTGCGCTCGCGCAGCCCGCTGTACTGGGGCAGGTCGCGGACGTGGACGAACGTGGTCTCACCGTCGCGGTCGGAGAGCGCGGCCCGGCGGATGTCGACGCCGGGGAAGCGCTCACGCAGACGCGCGTGAAGGTGCGGGAGCGGCTCGTAGGCGAGGTGCCGGCCGCGCGGCGCGACCCGGAGGATGTCGCAGAGCACGTCGCCGTGGTAGGCGCCGACGTCGATGCAGTCGGAGTCGGCGTGCAGGGTGAAGGCGAGCAGGCGGCGGAGCAGGTCGCCGTCGAGGTCGTTGCGGCGCTTGGCGGGGTCCTCGTCGCGCCCGAGCCTGCCCGGCGCGAGCAGGTCGACGGTGCGGTCGCGCACCCGCCGCAGCGAGGGCGCCGCCCCGGTGGCGACCGCCACCCGGCGCAGCGCGTCCCGCGCGCCCGTCGCTACGCCCCCGACACCGGCAGGCTGCGCACCAGCAGCGACGGCGCCCCGACGAACCCCGGCCCGAAGGTGAAGCGCAGATCGTTCCCCAGCGCCTCGACGGCGCCGAGGAGATCGAGGAGCGTGCCCGCCACCGTCATCTCCCGGATCGGCGCGCCGCGCACGCCGCCCTCGACCACGAAACCGCTGATGCCGAGCGAGAATTCGCCGGTCACCGGGTTCACGGTGTGCAGGCCGTGCACGTCGGTCACCAGGATGCCGTCGCCCATGCGCGAGAGCAGCTCCTGGGGTCCCGCGGTGCCGGGGAGGAGCACGAGGTTGGTCGGTCCCAGCTCCGGGGTGCTCCGGTACGAGCCGCGGGCGGCGTTCCCCGTGGAGCGCGCGCTGCCGTCGCGGCGCGCGGTGTAGCTGTTGTGAAGATAGGACCGCAGCGTCCCCTCAGAGATCACCTCGGTGCGCTGCGTGGGCACCCCCTCGGCGTCCCAGGGGCGGGAGGCGAGGCCGTCGCGGAGCCGTCCGTCGTCGACGAGGGTGACGCAGCTCGCGGCCACCGCCTCGCCGATGCGACCGGCGAGCAGCGAGCGGCCCTTCTGCACCGCCTCGGCGCTGATGCTCGACGCGAGTGTCCCGACGAGCGACGCCGCCGCCCACGGCTCGAAGACCACGGGCACGGTCCGGCTCGGCATCCGCTCGGCGCCGAGCAGGCCGGCGGCGCGCTCGGCGGCCTCGCGGGCGCAGGCGTCGAGGTCGAGGGCGGTCGCGGAGCGGCCGTAGGTGAACGACATCCCGGCCTGCATCTCCTCGCCGCGTTCGGCGATCGTCTCGACGTAGCCGTAGGCGACGGTGGCCTCGAAGGCGGCGGCGACACCGCGGGTGGTGTACAGCTCGTTGCGACCGCGCTCGTCGGCGTACACCGCGCTCGCGGCGCGCTTCACCTCGGGGAGCACCCCGATCGCGAGCCGCTCGAGCTCGAGCGCCATGGCGACCCGCTCCTCGACCGAGCGTGCGTCGAAGTCGGCGGCGACGAGGTCGAGGTCGCCGTCGGGCACGGCGTCGGGCAGGCCGGCGTGCTCGTCGGGCTCGTTCACCCTGCAGGCGCTGATCGCGGTGTCGACGAGGCGGCGCAGGCCCTCCTCGGAGAGATCCGAGGTGTACGCGAAGCCCATCCGCGAATCGGCGAACACGCGCAGCCCGATCCCGCGGGACTCCGCCGACGTGAGCGACTCGACCTCGCCCTCGAACGCCTTCACGGTGAGCTCGGCGCCGTGGTGCACGTAGATCTCGGCCTCGCCCGCACCGCCCGACGACGCGCCGTCGAGCACCCGGCCGGCGATGTCCGCGAAGCGCAGCTGGGTCGCGGCGCTCACATCTGCATCCCACCCGCCAGGCGGGTACCGCCGACGGTGAGCTCGGAGATGCGCAGGTGGGGCTGGCCGACGCTCACGGGGACCGCCTGGCCCTCCTTCCCGCAGGTGCCGGGGGCGAGCCCGCAGTCGTTGGCGACCATGTCGACCTTGCGCAGCGCCGCCGGGCCGTTTCCGATGATCGTCGCGCCGCGGACCGGGCGGGTGATCCGTCCGTTCTCGATGAGATACCCCTCGGTGACGGCGAAGACGAAGTCGCCGGTGACGGTGTTCACCTGTCCGGAGCCGAGGCGCTTGGCGTACAGCCCGCGCGGGGTCGCGGCGATCAGCTCCTCGACGGTGGACTCGCCGGGGAGGATGAACGTGTTCGTCATCCGCGGCATCGGGATGTGCTGATACGACTGCCTCCGGCCGTTCCCGGTCGAGGGACGGCCGTCCTGGCGGGCGCGGAGCCGGTCGAACATGTACCCGGTGAGCACGCCCTCCTCGATGAGCACGTTGCGCTGGGTGGGGACGCCCTCGTCGTCGATGCGCAGCGTCCCCCAGGCGCCGTCGAGGGTGCCGTCGTCGACCGCGGTGACGAGCGGAGACGCGACGAGCTGGCCCATCTGGCCGGCGAAGACCGACGCGCGCTTGGCGATGTGGTCGGCCTCGAGACCGTGGCCGCTCGCCTCGTGGAAGAGGACGCCGCCGAAGTCGTTGCCGATCACCACCGCCATCGTCCCCGCCGGCGCCGGATCGGCGTCGAGGAGCAGGGTGGCACGGCGTGCCGCCTCGCGGGCCGCCTCGTCGAGGATCGGGGTGTCGAAGAGCTCGAAGCCGGTGGCCCGTCCGGGCGCCTCGTAGCCGCTCTGCACCTCGCCGCCGCGCGCCGCCACCGCCTGGACGAAGGCGCGGACCCGGGTGCGGCGGTCGCGGGCGAGGGTGCCGTCGCTGTTCGCGACGATGATCGACTGGATGCCCTCCGCGTAGGTCGCGGTCACCTGGCGGACGGCGGCGCTCTCCTCGCGCGCGGCCGTGTCGGCGGCGCGCAGCAGCTCCACCTTTCGCGTCATGTCGACGCCGTCGGGCGGGATCCGCACCGTCTGCTCGCCGGCGGGGCGCTCGCGGAGGTCGATGGCGGCGCCGTCCCCACCACCTCGCGCGGCCGCCGCGGCGGCCTCGGCCGCCCGGTGGAGCCCCTCCTCGGTGAGCTCGTCGGTGTAGGCGAACGCGGTGCTGAGCCCGCTGACGACCCGGACCCCCGCGCCCTGCTCCGTGCCCGCCTGGACGCGCTCGATCCGGCTGTCCTCCATGGCGATGGAGGTGCTGCGGCGCTGCTCGACGAAGACGTCGGCGAAGTCGCCGCCGCGACGCAGGGCGCGGTCGAGGGTGGTCCGCAGGACCGCGTCGTCGATCACCTCAATCACCTCCGGACCGGCGAACGCGTCCCCGGCGCCGCCTCGAGCAACCCGGCGATTCTACGAGCACGATGGCGACAGCGCGCTGCGGCCATGGGCCCGTCACAGCGTGCCATGATCCCGCCGGATGACGACCTCGGTCGCGGCACGAGCCCGGGTCGACGCGTCCCGCCGCCTGGAGCTGCCCCGTGGCGTCGCCTCCGTCGGGGTCCTCGCCGGCTACGCGGGGATCGTCCTGCTCCTCTTCCGGCAGACGTGGGCCGATCCCGCCCATCGCATCATCGGCGGGCACGGAGACGCCGAGCAGTCGATCTGGTCCCTCACCTGGGCGCCCTGGGCGCTGCTCCACGGCCAGAACCCGCTCATCACCCACCAGATCGGTCTCGCGGGCGGGGTGAACCTCATGTGGAACACGCCGCAGACGCTCACGGCGCTCCTCGCATGGCCGGTGACCGCGGGCGTGGGGCCGGTCGTGGCCTACAACGTGATGCTGACCCTGGCCCCGGTGGTCTCCGGGTGGTGCGCCTACCTCGTGATCCGGCGCCATGTGCCGGGCCAGCTGCCCGCGGCGATCGGCGGGCTCCTCTACGGGGTCTCGCCGTACATGCTCGCCCACGCGGTCGGGCACCTCAACCTGACCACCGTCTGGGTCCCGCCGCTGCTCCTGCTCGTCCTCGAGGAGGTGCTGGTGCGGCAGCGCCGGTCCTGGATGGCGGGCGGGGTGGCGCTCGGGGTGCTCGCGACCTGCCAGCTCTTCATCGCCGAGGAGCTCCTCGCCTCCGAGGCACTCGTCGCCGCGGTCGCGGCGGCGGTGCTCGTGGTGCTCTTCCGCGCCGAGGTGGGTTCCCGGCTCGGCCACGCGCTGCGGTCGCTCGCGGTCGCCGGCGCGGTCGTCGCCGTGCTCGGCGGTTGGGCGATCGGGACCCAGTTCCTCGGCGCGCAGCGGTTGCACGGCGGGGCGGTGCAGCCGCCGGGCGTCTACGTCACCGACCTGCTCAACCTCGGCGTCCCCACCAACGTCCAGGGGCTCGCGCCGTCGTGGGCGCTGTCGGTGAGCTCCGCCTTCAGCGGCAACGGCGCGGAGCAGAACGGCTACCTGGGGATCCCGCTTCTCGCGGTGCTCGCCATCGTCACCGTGCGCCGCCGGGACCGGCCCCTGGTCCGGGTGACGGCGCTCACCGGGCTCGCCGCGGTCGTGCTCTCGCTCGGGCCGTCGCTCCACGTCGGCGGGCGGCTCACCCACATTCCGCTCCCCGGGGCGCTGATCGGCCACCTGCCGGTGCTCGACAACCTGCTCCCCGCCCGGCTGATGCTCTACGCGTTCCTGCTCGCCGCGGTGCTCCTCGCGGTGTTCGTGGACGAGGTGCGCCGGTGGCCGGCCACCGCCGTCGCCGGCGCGCTGATGGTCGCCGCGGTCGCCGTCACCCTCTTCCCGCGGCTGCCCTTCCCCTCCTCGCCCGTCTCCGCGCCGGCCTTCTTCACCGGGGCCGGGGTGCAGCAGATCCCCCAGGACGAGGTCGCCCTGGTCGCCCCCTACGTCACCCTCCCGGTCACCGACGACCCGATGCTCTGGCAGGCCCTGAGCGGGATGCGCTTCCGCATGCCCGAGGGCTACTACCAGGGTCCCGACCGCGACGGGCACCGCATCTACGGGCCGTTGCCGACGACGACCTCCGCGGTGATGGAGGCGATCCGGGCACGGGGTGAGATGCGACCGCTGACCGCCGAGCTGCGACGGCGCATCGCCGCCGACCTGGCGGCCTGGTCGGTGCGCGACATCCTCGTCGGACCCATGCCGCACCGCGAGGAGATGACCGCCTTCATGACCGCGCTCACCGGCCGGCCGCCGCTGGAGAGCGGTGGCGTCGCCGTCTGGACCCACGTCGACCCGCGGCTGCTCGCCGCGCCGCCACGGGGATGACCGTCACCTCCGCCCCGGCGGGCACGCGATCCCGCCGCGCCGCGACGGTGCACCTCGCGGTCCCGGCGCTGCTGATCGGGCTGTCCGTCCTGCTCTTCCTGCCGGCCTGGCGGGACCCCTCCCACCTCGTCATCGGCGGCCACGGCGACAGCGAGCAGTCGATGTGGTTCCTGCGCTGGCTGCCATGGGCGCTGACCCACGGGCACGACCCGCTGCTGACCGACCACATCGGCCATCCCACCGGCGCCAACCTGATGTGGAACTCGTCCCAGCCGCTCACCGCGCTCGCCGCCTGGCCGCTCACCGCCGCCGCCGGCCCGGTGCTCGCCTACAACGCGATGGTGACCCTGGCGCTCGCGCTCAGCGGCTGGTGCGCATACCTCGCGATCGGGCGGATCGTGCCCGGTCGGGTGGGGGCGCTCGCCGGCGGCCTGCTCTACGGCTTCTCGCCGTACATGGTCGCCCACGCGGCCGGCCACCTCGATCTGGTGATGGCGCCGATCCCTCCCCTCCTCCTCCTCGTCCTCTTCGAGCTCCTCGTCACCCGGCGCCTGTCGCCGCTCCCCGGTGGCGCCGCGATCGGGCTGCTCGCCACCCTTCAGCTCTTCATCGCCGAGGAGCTGCTCGCCACCGAGGCGATCGTCGCCGCGATCACCCTCGCGGTGCTCGCCCTCCTCCACCGCGAGCACCGCGAGCGCGTGCGGGAGGACGCCCGGCGGCTGCTCCTCGCGCTCGGCGCCGGCGTCGCGGTCTTCACCGTGCTCGCCGACTGGGCGCTCGTGGTGCAGTTCCTCGGCAGCGACCGGCTGCACGGCACCGGGGCCGCCTCGGGGTTCGGCACCGACCTGCTCAACCTCGTCGTCCCCGGCTCGGCGCAGTGGCTCGACCCGCATCCCGCCCAGAGCCTCTTCGCCCGCTTCGCGGGCAACGGCTCGGAGCGGACCGGCTACCTCGGCGTCCCCCTGCTCGCGCTGCTCGCGCTGACCGTCGCCCGCCATCGCCGGGAGACGGTCGTGCGCACCGCGGCGCTCGCCGGCGGCGCCGCCGTCGTGCTCTCGCTCGGCACGACCCTCCACGCCGGCGGGGTCCACACCCACATCCCTCTGCCCGCGCTCGTCCTCACCCGGCTGCCGGTGCTCGACAACCTGCTCCCCGGACGGCTGATGCTCTACGCGTTCCTCGCCGCCGCCGTGCTCCTCGCCGTCGCCGTCCGCGACCTGCGGGCCACGCGGCCGCGTGCGCTCGCCGGCGCGCTCCTCGCCGCGACCGTGGTCACCCTGCTCCCACGCGTGCCCTTCCCCACCGCTCCGGTCTCGACCCCGACCTTCTTCACCGGCACCGCGGTGCAGCGGATCGGCGAGGGCGACGTCGTCCTCGTCGCCCCGTTCTCCCGGGAGGCGGTGCCCACCGAGGCGATGGTCTGGCAGGCGCTCAGCGGGATGCGCTTCCGCATGCCCGAGGGCTACTACCAGGGCCCGGGCCCGGGCGGGACGCGGATCTACGGCCCTCCCCCGTCGGCGACCTCCGCGCTCATGGAGCAGATCTGGTCACAGGGCACGGCGCCACCGCTCGACGCCGCGCTGCGCGGACGCATCGCCGCCGAGCTCCGCGCCTGGGGGGTGCACGACGTCGTGATCGGCCCGATGGCGCACGAGGAGGTGATGGCCGCGGTGATGACCGACCTGCTCGGCCGGCGGCCGCAGTGGTGGGCGGGCCAGGTCGCGCTCTGGACCGGGGTGTAGCCCTGCTCAGGTCGTCCCCGACTCCCAGCTCGCCAGGTACCGCTCCTGCTCCTCGGTGAGCACGTCGATCGCGACCCCCATGCTGTGCAGCTTGAGCCGGGCGATCTCGCGGTCGATGTCCTCGGGGACGTCGTAGACGTCGGGCTTCAGCGAGGCGTGGTTGCGGGCGACGTACTCCGCGCAGAGCGCCTGGTTGGCGAAGGACATGTCCATCACGGCCGCGGGATGGCCCTCCGCGGCGGCGAGGTTGACCAGCCGTCCCTCGGCGAGGACGTGGAGGGTGCGCCCGTCGGGGAGCCGGTGGGCGGCGACGAAGGGGCGGGGATGGGTGACCGACGACGACATCTCGTCGAGCGCGGCGAGGTTGATCTCGTCGTTGAAGTGGCCGCTGTTGGCGATGATCGCGCCGTCCTTCATCACCTCGAGATGGCGGCGGTCGACGACGTTGAGGTCGCCGGTGACGGTGATCACCAGGTCCGCCTGGGGCGCGATCGCCTCGAGCGTCGACACCCGGTAGCCGTCCATCACGGCCTCGAGGGCACGCAGGGGGTTCACCTCGGTGACCACCACGTGAGCGCCGTGCCCGGCGGCGCGCATCGCGAGCCCGCGCCCGCACCAGCCGTAGCCGCAGACCACGAGGGTCTTGCCCGCGAGGAGCAGGTTGGTGGCGCGGATGACGCCGTCGAGGGTGCTCTGGCCGGTGCCGTACCGGTTGTCGAACATGTGCTTGGTGTCGGCCTCGTTCACCGCGACGATGGGGAAGCGCAGCGCCCCGGCGCGGGCCATCGCGCGCAGCCGGACCACGCCGGTGGTCGTCTCCTCGGTGCCGGCGAGGACGCCGGGGAGGAGGTCCTGCCGGTCCTTGTGGAGCTGGCTGACGAGGTCGGCGCCGTCGTCCATCGTGAGCTGCGGCTCGCACTCGAGCACGGACGCGATGTGGGCGTAGTAGCGGGCGGAGTCCTCGCCCTTCACCGCGAACGTCGGGATGTCGTGCAGCGCGACGAGCGCCGCCGCCACCGGGTCCTGGGTGGAGAGCGGATTGCTCGCGCAGAGCCGCACGTCGGCGCCCCCGGCCTTGAGGGTCATTGCGAGGTTGGCGGTCTCGGTGGTGATGTGGAGGCAGCCGGCGATGCGAAGGCCGGCGAGCGGAC